>NZ_CP026116.1:1581730-1898076 GCF_004101845.1 Latilactobacillus curvatus JCM 1096 = DSM 20019 | reverse complement strand
AGGGGTCTTACTTCCATAAAGGAATGGGAAATCTCATCTCGAGGGGGGCTTCACACTTAGATGCTTTCAGCGTTTATCCCGTCCATACATAGCTACCCAGCGATGCGCCTGGCGGCACAACTGGTACACCAGAGGTATGTCCATCCCGGTCCTCTCGTACTAAGGACAGCTCCTCTCAAATTTCCTGCGCCCGCGACGGATAGGGACCGAACTGTCTCACGACGTTCTGAACCCAGCTCGCGTACCGCTTTAATGGGCGAACAGCCCAACCCTTGGGACCGACTACAGCCCCAGGATGCGATGAGCCGACATCGAGGTGCCAAACCTCCCCGTCGATGTGGACTCTTGGGGGAGATAAGCCTGTTATCCCCAGGGTAGCTTTTATCCGTTGAGCGATGGCCCTTCCATACGGAACCACCGGATCACTAAGTCCGACTTTCGTCCCTGCTCGATTTGTCAATCTCACAGTCAAGCTCTCTTATACCTTTACACTCTACGAATGATTTCCAACCATTCTGAGAGAACCTTTGAGCGCCTCCGTTACACTTTAGGAGGCGACCGCCCCAGTCAAACTGCCCACCTGACACTGTCTCCCGCCACGCTAAGTGGCGCGGGTTAGAGTGGTCATACAGTTAGGGTAGTATCCCACCAACGCCTCCATCGAAACTAGCGTTCCGATTTCTACGGCTCCTACCTATCCTGTACAAACTGTACAAACACTCAATATCAAGCTACAGTAAAGCTCCATGGGGTCTTTCCGTCCTGTCGCGGGTAACCCGCATCTTCACGGGTATTATAATTTCACCGAGTCTCTCGTTGAGACAGTGCCCAAATCATTACGCCTTTCGTGCGGGTCGGAACTTACCCGACAAGGAATTTCGCTACCTTAGGACCGTTATAGTTACGGCCGCCGTTTACTGGGGCTTCAATTCTGGGCTTCGCTTACGCTAACTCATCCTCTTAACCTTCCAGCACCGGGCAGGCGTCAGCCCCTATACGTCATCTTTCGATTTTGCAGAGACCTGTGTTTTTGATAAACAGTTGTTTGGGCCTATTCACTGCGGCTGACCTGACGGTCAGCACCCCTTCTCCCGAAGTTACGGGGTCATTTTGCCGAGTTCCTTAACGAGAGTTCACTCGCTCACCTTAGGATATTCTCCTCGACCACCTGTGTCGGTTTACGGTACGGGTAGTTTATTTCTCACTAGAAGCTTTTCTTGGCAGTGTAACATCAGGAACTTCGCTACTTAATTTCGCTCCCCATTACAACTTGTCCTTAAAGAATCAAGCATTTCACTCAACTCAAGACTTGTTGCTTAGACACACATTTCCAGTCGTGTGCATTCCTTAGCTTCCTGCGTCCCTCCATCGTTCAAACAAAATAAACTAGTACAGGAATCTCAACCTGTTGGCCATCGACTACGCCTTTCGGCCTCGCCTTAGGTCCCGACTAACCCTGGGAGGACGAGCCTTCCCCAGGAAACCTTAGTCATACGGTGGATCAGATTCTCACTGATCTTTCGCTACTCATGCCGGCATTCTCACTTCTAAGCGCTCCACTAGTCCTTACGATCTAGCTTCATCGCCCTTAGAACGCTCTCCTACCGCGGACACTTACGTGTCCACCCACAGTTTCGGTATTATGTTTAGCCCCGGTACATTTTCGGCGCAGCGGCACTCGACTAGTGAGCTATTACGCACTCTTTAAATGGTGGCTGCTTCTGAGCCAACATCCTAGTTGTCTGTGCACCGCCACATCCTTTTCCACTTAACATAAATTTTGGGACCTTAACTGGTGATCTGGGCTGTTTCCCTTTCGACTACGGATCTTATCACTCGCAGTCTGACTCCCGGAACTAAATCAATGGTATTCGGAGTTTATCTGAATTCAGTAACCCATGACGGGCCCCTAGTCCAAACAGTGCTCTACCTCCATGATCCAATATTCCGAGGCTAGCCCTAAAGCTATTTCGGAGAGAACCAGCTATCTCCAAGTTCGATTGGAATTTCACCGCTACCCACACCTCATCCCCGCCATTTTCAACTGACGTGGGTTCGGTCCTCCAGTGTGTTTTACCACACCTTCAACCTGGACATGGGTAGGTCACTTGGTTTCGGGTCTACATCTATATACTCACTCGCCCATTTCAGACTCGCTTTCGCTACGGCTCCAGCTTCTCACTTTAACCTCGCATATAAACGTAACTCGCCGGTTCATTCTACAAAAGGCACGCCATCACTCATTAACGAGCTTTGACTAATTGTAGGCACACGGTTTCAGGATCTATTTCACTCCCCTTCCGGGGTGCTTTTCACCTTTCCCTCACGGTACTGGTTCACTATCGGTCACTAGGGAGTATTTAGCCTTGGGAGATGGTCCTCCCGGATTCCGACGGAATTTCACGTGTTCCGCCGTACTCAGGATCCAGAACGGAGGTTAAGTTGTTTAATCTACGTGGTTATCACACTCTTTGACTCAGCTTCCCAGCTGATTCGATTACAACTTAACTTGGTAACTCCAATGTTCTGTCCTACAACCCCAAGAAGCAAGCTTCTTGGTTTGGGCTCTTCCCCGTTCGCTCGCCGCTACTTAGGGAATCGATTTTTCTTTCTCTTCCTGCAGGTACTTAGATGTTTCAGTTCCCCGCGTCTACCTTCATTAAGCTATGTATTCACTTAATGATAATACCCGACTAAAGGTATTGGGTTCCCCCATTCGGAAATCTCCGGATCAAAGCTTACTTACAGCTCCCCGAAGCATATCGGTGTTAGTACCGTCCTTCATCGGCTCCTAGTGCCAAGGCATCCACCGTGCGCCCTTTATAACTTAACCTAACTTTACCTACGGTAAAGGGTTATTATTTGAGTTTAGCGATATGAACTAATTCATATTTCTATTAAAAAACTCTTTAAAACGCAATGTTTTCTCGGCTTTTAAAACTAATATATTACTTATTATCCAGTTTTCAAAGAACAAAGTTTCGATGACTATTGTCATCAATGGAGGATAACGGGATCGAACCGATGACCTCCTGCGTGCAAAGCAGGCGCTCTCCCAGCTGAGCTAATCCCCCGTGTTGGTACTATTTAATTCTTAGTACAATGGGCCTAAATGGACTCGAACCATCGACCTCACGCTTATCAGGCGTGCGCTCTAACCAGCTGAGCTATAGGCCCAAAAAACGTCCTAATTCAATGAGAGTAGACCTCTCAAAACTAAACAAAGTTTCGACTTCGCAAATGTACAAGGTTTTCCGTATTATTCCTTAGAAAGGAGGTGATCCAGCCGCAGGTTCTCCTACGGCTACCTTGTTACGACTTCACCCTAATCATCTGTCCCACCTTAGACGGCTGGCTCCCGAAGGTTACCTCACCGGCTTTGGGTGTTACAAACTCTCATGGTGTGACGGGCGGTGTGTACAAGGCCCGGGAACGTATTCACCGCGGCATGCTGATCCGCGATTACTAGCGATTCCGGCTTCATGTAGGCGAGTTGCAGCCTACAATCCGAACTGAGAATGGTTTTAAGAGATTAGCTAAACCTCGCGGTCTCGCGACTCGTTGTACCATCCATTGTAGCACGTGTGTAGCCCAGGTCATAAGGGGCATGATGATTTGACGTCGTCCCCACCTTCCTCCGGTTTGTCACCGGCAGTCTCACTAGAGTGCCCAACTAAATGCTGGCAACTAGTAATAAGGGTTGCGCTCGTTGCGGGACTTAACCCAACATCTCACGACACGAGCTGACGACAACCATGCACCACCTGTCACTTTGTCCCCGAAGGGAAAACTCTATCTCTAGAGTGGTCAAAGGATGTCAAGACCTGGTAAGGTTCTTCGCGTTGCTTCGAATTAAACCACATGCTCCACCGCTTGTGCGGGCCCCCGTCAATTCCTTTGAGTTTCAACCTTGCGGTCGTACTCCCCAGGCGGAGTGCTTAATGCGTTAGCTGCGGCACTGAAGGGCGGAAACCCTCCAACACCTAGCACTCATCGTTTACGGCATGGACTACCAGGGTATCTAATCCTGTTTGCTACCCATGCTTTCGAGCCTCAGCGTCAGTTACAGACCAGACAGCCGCCTTCGCCACTGGTGTTCTTCCATATATCTACGCATTTCACCGCTACACATGGAGTTCCACTGTCCTCTTCTGCACTCAAGTTTCCCAGTTTCCGATGCACTTCTTCGGTTGAGCCGAAGGCTTTCACATCAGACTTAAGAAACCGCCTGCGCTCGCTTTACGCCCAATAAATCCGGACAACGCTTGCCACCTACGTATTACCGCGGCTGCTGGCACGTAGTTAGCCGTGGCTTTCTGGTTGGATACCGTCACTACCTGATCAGTTACTATCAAATACGTTCTTCTCCAACAACAGAGTTTTACGATCCGAAAACCTTCTTCACTCACGCGGCGTTGCTCCATCAGACTTTCGTCCATTGTGGAAGATTCCCTACTGCTGCCTCCCGTAGGAGTCTGGGCCGTGTCTCAGTCCCAGTGTGGCCGATTACCCTCTCAGGTCGGCTATGCATCACGGTCTTGGTGAGCCTTTACCTCACCAACTAACTAATGCACCGCGGGTCCATCCTAAAGTGATAGCCGAAACCATCTTTCAACCTTACACCATGCGGTGCTAGGTTTTATGCGGTATTAGCATCTGTTTCCAAATGTTATCCCCCACTTTAGGGCAGGTTACCCACGTGTTACTCACCCGTCCGCCACTCACTCAAATGTTATCAATCAGAAGCAAGCTTCTTCAATCTAACGAGAGTGCGTTCGACTTGCATGTATTAGGCACGCCGCCAGCGTTCGTCCTGAGCCAGGATCAAACTCTCGATTAAAAGTTTGTAGCTCTTGTTTTGTTACTTAATTTATTTGCTAGCGAAATTGACTTTGCAAATATGTTTTGTGCCCCGAAGGGCGACCCTACACATTTGGTTTGTCGAAACTTTGTTCAGTTTTCAAAGATCTACTGTGTTGAAACAGCTTAATTAATATATCATTTCTAACGAACACTGTCAAGCGTTTTTTATAAATATTTTTTGAATATTTATTCAATCTCGTTTGACCCGTTATTTCGTTAGCAATGAGCTTTTCTCTCGCTGACAACATAGAATACTATACCAACAATCCAAGACATCGTCAAGCGATTGTTTACTTTTTTTTGAATAAAAATATAAAAAGTTTCAAAAGCGTACATTGTTGAATAGATATTCACCGATTGTCCGAACTAATTCAAGTGCGGGACACTCGTGACTTCTAACTTATCCAGTAATTCCGTGAACTCACTAGGGTTCGCAAATCGAAAACCGGCTTCACTAATTATTCTCAATTGTTCGGTATAAAAATCAGTCTCATGAGCTCCCCACTGAAAGACAAAGAACGAAACGTTCTCACCTTCAAGGTTAATATTCGCTAAATTGATCAATCTCAATTCGTTAACATCAATATTTAGCTGTGCTTGGATTGCAATTAATACAGCAGCAAGTGGTGTTTGATCATCTTGCTTATTGGTCACCAGCATCTTATAAGAAGCATCAACTTGTGGTTGGACCAAAAAATCATATTGTCCTTGCTCTGTCTTATACATAATCGTTCCGGCTACTTTAGCACTCATACATTCTCACCCTTATTCAAGTCTTCTATCGCTTCTTCAGTCCATCTTGGTAATCGTTCTGCAATGGGCGCAAACCCAATATGAATCCGGCGATTTGTCCAATAGTGTTTCTTAGCACGCTGTGGTGCTAAATCTTGTGCTTTATGTAGCGCACGTAACGACAAACTAATCTTATGTGTGTATTCATCGATATCTAACACTAATACATCTAACACTTGACCGACTTTAAACTGTTCATCTAACGCTTTAACAAAACCATGACCACATTCTGAGATGTGGATTAAGCCTTGGACCGTTGCATCTAATGAAACAAATACACCATATGGTTGAATGCCTGTTACAGTACCTGTAATCTTTTGTCCAATTCGATAACCCATATTTTCCTCCATTTCAATATTCCTATCTATTTTAAGCCTTCCAGTTAGTAAAAGGCAAGCTATCGGCTAAGACCTTTTATACAATTCCTTCTATAATATGTAAAAAGAACCTGAGGAAACATCCCTCAGGTTCTCATTTAACTAAAGTTGATCAGCTGCTAGTAAAAGTGCCCCAGTAATCCCAGCGTCATCCCCTAATGCAACATGCACGATGTAGTCATCAAGGTCAGGCGTTTGCACATAACCTGCCATTTGACGTTTAAAGGATTCACGAATCATTGGGAATAGTTGGGCTTGTTTCGACACCCCACCACCGAAGACAATTCGTTCTGGCGATAGCATTAAAGCAATATTTACACAGGCTTGAGCTAAATAGTCAGCTTCCATTTGCCATGCTTGATGATCAGCCGGCAATAAGTGGCCTTTCTTGCCCCAACGGCGTTCGATTGCTGGACCAGCTGCTAAGCCTTCCAAACAATTGTGGTGATAAGGACATGTCCCTTCGTATGAATCTTCTGGTTGTTGCCGAATTAACATGTGGCCGATTTCAGGATGGCTGTAACCTTGTAAAATCTGACCGTGTTCAACAACACCGCCACCAATCCCCGTCCCGACAGTTAAGTAAACACAACTATCAAGTCCATCAGCAGCGCCCATCTTCAATTCACCATAGGCTGCGGCATTCACATCCGTTGTAAAAGCAAACTGGGTATCAGGATAATGAGCTTTCATTGCTCCTAAGATATCATAGTGTTCCCACCCTGCTTTGGGTGTATCGATGATTGAGCCATATGTTTTTGATTTCGGGTTAACATCAATTGGGCCAAACGATGCCAAACCAATGGCATCTAAATGATCGAATTGATCAAAATATTCAAATAACCGTGGCATCGTTTGTTCCGGCGTCTCGGTTGGCATACTAATTCGTTCTTGTATCCCATTTTTTCCATCTGTTACGGCACAGACAAACTTCGTGCCCCCTCCTTCAATTCCACCTACTAGCATCTAAAACACCTCTTCAATTAAAATTAAAGATTAATCGTAATGTGATTGATGATAACTTCTTCAACTGGTTTGTCTTGCATTCCTGTTTCTGTAGCGTTGATCTTATTAACAACGTCCATCCCACTCAAGACGTGACCAAATACAGTATGTTTAAAATCTAACCAAGGTGTACCACCCTTTTCATAAGCCGTAATGACTTCTTCTGGGTAACCAGCACCTGGCATTTGTGACAACATGTTTTGGTTGATATGTTCGTTTGTTACGATGAAGAATTGGCTGCCGTTTGTATTAGGACCAGCATTAGCCATTGATAATGCACCATTTAAGTTAAAGACTTCTTGGTTGAATTCATCTTCGAAAGGTTGGCCCCAGAGACTTTCGCCACCCATCCCAGTACCGGTTGGATCGCCACCTTGAATCATGAAATCGTTGATGACCCGGTGGAAAATCACACCGTCATAGTAATCTTTTTCAGCTAAGCCGATAAAGTTTTCTACTGTCTTAGGTGCTTGGTCTTGGAAAAGTGCTACTGTAAATTCGCCACGGTTTGTGTCAAAAGTAGCTGTTGGCCCTGCAAAGTTTGCAAGGTCTAATTGTGGATATGTCATTTAATCGTCCTCCTTGTTTTGACTCACAATCATTATGATAGCGAATTGCTTCATAAATTACTACGATTATTTCATTAAACATGCTTTCCTTATTTTTTTCTAGTATACTAATTTAAGAAATCTACTATTAAGGAAGTTATCTCATGCTTGATTCAAATCATCTCTTTGATATCACCATTATTGGCGGCGGTCCTGTCGGAATGTTTGCTGCCTATTATGCTGGTATGCGCAAGGCCGATGTTCAGATTATCGAAAGTCTCCCCGAACTCGGTGGTCAAGTCGCAACACTCTATCCAGAAAAGCAAATCTATGATGTCGCTGGTTTCAGTGGTATCTCTGGTGCACAGCTCACCGAAAACTTAATTGAACAGCTGGCACTTTTCCAACCAACCTTGCAATTATCCACTGCTGTGCAAGGTATCGAACCCCAAGAAGATGGGACTTTCGTTCTTAAAACAACGAAGGGCACGACACGCACCAAAGGCATCATCATTGCCGTTGGGAACGGGGCTTTCACACCGCGGAAACTCGCTGTCGATTACGATCCAGAATGGGAAAATCACTATATTCACTACTTCGCAAAAGAAATGGCGCAGTTCAAAGATCAAACCGTTGCCGTTGCTGGCGGTGGTGATTCGGCCATTGAATGGGCACTAATGCTCGAAAAAGTGGCTAAACAAGTCTATTTAATTCACCGTCGGGATCAATTCCGCGGGCTTGAAAGTAGCGTTGAAGCACTCAAACAATCAACTGTCCAAATTAAGACGCCGTTTTTAATCGATAGTTTGACCGAAATGAACCAACAACTCGCATTAACTTTAAATAAGATGAAATCAACCGATCAAGAGCAGCTAACAATTGACAAACTCCTTGTTAACTATGGGTTTATCTCTGATACTCGAATTCTCCGTGATTGGGGATTAACATTGGACCACCATCAAGTCGCTGTTAACCAACAACTCGAGACGAACATCCCGAACATCTATGCGATCGGCGATATTGCTACCTACCCTGGTAAAGTGAAGTTAATTGCCAGCGGATTTGGTGAAGCACCAATGGCTGTGACTGAGTTACTAACGAATCTCTACCCAGAAAAACGCCAACCACTACACAGCACGTCCATTATGTAAGAGTGCGCAATATGCCCGATTACCTTCTGAGGATTAGCCTAGTCCAGTAAATTAGCGACGCAGTCGATGATTTACTGGCCGTAGCTAACCGGAAGAAGGTGGCTTATGGAGCACGTTTCGATAAGAGTGCTTTAACTAGCGGTTAGCTTCTGAGTATAGCATCGGTTAGTGAATGAGCCGCACAGCCGACCGTTTGCAAACCGTGGCTAAACGGAAGAAGTTGCTAGCTAAAGCACGTTTTAAAAAAGCCCTGCATCAACGTTTTAACCGTTGATGCAGGACTTTTTAGTATTTTATTAAGCATTATTTTTTTTCATTTGACTCTTAACCGCTGTGATAACCATCGGAATCAATGAGACCCCGATAATCCCTAACACAACGAGTGAGAAATGTTCACGCACAACAGCAATGTTTCCGAAGAAGTAACCAGCTCCGCAACAGAGTGTCACCCACAAGATACTCCCAATCACGTCGTAACGGAAGAACTTCATGAAGGCCATCTGGCTCCCACCGGCAACAAATGGAACGAATGTTCTAATAATCGGCATGAAACGGCCAATTGCAATGGTTTTACCACCATACTTATCAAAGAAGACCTGCGCCTCTTCAATTTTCTCGGTATTGATAAACTTGCCGAAGAACCGATTCTTCGTGGCGGCTAAACCGACCCGTTGGCCAATTTGTTCATTCAATGAATCACCCGCAATTGAGGCGATTAAGAACAAGGCAGCAAACAGCCAGACATTCAAGTCATTATCAGTCCGGGCTGCCAAAGCAGCAGCGGCAAATAAAAGCGAGTCCCCCGGTAGAAACGGTAAGATAACCGCCCCGGTTTCAACAAAGATAATGGCAAACAAGATGACATAGGTCCAGTTGCCGAACTGATTAACAATGTTGACCAGGTGGGAATCAATATGTAAAACAAAATCAATTAACTGCGTCATGCGATTTCTCCTATACTCTTTTTCAATTTAAAAATATATCCCTTATTAGGATACCGAATCCATGCATCAAAGCAATCACTTTTGCATTTTCTTAATAAAAAGCCAAACGTTATAGCGCACGTTTACCGCGCCATAACAGCCAAGCAAAACTACCCTCTAACAAAATGAAGAAGAGTGCAAAACAAAGGCCAAAATAGACTTCCGGTAACACTAAGATAATCGGATCAGTGATTGGATCAAACTGCCAGTTCAGATTGCGAAACAATAATTCGTGGAACGTAATGAAAAACCGATCGAAATTCATACTAGCAATAAACCCTAATATGGGTGGCACCACAAGAGCAACTTGCATTGGGCGGACGTATTGCCAAACCCGATTGGTCTTGCGCCGACTCCGCCAATGCTGAATCGCCGCTCCAATCGTTACTAGCCAAATAACTACTGCTAAACCAAACAAGCGTTTCACTTCAACAAAATGTTGCCGACCATCCAATGACATTGGAAAGTCAGGTAGTTGTAAGCGTGGTTGCCATGGCACAAGTAAGTAGCCCATTAACCGGTTAAAGTTCATCATCAGCCGCGGTTGCGTTAATTCCCGTTGACTCGCTAGATCGAGGTAGTGACTCACTAGCGGATAAAGTGCCCAGCTTAACAATAACGTTATTAAAATCGCACTGCTGACTAACGCCAAATACAACGCCGCCCAACTAGTGGTACTTCTAACCCGCTTTAAACGTCCCATTCGGTTAAGTCGTTAATGATATGCGTTGGTTGCAAGGCTTCTTTTGCCACATCCTCTGGCGTTGAAACACCAGTGTAAACTAACAACGTATCCATCCCTGCATTCAAGCCAGCCTTGATATCTGTATTGTAGTTATCGCCAACCATCACCACTTGTTCCTTCGTCAAGCCGAATTGCTCTAAGGCCATTTCCATAATGATTTTTTCAGGCTTACCGATATAGAGTGCACTTTGTTGCGTTGCCCGTTCAACCATCGCAATCACTGAACCAGCACCTGGCACTAGCCCGCGTTCGTTTGGTAAATTCGTATCCGCATTGGTGCCGATGAATAATGCACCGCGCTTAATCGCTAACGTTGCTAATTCAAACTTGTGATAAGTCACATCATAATCCAAACCAACTACCACGTAGTCTGGATCGAATTCATTGGTTCTAAAACCGGCATCTGATAGAGCCTGCTTCAAACCGAGTTCTCCAATCACGTAGACCGTTTTGCCATTCGCTGTACCACCGTTTAAATTCAATAGATAGCGCGCCGTTGCCAAAGAAGGGGTATACACTTGGTCAACTGCCGCATGAATGTCATGGTTATCCGCCAAATTCTGAATCACAGCAGCTGGTGATTTCGTAGTGTTGTTCGTCAAAAACATGAACGGAATTTGTTTTGCTTGTAGGCGTTCAATGAAATCTTTGGCTTCTGGCATCCGATCACGGCCGCGATACACGGTGCCGTCTAAATCAATTAAATACCCTGCATAATCTGTGTTTGTCATAGTTGTCTAACTCCAATTACGTTTTACTTTTTATTGTGTTCCAAAGGACGGATCTTAAAATGACGCTTATTAACTGATTTTTGATTCTCGGTTACCGCCTTTTGAGGGCGTTCTTTAGTCACTTTTTGCTTGTTATCGGTGACTTTCCGTTCTGTAAAACCTGGCTTTTGACGCCGACGCCGTTGCTGACCACGTTGGCGATTACTCCGCCGATTCTCATTCTTAATGATTGGCTTGCCTTGACGTTCCAAAACAAAGTAGGCACAACCAAAGTTGCAGTATTCGTATAGATAATCTTGTAACGTATTGATTAATTGATCTTTATTAGCGCGTTTGTTGGTTGCTTTGTAAAAGCCCTTCAAACGCAGTTGTTCAAAGCCCCAGTCAGCCACAATATAATCGTACTTAGCCAACACTTCATTATAGCGTTCGTTCAACTTTTCAGCGTCGAAGCCTTCACGATAGTTCACAACGACTTCATAAGCACATTTATCAATCTCAAGCGTGGTTTCAGTCTTCATGACAACGTGTTGTGGCACTTCCGGTTGTTTGGCTGAAGCGATCATTTCTTTTTCAATCGCCTTGGTCACTTTCTTGGCAATCTTGGGACTGTTTTTCGTATCCGCCACAGCGAACCTCCTCTTCCCTTATAAGGGATAATGTTTACTTAAATATTTAGCGACCGCGTCTCTGAGAAAATCAGGGAACACGATCTCGGTCTCGCCAACAATCTCAATTGTTGGAAAGAATGGAATGAATAGATAATGATCGACGGTCGTCAACGTATAGCTGGCTTCTGGATCAATTTCTTGCCCATGCCAAAAGACGCGCCGCAATTTCATATCAACCGCTATCCCGTCATAAACGATGTCTCCAAAGATTTTACCACGGAAACTCATCCCTTTAATAGGAAACTTGCGTAAAAAGAGCCGGTTTTTCTCCATTTCAAGCACCATCCGCCACAAATCATACCCTTTGAGCGTCACTTTAATCAGATGCATTGGATGCGGTAATTGAGTTTGCAAATCATCTTTAGTAACAATCCCAGCCTGCAAATCTTGCAAGAACAAGCCAGTATTCAATACGGCAGCTTCAGTGCTGGTCGCTTCTTCAATTGCCTTTAAACCGGTCGTCATCATTTCTGATTCACCAATTGCGTTGATTTTAAAAGCGTGTGGCAACTTGGCAACATGCTCGGCGGCTAATTGTGCGTGCCCCTTTTTCAGGTAGCCTTCAATTTCTGCTGCGTCAGTCTTCACAACTGGTAAGTCCGCGGTTAAAACCGTCCGAGCACTTTTATGCATCACATGGTGCTGATCATCCAGTTCAAGCGTGATATCACCAAGGTAATGACCGTACTTCT
The DNA here is from genome assembly GCF_004101845.1 of Latilactobacillus curvatus JCM 1096 = DSM 20019. Taxonomy (NCBI): domain Bacteria; kingdom Bacillati; phylum Bacillota; class Bacilli; order Lactobacillales; family Lactobacillaceae; genus Latilactobacillus; species Latilactobacillus curvatus. Next base: position 1,885,518 of record NZ_CP026116.1, on the reverse strand, counting down.
CGGCAGCCGTCAATAAGGTTTGATTAACCAGCAGCCCCTCTTCTAAAAGATGATGCGTGTGCGCACCACAGACGACATCAATCTCAGGGAATTGTTCCGCCAGCCACTTATCAGTCGTAATCCCAAGATGTGATAGGACGATTAAGATGTCATATTGACCTTCAATCGCCGCTAATTGCCGCGGCAACTCTTCACTGACAGTCGTCGGTTCCCAACCATTCGGCCGATAAGTTAAGAAAAATGGTGCGGTCAAGGCAATAATTGCTACCCGCGTTCCAGCATCGGTCGTCATTAGTCGGTAAGATTGCGCAAATGCTGGCCTTTCGTTTGTTGCTTGTTCATACAGATTAGCCAGTAATACCGGGAAATTCGCCTTATCATACAAATGTTCCAGATCAGCATGACTATTACCGATTCCTTCATTGTTTCCAATCGTTACTCCGTCATACCCAATTTGATTGAGTAACTCGGTATTAATCTGACCATTCGTTGCTTCAGTCAATGGATGACTACGATCCATTGCATCCCCGATGTCGAAGGTCAAGACCGTATCCCCTTGCTTTCGGTATGCTGCTTGATGTTCTAAGAGGAAGCGCCGCATTCTGGGCCAATTTTCAAAATGTGAATGTAAGTCATTCGTGTGTAAAATATGAATTGTTTCCATTTTGCTTACTCCCTTCAGCTAGTCGTGGCTGGGGTTTGCCAGCGCGGCTTGTTTGCGTTCAAAAATGATTTCAATCTCATTTGCCGCAAGGGGTGTTCCAAACGGCACCCGTTCAGGTAATAATTCGCGCTCTGGTGCATCAATCCCGACATTGATATTCTCTGCAATCGGCAACATATAATGATGAATATGTCCGTGCAAGTTGAACGTCTGTTGGACCTTTCCCAATAATAACGGATAGTGGGTTAAAAAATACTGATGGTGATTGATCTTAATTAGCTCACCGACATCAGCAAATTGATAATGCGCCTTGCCAGCTGATAATCCCGCATCATGTTTCGCCAAATATTTCAAAAAAGCACGGTTATCATGATTACCTTTAATAATAATCAGCTGCCCATTCAACTGCTCTAACACAGCAGCGACTTCAGCAAAAGCACTCGGCTTATTGGGCACCATTGCGACGTCACCCAACAAATAAACCTGGTCGTCAGCTTGCACCCGTTGATTCCAGTTAGCAATAATCGTTGCATTCATCGTAGCTACATCTTTAAACGGACGCGGCGCAAAATCATTATTACCTAATAATTCGGCGTGAAAAAAATGCGTATCCGCTGTGAAATAAGTCATTCACAATCCCACCTAACCAATATGATTTGCTTTTAAAATCTCCTGAAAGGCTTGCGCAACTGCGCCGTCTTCTTTTTCCCATTCTTCCCAGTGGTCAAAATCAACCGCAGGCATTGTGTAACGTTCATTAATGTAAGCTTCGTAAGTTTGGACCGCATTCGAATGCGGAATGTTGAGTTGTAAAATCCGGACTTGCTTAATAAATCCCCGGTTAGCCGCTAGTTCGGCACGCCCATTCATAAAGATGTTAGCCAATTCATAATACGTTGTGCCATCTAAGCGCGTAATTTCTTCAATAATATCAAATGTTTGGTACTTCTCCGCCATTGTGTTACTTCCTATTCTAATCCGATTTCAGTTACGTTTATTCTACCAATATGTACACAAAAAAACCACTACCCGCAGATAGTGGTTGGCATAAGAGAGAAAGAGAATTGATAAAAAGGTAATTGCATAAGTACCTTACAAACATAATATACCGCCTAATGTAAGCGTTGTCAATTGTTATTTTTAATTTATTTATCCGTTTCTTTAAAGTTCTGTAACAATCGTAGGCATTTGAAAGGAATAATGGTATCTTAAAAAGAGTAGTTTTTATCAATTGAGGAGGCCATTGATTTGTCACAGCAACATTCACGATGGGGGCTTTTAGTATTAACAAGCCTTTGTTTCTGGTTTTTAACCGGTTTTACCGTTGTCGCTCATCGTGGCGACCCCATCAACGCACCCGAAGAAACATTTCAAAGTATTGACATGGCCTTTTCGCAAGGCGCTAACTATGTCGAACTCGATTTACACGAATCTCAAGATGGCGTCTTAGTCATCTCCCACGACCGTAACTTACAACGCGTCACGGGGACCGATGCGATTGTTTCGCAAAATACTTTTGCCAAGCTCAGTGAACTCAAAATGAGTAACGGGGAACCACCACACAGCGTCGATCAATTATTTGAGCACTATCAAAACAACCCAAATGCGAAATTCCTCATCGAAACCAAGAAAACCAAAAAGGGAAATCCGCAGGACATGGAAGCAAAACTCGTGGCGCTGATTCAACAATATCACATGCAAGACCGCGTTATGGTCCATTCCTTTTCCCTCGCTAGTCTGCAAAACATGCAACGTTTAATGCCAGAGATTCCCCGCATTTTTATCGTTGGCAGTTTACAGCGGATCTCATTCGAGAGTTTTAAATACGCCGACGGGATTAACATCTCATCATCCCTCGTCACCCCAACCATCATTAAACAGCTCCATTATCTCCATCAAAAAGTGTATGTCTGGAATGAGATGTCTGAAAACCAAGCGACTTGGAACTGGTTAGTCAACCTAAATGTCGACGGCGTGGTCACGAACTATCCGGCACTGGGACGCCACTATCAGGCCGCACAGGATCAAGCAGAAAGTGAAGCCATCGACACAATTGGGCAAGTCAATGACGTTCAAGACCTCCCCACCGTTGAAAATCCATATGAACCAACCCTCAATAAAAAGCCGGCTAAAGCGGGCCATATCTACAACATCACCGAAGCCGTTACAATTGCCGATCAAACTTACTACCGCATTGGCACTAACCGCTTTGTCCTCAGCGACAGCATCAACGTCGGTGAAACAGCGAAAGCCGCTGCTTTATTGGTGGGTAAAACGGCGCAGATTAAACCAACTGCGAACATTGTCGCTACTTGGAATAACCCGCTACACCCCACCCAGACAACCGGTTGTCTTAGTGCCAATTCACAACAGCAAATTTTAGGAGTGCGCTATGTTGGTAATCAAGTCTGGTTGAAAGTCGCTAGCGGTTGGTTCAAGAGTCGCCAAGCATTAATCGACTTCAACCCAAACCAATCGCTGATGGTAACCCACTTTTACCGTGAAATTCCCCAACAATTGCGGCCAACCAACTTACTGATTAACCCAGCACTGCCACTGCAATTGCCCCAACAACCACCAGTCGACGCGCAACTGTTTAACCAGTTTGCCCGTTCTCTACAACTAACTACCATTAAATTCTAACGAGGTCACCTTTTATGACATCCGATTATGAACAATTGATTCGTTCCGTCCAAAATACTCTTCCAAAGGAAGAAACACTTGATCACATCTCAATTCTTTTTAAAATACTAGGCGATAAAACACGCGCTAAAATCTTGTACGCCCTCTTTCAATCCGAATTGCGGGTGAGCGATATTGTCAGTGTGTTAGAGATGTCGCAATCCTCAATTTCACATCAATTACGTGCACTCAAGCAAGCGAAACTGGTAAAAAGTCGTAAAGAAGGCAAGGAAGTTTTCTATTCATTAGCTGACAACCATGTCATCAATATCTTTTCGCAAGTTATCGCCCACGTCAACGAACACTAAGGATCCTATTGACACCGATCAAATTCACTTTGGTCGGTGCTTTTTTTAATGTCCCAAACCCATCATCTCGATTGCATTCTATCGTGTTTGGTGGTATCTTATAGTCAACATATGAATATATGCTCATATGTTTGTTTATTTAGTAAAGATTACGATTTAGCTTTTCACTCAACAAGGAGGCCTAAATAACATGGCACAACTTCAATTAACCGGCATCGATTGTGCCGCATGTGCTACTAAAATTGAAAAGAACGTTAACAAGATGGCCAACGTTAAAAGTTGCTCCGTCAATTTCACCACTCAAAAATTAAACTATGAACTGACCGGCCAAGAAGCTGTTACGGAATTCGAACAACAACTCGCTACTCTTTTGCCAACCATTGAACCAGATGTGGGGATTCAACAATCACCAACCCCAGAACCATCCCCCGCAAAACATGCGATTAATTATGATCTCATCCGAATTCTCGTCAGCTCTTTAGGCTTGGCGATTTCTTATCTTGTCCCTCTAAGCGCGCCAGCTAAAACCACGTTGCTCCTAGCTGCCTTTGTAGTCATCGGCTACGATATCGTCTGGACCGCAATCAAAAATATTCTCCACGGCGAATGGTTCGATGAGCATTTCTTAATGTCAATTGCAACCATTGGGGCCTTTGGAATCGGACAATATGCCGAAGCCGTTGGTGTCATGTTATTCTATCAAGTTGGTGAATATTTCCAATCATTAGCGGTTAATCATTCCCGGCGCTCAATTGCTAACTTAGTGGCAATTAAACCAACCATCGCCAATCGGTTAGCGGCTGATGGCACCACCGAAGTTGTTGCACCCGAAGCAATTCAGGTTGGCGAACACATCGTGGTGAAACCAGGGGAAAAAGTCCCGCTCGACGGTGTGATTACTACCGGCGACAGTTACGTGGACACCTCAGCTATTACCGGTGAATCTGTTCCTCGCGCCTTTCATCCTGGTGATGAACTACTCAGTGGGACGATTAACCAATCAGGTTTATTAACGCTTGAAGTCACGAAACCTTATGCTGATTCAACCATCGCTAAGATTTTAGACCTTGTCGAAAATGCAAGCAGTCAAAAAGCGCCTACTGAAAACTTCATCACGCGGTTTGCCAAAGTCTACACACCAATTGTTGTCGGCATTGCAGCCATCATGGCCATTGTACCGCCCCTTTTATTCGGTGCTCCATTTGGCGATTGGCTCTATCGGGCATTGATTTTCTTAGTGATTTCTTGTCCATGTGCCCTCGTCATTTCAATTCCACTCGGCTTTTTCGCTGGGATTGGAACGGCTTCTAAAAACGGCATCCTGGTTAAAGGGAGTAATTATCTCGAAGCTTTAAACGATGTCCAAACCGTTGTTTTCGACAAGACTGGGACATTGACCCAAGGTAGTTTCAGCGTCACCACCGTTCATTCGGTCGATCAACAACCTGATGAACTTTTAGCACTAGCTGCCCTTGTCGAACAACACTCGACCCATCCAATTGGTCAATCGATTTTAGCAGCTAACCAAACGCCACTCACAAAGACGTTATCTGACGTCCAAGAAACCGCTGGTCACGGGATTAGCGGGCAACTCAACGGACAACTTTTACAAGCTGGTAAGGCTAGTTGGTTACAAGCCAGTGGCATCGCAACACTCACACCTAGTGAAGTGGGCACCAGTGTCCATGTTGCTTACAACAACCGCTACTTGGGGTATATCGTCATTGCGGACACCGTCAAACCAGATGCACAAACGGCTGTCGCGCAGCTAAAACACGCCGGGATTCATCAAACAATTATGTTGACTGGCGATAACCAACCCGTTGCGCAACAAGTCAGCGCCGTCTTAGGTATCGATAAGTATCAAAGCGAACTTCTGCCGCAAGATAAAGTGGCCGCCGTCGCCAAACTCACAGAAGACCGCGCTACCAACGGAAAAATCGTCTTTGTTGGTGACGGAATCAACGACACACCCGTTTTAGCCCGTGCCGACGTGGGCGTTGCTATGGGCGGGTTAGGTTCTGACGCCGCTATTGAAGCTGCCGATATCGTCTTGATGTCCGATGAACCGACAAAATTAGCAACTGCGATTTCGATCGCCAAGTACACCCGCCGCATCGTTTGGCAAAACATCATTTTCGCATTAGTGGTCAAAGGCATCTTCTTATTATTAGGCGCCTTTGGAATTGCCACAATGTGGGAAGCCGTTTTCGCCGATGTCGGGGTAACGTTAATCGCGATTTTAAACGCACTTCGGATTTTAAAGAAGCACTAACCTTAAAGGGTTCATGGAGACTTTGTGAACCTTTTATTTTTTAATGGCAAGCGCTTTTTAAATTTGTAATAATATGCTAAAATGTGAATAGATTAATAATTAATTAACCGTTTTTTGGTTAAAATTTAACAATGAAAGCTGGGACTGCAATGACATTGAATTGGCAACAAGAAGCAGCAAAGTATAAGGATCAAATGCTTGCTGACTTAACAAGTTTACTCAAGATTAATAGTGCGCGCGACGTTGACCATAAAGAAGACGACGCACCACTTGGCCCTGGCCCCCGCGATGCCTTGCTACAATTCTTAGCAATCGCTGACCGCGACGGTTTTACAACAAAGAATGTTGAAAACGTTGCAGGTCGCATTGAACTCGGTAGTGGCGACGAAATATTCGGGATTTTAGGTCATATGGACGTTGTGCCTGCCGGTGACGGTTGGGAAACAAACCCATTTGAACCAGTGATCAAAGACGGTAAGATTTATGCCCGCGGTTCATCAGATGATAAGGGGCCTTCAATCGCAGCATATTATGCTTTGAAATTATTAAAAGACAACGGTATCGAATTAAACAAAAAAGTGCACTTTATCGTTGGGACTGACGAAGAAAGTGAATGGGTTGGGATCAACCGTTACCTCGAAGTTGAACCAAAACCTGACTTTGCAATTTCGCCAGATGCAAACTTCCCAATCATCAATGGTGAAAAAGGGATTGTGTCATACCTCATGACTTTCAAACCAGTTGACGGTGCTGATGGCGATATGACATTGGTTAGCTTCAAATCTGGTTTACGCGCCAACATGGTGCCACAAACAGCTAAAGCCATCTTAACGGGTGCAATGCCAGCTGATTTCCAAGCTAAGTTTGACGCCTATGTTGCCGACCACAAGTTACAAGGGACAATCACAACTGACGGTGACCAAACAATCATCGACTTAATCGGTAAAGGTTCACATGCTCAAGAACCAAAAGCCGGCGTAAATGCTGCAACACACTTGGCAACTTTCTTAGCTGACTTTGCCTTAGATACTAAAGGTGGCAACTACATCGGAACAATTGCCCGCTTAATGCACGAAGATTCACGTGGGCACCTCTTAAACATCAACCACACAGATGATGTGATGGGCGACTTAACAGCATGTCCTGCAGTCTTCAACTACACACAAGATGGTGTAGCAACAGTGCTCTTGAACGTCCGTTATCCTAAAGGTGTGACTGCTGAAAGCACACGCGACGGTTTAGCAAACACACTTAGTGATCTTGCTGACGTAACAATTGACGGTCATGCACAAGAACCACATTACGTGCCTGGTGACGATCCATTGGTTGCAACATTATTAAGCGTCTTCGAAGAACAAACTGGTCTTAAAGGTCACGAACAAGTTATCGGTGGTGGCACATATGGTCGTATCTTAGAACGTGGTGTTGCTTTCGGTGCCTTACCAGAAGAACGCGAAAATGTGATGCATCAAGCAAATGAATATATGCACATTGAAGATATCATGAATGCCATTGCAATCTATGCAGATGCAATTTACAGATTAACAAGGTAGAGTGTGACGTAAGTCGGGTATCCACCGAGGATTAATACAAAGTTGTGAATGATTGCGTAGCAATCGTTTGCGGCTCAGGGTTAACCGGAAGGATATGGCTGATAGAACACATTTAGCAATCAAAAACGGTCCAAAGCTTAATCGCTTTGGACCGTTTTTTTGATTGCCTTCATTTATCAGCAGGCATCAGCTTAAACGTTGAATGCCCATCTTTGACAATTGCGTATAAGATTTGTTGCTTTGTTTCATCGAAGTAACCGAGATTAACAGCCATTTCGCCATCAATCTCTTCAATCCCCTCAAAATGTTCCCGAATTATCGAACGAACAACCTTCATGTTATCCATGTGTTTTTGAATTTTCTGTACAGCAACCCCTAGCGTGTAGCCTTCATCTAAGAAATGCTTGATAAAGATCGCCTTAATCATTGTTTGCGCGTCGTACTCGCGGGCCTTATTGCCATCCAATTCACGCGCTTTAATGTATCCTTTTTGCTCCCAGTAGCGGAGTTGACGCGGTGTAACCCCCGCCATTTTACAAACTTCACTAATCCCAAAAATCAATCGATCCGTATCTATTAACTTTAAAAAAAGGTCTTTTTGCAAGTCCCCACTCCATTCCTATTATTATTTTTCATTATAGATAATCTATTGGGATTGTCAAGTTAAATAACACCTTTGTCAACTTACTTGACAAAGATACCAAATGCGTCTAAACTAATAAATCGCATCAACAAAAACACACAAAGGAGATTTTTATCTTGTCAGACGCTAGACCATTAGATATTCATGGGAAACCATATAATCGGACAGTCTTAGTCTTGGTCTTATTGATTGGTACTTTCTGTACCGTCTTGAACCAGACGATTTTATCAACTGCTTTCCCCACATTAATGAAAGCATTCGATGTGTCCACCTCAGCCGTTCAATGGCTCACAACCGGTTTCTTACTAGTCAACGGGATTATGATCCCCATTAGTGCTTGGTTAATTAACCGATTCAATTCAAAAGTCCTCTACATGTCAGCAATGACTGTCTTCTTAATCGGGACTATTATCTGTTACATCGCACCAACGAGCTCATTTGCAACTCTATTAATCGGCCGGCTTGTTCAAGCTGCTGGTGTTGGGATTTCAATGCCCATTTTGCAAACCATTATGCTCACCATCTTCCCACCTGAAAAACGGGGAACAGCCATGGGGATGGCCGGGATTGTTATCGGCCTGGCACCTGCTTTAGGGCCTACCCTTTCAGGCTGGATTATCGATTCATACAACTGGCGTGTTTTATTCGGCATGATTATTCCAATCGTGATTCTCGTCTTAGTCCTCGCTAGTTTCCAAATGAAGAGTGTTATTCAACTTTCAAAACCTAAAATTGATGTCCCTTCAATTATTTTATCAACTGTCGGCTTCGGGAGCTTGCTTTATGGCTTCTCAGAAGTTGGCGATAAAGGCTGGGGCGATGCGCTCGTTCTCACAACCTTAGCAATTGGCGTTGTGGTAATTGCTTTATTCATCTGGCGCCAACTCACGATGGAAAACCCATTCTTGGAACTCCGCGTTTTCAAATCACCTGTCTTCACAATTGCCGCTATTTTAAGTGGTGTGACGAACATGGCGATGGTCGGTGCCGAAATGGTCTTGCCACTATACATTCAAAACATTCGTGGCGAATCTGCCTTCCATTCAGGCTTAACGTTATTAGCTGGTTCCCTCATGATGGGGATTATGATGCCAATTACGGGCCGTATTTTTGATAAGTATGGTGCCAAACGCTTAGCAATGACCGGGATGTTCTTATTGATGGCTGCAACTGCGCCATTCATCTTCCTAACAGCTACTACCCCAATCATCTACATCGTTGTGTTATACGCTGTCCGGATGTTTGGGATTTCAATGGTGATGATGCCTGTCACAACTTCCGGAATGAACGCTTTACCAATGAACTTAATTAGTCATGGGACAGCTGTTAATAATACTTTCCGCCAAGTTGCCAGCTCAATCGGAACAGCCATTTTAATCAGTGTGCTTTCTAGTGTTACAAAAGGCAATATGCCAAGCACACACATGGTCAAGACATTACCATTGGCCTTCCGCGATAAGATGATTGATGCCACCCTTTCTGGTTATCACGCAGCCTTCATCGTTGCTGTGATTTTCTGTGTGATTGGCTTCATCATCACATTCTTCCTCTCTTCAAAGAAATCTACGATTAATGGGGGTGCCAAGGCATGATCGTCATTACACTCGTTATCAGCACACTCGCATTATTCTTTTCATCGATTTTCGGTCAAAAGATGTGGCGACCAATCTTAATGACCATCTTTGGACTCACATTTATCGCTTCACTCGTTTTCATCGTCCAAAATGATCACAATCATTACGGAATGAAAACTGTGACCGAAACTAAGACGCACACGCTCGTTTCAAGCGCAGATGCGAAGGGCATGTCAATGCTTCTCTATCACCCACTTGGTAACGGCACTGAAAAAGTCTATCTTTATCGGACCGATGCCAACCAAAGTAAACCCAAAGCAACCCAAACTGAAAAGACAACCAACAGTGTTCAAAAAAATGCTGATAAAGCAGTCTTAGTGACAACCACCAAATACCGCGTTTATCAAAATAATACGGCTAAATTCTGGTTCGGAATTTCTGGTAACGACCACGAATTCGTAAGTCGTCACAACACATTTAAGGTTGCTAAAGGCTGGTTCGTTCTAAGTGATGTTCAAGCTAAACAACTCGCTAAAGCATTAAAAGGTCAACAAGCACAACTTAAAACTGGCGCAGAAAATGCCGGTAAACAAGCTGTGATGGCTGCTATGCAAGCCAATCCAGCAATGACTGCTGATCAACAACAAGCGGTTGCTAAAAAAGCAGCAATCGCCTATCAACAAGCCGCAATGGCTAAAGTGATGGCAACATTGAAATAATGCAATCAAAAAATCCCCCACATCGTGATTTGATGTGGGGGATTTTTTTGTGGTGGAAATGTGCTCCGTCATCCATATCCTTGCGGTTAACCCTGAATGTCAAACGATTGCTGACGCAATCATTCGCCATCCTGTGTTAATCCTCGGGATATACCCGGCTGGCTACGCACTCTGTTTTGAAACGGGCTTTTTGAAATATCTTCCTGCGCTTAACCAAATTTGGCAAATCGACGATTTCATCGTCAATTCGTCAAATCCAGTTAATGCTCAGAAGATACCCGTTTCAAACGCACTCTTATTTTGAAACGGGCTCCATCAGGCATACTCTTCCGGTTAGTTACATATCGAAAACGATCGGCTTTGCCGCTCATTCACGATATGCCACTAATCCTCAGAGCATAACCGCCTGCTGTCGCACTCTATTTGCTTAACAAGCTTGCTGCTGCTTCGTCTACGATGATTGTCACGTCGTCGTGTAGTTGTAATGCACTTGCTGGGACGTCTGTTGTTTGTGGGCCTTCTACTGTGCCTTTGATGGCTTCAGCTTTTGATTTGCCATATGCGAACAAGACGATTTTCTTAGCTTTTAAGATTGAGCCAATCCCCATTGAGATTGCTTTTGTTGGTACATCTGCTTCATTTTCGAAGAAACGTGCGTTAGCTTTGATTGTTGATTCTGTTAATTGCACTTCTTGTGTATTGCTGTCAAACGCAGCACCGGGTTCATTGAAGCCGATGTGACCGTTTTGGCCGATCCCTAAGATTTGGATATCAACTGGGTTATCAGCAATCACTTGGTCATAGCGTTTTAATTCAGCAGAAATGTCGCTTGCTAAGCCGTTTGGTAAGTATGATTTAGTAAATGGTTTCTTGTCGAATAAGTTCTTCTTCATGAAATAGTGGTAACTTTGGTCGTCATCAGCTGATAAGCCAACATATTCGTCCAAGTTCACGGATGTGCAACCTGTGAAATCTAAGTCGCTAGCCACTAATGTTTCGTAGAATTTAATTGGTGAACTACCAGTTGCCAAACCGAATACTTTAGCGTTGTTTGCTAAACCTTCTTTGAAGATTTCAAAGCTTTTTTGGCCGCCTTCTACTTGATCTTTCACTTTAATAATTTTCATCATGATTATCTCCTCATCATTTAAAAATTCAAGTCGTTTATTGGTATAGTCCAATTATAAACGGCTAAAATTTCAATTGCAAGCCTTTTGACGCTAAAAAACGCGCTAAATAATTGGTATACCTAACGTTTAGCGTTTTCACGGCATTTCGTTAAAAGCTTACTTTTAATCGCTAGCAAACGCCCCCCTTTTTGTGTCTGCTGATTCAAATTGGTTAACCAATTGCACTATATTCATTGATTGCCGTGCATTTCTGGATATTTTTCATTTGTCTTACAAATCCGAAATCGGGTATGATAATGCGCTGAACTATTATATAATATGGGACAGTATGAGAAAAAAGGTGGCGTTATTATTTGAATGATCCAAAGCACCGTTCCAGTCGATGGCGAGCACTGCTCCAGTCGAGCAGACAAAAGGTCTCAACGCTATTGACATCTGCTAAAGACAGACTCGCACATTTGCTCCATTTACCCGATAAACGTTCTGCACAACCAACTAAGGAACAAAAAAGAGCCTACATCCAAGAGTTGAGCCAATCACCACTCTCTTTTAAGATTAACGTCTTCTTTGAAGCCATTAAGAGTATTTTTCTCTATGGGATCTCAATTGGCTTAATCTGTATGGCGCTCGCTGCTGGAATTGGCGCGGGCTATTTTGCTGCGTTAATGAAATCCGAACCAATTCCTAGTTATCAAGTGCTAAAGCAACAACTTGATAATACCGATCAAGCAGCCGGTTTATACTTTGCCAAGAACAATAAGTTCGGCGCAATCAAAACCGACTTAATTCGGACTCCCATCAACATCCATGAGATGTCCCCTTATCTAAAGGATGCGATTGTTGCAACCGAAGATGAGGATTTCTATAAACACGATGGGGTTGTCCCCAAAGCACTCTTGCGGGCCGTTATTTCCGATGTCACTGGGTTTGGTTCACAAACCGGTGGCTCGACTTTAACGCAACAATTGATTAAGATGCAGGTTTTAACCTCCCAAGTAACCCTTAAACGGAAAGCAACCGAAGTCTTGCTCGCCTTGCGGGTCGATAAGTATTTCACTAAAAAAGAAATCTTACAAGACTACTTAAACGTTGCCACTCTTGGCCGTAACAATAAAGGACAAAATATCGCTGGTGTTCAAGAAGCAGCATTGGGCCTATTCGGCAAAAATGCTAAGGATCTTTCTCTAGCCGAGGCTGCCTACATTGCTGGTCTGCCACAGAGTCCTTCCGTCTATACACCATATGATCAAGACGGCACCCTTAAAGATCCTGAATACTTAAAATATGGTCTAGATCGTAAAAATACCGTGTTATTCCGGATGTATCGTGACGATCGCATTACAAAGGCTGAATACAAAGCCGCTAAGAAAGTCGACTTAACCAAAGAATTCCAACCAAAAGCCGATCCAGCCGAAACAACGAAGAGTTATGGCTATGTTTATAACTTACTTGAAACACAAGCAACTGATATTATGGCCAAACAGTTAGCCAAAGAAGCCAATGTTTCAACTGCCAAACTTAACAAAGATCCAAATCTCTACAAACAATATGAAACACAAGCAACTGAATTACTCAGCACTAAAGGCTATCAAATTCACAGTACTATCGATCAAGAAATTTACGATGCCATACAAGGGGTTGTTCACCAACAGGGCGCAACATTCGGACGGACTTATACCGATACCGTTACTGACGAAGAAACGGGGTTACAAAAGACCGTTTCGTCCCCTGTTCAAAACGGGAGCGTCTTGTTAGATAACCGCACTGGGAAAGTGATTTCTTTTGTCGGCGGACGTGATTTCTCACTCAAACAAACAAACTACATGTTGACCAAACGTTCTCCTGGTTCAACTATCAAGCCATTGTTAGTCTATGGTCCAGCAATCGATCAGAAACTGATTGGTTCTAAAACGATGTTGGCCGATTTCAAGACCAACTTCAAGGATTACGCACCAACCGATTACGGTGGCACGATCCAGAACAAATTCATTCCAGCTGACGAAGCGTTAGCCCAGTCATTGAATATTCCAACCGTTAACCTTTATAACGCTTTGAAGAACACAACAGATCCTTCTAAGTACATGAGTAAGATGGGCATCAACCTCACCGCTGATGAATACAGTCAACTGGGGATTTCACTTGGTGGGACCAGTGATGGGGTCAGCGTCTTAGAACAGGCCAGTGCATTTTCAACCTTCGCGGATCAAGGTGAACATACCGACGCCTACGTGATTGAAAAGATTACGGATCCCGCCGGTAATGTCGTTTACCAACATCACGCTAAGAAGAAACGCGTCTTTTCAAAAGCAACGTCGTACATCATGAACCAAATGTTAGCCGGCGTTTTAACAGATGGGACTGCTACTTCAATTTACGATCAACTCTACTTTAATACCAACAACTTAGTTGGGAAAACCGGGACTTCAAATGATAACCGCGATATCTGGTTTATCGGGAGTACCCCTGGGATCACCCTCGCTTCATGGATGGGTTATGACAGTACTGGTCGTAACTTAACTGACAACTCAAGCCAGATTAATGAAAGATACTGGTCAAAATTGGCCAACAGCGTTTATCAGATCAACCCAAGCCTCATGCGTTTGGAAGATGATCATGAAAAGCCAAGTACGGTCACAAGCAGCAAAGTCTTGAAATTAACTGGTCAATTACCTGGCACGGTTTCAATCAACGGCAGCTCACAGAACTTGAACGGTTCAACCGTCACCTCGCTTTATAACAACTGGACGCCAAAAGCAACTAGCTATGAATTCGGGATTGGCGGTTCTGCCCGGAACTACGAAACTTTCTGGAACCACTATTTAGGTTATAACAACGGCTATGGTTCAATTACCTATAGCACCGCTGATGAATTAAATCCAACTAGTGGCTACAGTAGTCGTCGCAGTGGCACCGCAGCAACAACGACAAATAATTACACAGCAAACACAACTGGTACTGCTGCTACGACTGGCACTACAACCGGTACGAATTATACAGCGAATACCAATCCAACAGATACAGAGACAACGAACTAAACTAAAAAAAGGCCTCAGTTCTAACGATTTAAAATCGTTTGGAACTGAGGCCTTTTTTGATTGGTGGAAACGTGCTCTTGTTTGCAACAACTTCCGCTTAATCTAAAAATCCCGTTAATCCTAAAACCTGGATTAACGGGATTTTTTTATTAATGCTCAATTGCTGACCGCAACCAATAGCACTCTATTTTGTTGATTCTCTTGCTACGATACTGTATGGCAATAGGATTGTCTTGTCGTTTACGTCTTCTTTGTTCATCATCTTTGTTAAAAGCCGCATTGCTACGGCACCCATATCATACAATGGTTGTGAGATTGACGTCATCTTAGGACGTACCATTTCAGTTAACTTCGTGTTGTTACTTGTCACAACTTCGAATTCAGCTGGGATTTGAACGCCGGCATCAACTGCCCCGTTCAAGACACCAACTGCCAATTCGTCATCACTGACAACAGCAGCTGTTGCCCCAGTTGCTTTGATTTTGCTGAACAATGCTTCACCAGCACTGTAGCTGTATTCTGTTTCAAAAATTAAACTTTCGTCATAAGCAATGCCTGCTTCATTCAAGGCATCCTTGTAACCGCATAAACGATACTTGCTGTTAATTGGGAATTTCAAGCTACCACAAACGAACGCCACTTTGTCATGACCATTTTTGATTAACTTCAAAGTTGCATCTTTAACAGCGGCAACGTAATCGATGTTAACACTACCCACTTGTTCGTCTGGATCAATTGAACCAGCTAACACGATTGGTGTCTTTGAACGTGAGAATTCAGCGCGGATTTCGTCTGAAATACTGTGGCCCATGTAGATTAAACCGTCAACTTGTTTTGCCAATAAGGTATTCAACACTTGAACTTCCTTTTGGTTGTTTTCATCTGAGTTAGCCAAAATAATGTTGTACTTGTACATTGTCGCAACATCGTCAATCCCACGAGCAAGTGATGCAAAATAGATGTCACTAACGTCGGGAATGATGACCCCAACCGTTGTTGTCTTCTTGCTTGCTAATCCACGGGCCACCGCATTTGGACGGTAGTCAAGACGGTTAATAACTTCAAGAACCTTCTTACGTGTTGCGGGTTTCACATTCGGGTTACCATTGACAACTCGTGAGACAGTTGCCATTGAAACGTCGGCTTCGCGCGCAACGTCATAAATTGTAATTGTTTGTTTTTCCATGATTAAATGATTCCTTTCATTTGTAAAATAAAATAGATTATATTTTCAGCAGTTTTCATTTTACTTCTTGATTAATTTAACAGAGATTTAAAGCAAATGCAAGCGGTTTACACTAATTTTCATGAAATTTACATTTTTGTTTTCATTTGTGGTTTACATTACCGTTTACATTGGTTGTGATATACTAGTGATATCAATTGTAAAGGAAGTGCTTTAGATGAATAATCAATTAGCCCAATTACAAAATTGGCTTGGTGAGAATAATATGGATGTGGCTTACATCAGTAATCCAACCAACATCCTCTATTTCACTGGTTTCGAAAGTGATCCTGCAGAACGGGTCTTAGCCCTCTTTGTTTTTGCAGATCAGGACCCATTCCTATTTACACCACAATTAGAAGTTGAATCTGCTAAAAAAGCTGGCTGGAAACTCGACGTTTACGGCTATCTCGATCACGAAGATCCATACGCAATCATCGCAGATCAAATCAAGAAACGGAATGCGAACCCTACACGTTGGGCACTTGAAAAAGACGACCTTCCTGTTCAACGTTACGAAGCCATTCTAAAGCAATTCCCAGACGCAACATTCCCAGGCGACGCTTCACGTTTCATGGAAAACTTAAAATTAATTAAAACACCCGAAGAAATCGCTTTAATGGAAGCAGCCGGCCGTGAAGCCGATTATGCTTTCGAAGTTGGTTTCAATGCCTTAAAAGCAGGTAAAACAGAACAAGATATCGTTGCAGAAATCGAATACGCATTAATGCGCAAAGGCGTTATGCATATGAGTTTTGATACCATCGTACAATCGGGTATCAACGCAGCTAACCCCCATGGTGGCCCCGAAGCCAACATTTTAACCCCAGATGCCCTCGTGCTCTTTGACCTTGGGACATTGCATAAGGGTTACATGAGTGATGCGACGCGGACCGTTGCTTTTGGCAAACCTGATGCGAAATCACTCGAAATTCACAAAGTCTGTCTTGAAGCAAACTTAACTGCCCAAGCAGCAATCAAACCCGGTATCACAGCGGCTGAATTAGATAAGATTGCACGTGACGTCATCACTAAAGCGGGCTACGGCGAATACTTCATCCACCGTCTAGGTCACGGCATTGGAACTTCAGAACACGAATTCCCATCAATCATGGAAGGCAACGACATGATTATCAAGCCAGGCATGTGTTTCTCAATCGAACCAGGAATCTACATCCCAGGCGTTGCCGGTGTTCGAATTGAAGACTGTGTCCACGTAACAGAAACAGGATCAGAAGCCTTCACACACATGACAAAAGAACTACAAACATTCTAAGAGTGCTGATTCAAACGGGTTGGCTTTGAGGATTAACCAAAAAACGCGGATTATGACGCTTTTCGTCATGATTCGCGTTTTTTGGTTAACCGGAAAAGGCAGTTTGAAACAGCACGTTTCAATAAGAGTGCCCTTAATTGCGGTCAGCAACTGAGCACTAATTAAAAAAGGCAGACGAAATCACAAAATGATTTCGCCTGCCTTTTGTTTTAAAGAACTTTATAATCCCTAGTCGTTAACCATTCAAACTATGTTACAGTAATCCTAACAGTAAGTTTATGACGGTGGCTAACGCTCAGAAATGAGGTGATGCCTATGTTGATTAAGCGTTACCTTGAGAAAGGATAACATGTCGGTTTTCAACGCACTGATGTTGGCAATTTCGGTTGCCATGTTAGTTATTGAGATTCTGAAATTTAATCAAAAAAAATAACCGTCTAAACTTTGACGAGTCACGGTTATTTTTTACCAAAAACTTGCCACCGTCTTAAGCGGACTGTGGAGAAGAGTCGTGTTGTCGCACGGCTCTTTTTCTATGCTTTCATTATAACACCGGCCCTTAAAATTTGCATCAGTTGAATGGTAGTTAACCATTCAAACTATGTTACAGTAATCCTAACAGTAAGTTTATGACGGTGGCTAACGCTCAGAAATGGGGTGATGCCTATGTTGATTAAGCGTTACCTTGAGAAAGGATAACATGTCGGTTTTCAACGCACTGATGTTGGCAATTTCGGTTACCATGTTAGTCATTGAGATTCTGAAATTTAATCCAAAAAAATAACCGTCTAAACTTTGGAGGTTTACGGTTATTTTTGCTATAAACCATGCCACCGTCTTAAGCGGACTGTGGAGAAGAGTCGTGTTGTCGCACGGCTCTTCTCCTATGTTTTCATTATAACACCGACTTTTAAAATTTGCACTAGTCGTCAATTCAAACAAGCAAAAAAGCCCCCGCTAAATCAGGCTTGGCGGGGGCTTTTTCATTGATTATTTATCTTCAGTGACTTCTTCTTGAACAGTTTCAACAGCGGCGGCTGCTTCGTCTTTGGCTTGGCCAAATGCACTCTTGCCGTCGATCACGATATCGTCGAAATCTTCTTGGCTAGCTTCAAGGCTGCCGCCAAATTGTGATTTCAAGTCTGCTGTTTTTTCATCAAATTGTGCTTTTGCTTGTTCTTTGATATCAGACGCATTGTCTTGCCAATCACTTGCATAATCATGGACGCGATTCATGTGTAGCTTTGCGTCGTCTTTTAAGTCTGCTGCTGTTTCACTTGCTAAATAGTAGTAGTCTTGTGCGCGATCCATTAAATCATCACCTAAGTCCACTAATTTTGATTGTAATTCCTTACCCGTCTTAGGAGTTAACATTAATGTTGCACCAATGGCTGCTGCGCCACCGACTAATACACCTAATAGAAAATGTCCTTTTTTTGCCATGAGAATTACTCCTTATCCTTTGTTTGACGTCGATTTTGGTAAAATCTTAATGCACTTGCGCCAACCTTCGAAGCGACCGTTGCCTTAGCGGTTGTCCGCCCAACGTTGGTAACATGTTCCGTTAAATTGCGACTTGCCGTATTCAAACTTGAAACGCTCTCGCCAAGTTCGCCAGCCGCTCTGAAAACAGGATCCAAGTCAGCGACTTTCCCGTTCACATCGTCTAGCAATACGTTGGCTTTGCTGAGTAAACCTTCTACTTCTTTAGATAAAATATCAACATTCTCAGTAACAACCGTGACACTCTTGTTGGCTTCCGTTACTGTCTTAGAAACATCCGTTAATACTTTTGTGACTTTTAATAGCATCACTATTAGAAAAACAACTAGGACCGCAAAAGCCCCTGCGGCGATTAGCGCCGCAATTTGACCACCCGTCATTGATTTGTTCCTCCTACTTCGTTATCTATTACATTGTCTCTTAAAGACTAGAATAGCATTATTTCCCTTAACCTTCAATTATCTTCACTATATTAGGTGCCATTTTTTCTGACATTTGCTAAACTAAAGACATGCTACAAAAAAGGAGTTTCACGCATGTTCACACGTTTATTAGCGGCCGCACCAACTCCGGTCGAATCTGTTCAGAAACAGACCAATATTTTTATGCGCTACATCACTTCAATTGACTGGGATAAATTACTCAGCACCCTCGTTGCTGGATTGTTTCAAATTATCCTACTCTCCGCTTTATTCTACCTCATCAATCGCTTAGGTAAATACATCATTAAGCGTAGCTTCAGAAAATACCGCAAAACTGATGGTTTCTCAAGTAACCGCATGAACACCATTTATACTTTGATGGTCAACGCTTTTTCATACCTCGTGATTTTCTTCTATCTCTATGCGCTACTCAGCGTTCTCGGCGTTCCTGTTGGTACCTTGATTGCCGGCGCTGGGATCTTCAGTTTAGCCATTGGGTTAGGCGCACAAGGTTTCGTCAACGATATCGTTACCGGTTTTTTCATCCTCGCAGAACAACAATTCGATGTGGGTGATATGGTTAAAATTGGTACGGTAGAAGGTACCGTCAACGCGATTGGCTTACGAACCACACAAGTTCAAAGTTACGATGGCACCTTAAATTTCATTCCTAACCGCAATATCTCGATCGTCAGCAACCTATCCCGCAATGATATGCGTGTTCTGATTAACATTCGCATCTTACCCGACACCGACTTACAACTGTTAGCGGCAACCGTCAATGAAGTCAATGTGCAACTGGTGCCCAAACATCCTGAAATACAAGATGGCCCTACGATTCTCGGGGTAACCACCCTCGCAGATGGTGTCCTTGCTTACCAGATTGTTATGCACACCACTAACGGCGAACAAGCTGCCACTAACCGTACTTTCTTACAGGCTTACTTGCAAGCCTTGAATGAAGCTGGTGTCCCATTACCTTCAACACCCGTTACAATTCCCACCAAATAAAAGTCCCCTCATATAAAAAGGAGAACCGCTTATGCCACTTATTAACGCACTCAAAGGCGCCCTAATCGGCGTCGCACTCGTAATACCTGGTCTATCCGGCAGCATTTTCGCCGTTATCGTTGGTCTATACGAACCGCTTCTGGCGGCTATCGCGCAATTCAAAAAAGATTGGCGCCAAGCAATTGGCTTTTTATGGCCAATCGGGATTGGCGCTGGGATCGGCGTCTTACTCTCCACCAAAATCATTCTTTGGTTATGCACCGCTTATCCACTAGCGGCATACAGTTTCTTCATCGGTCTTGTCGTCGGCAGTCTCCCATTCATCTGGCGTAGACTCGCCGGACTCAACTGGCAAAAAGTGTTAATCGCCATCGTCTGTGGCGCAATTATGCTACTACTCACCCAGATTGGTGGTCACCAATCTGAATCCGACATCGCTATCAAACAACTCACTACCCTCCAAGACTTTGGCACGTTACTATTTGCCGGCTTCTTCTCAGTATCACTCATGCTCATCCCAGGCGTCTCTGGGTCAATCATGATCATGATTGTGAAGCAATATGGCACTGTTTATCACGCTGTCAGTCAACTACTCGACTTAATGGTCTACCTCGTCACAGGACGCTTGACACAAGCCACAGAAGCGTTCAAAAGCGTCGCGCTCCTCTTACCGTTCATCATTGGGGCCGTCATCGGAACTGTGATTGTTGCTAAATTAATGCACTACCTATTAGCACACTTCGTCGAATACGTTTACGCCGGTGTGCTCGGCGTTGTCATTGCCGCCATCTGGATTCTTGCCCAAACCGGCGTCGCACCAGCCTGGCCAGCCCTAACAACCGCCACAGCACTACTAGGACCCATCGCACTCATCATCGCTATGATCATCCTAGGCACAATCGCAACAATCTACTTCGACAAAGCATAGAGTGCTGTTAAAGCGATTTGCCTCTGAGTATTAATTAAAAATGAGCCTCAATCTCGTCTTTTGAGATTAAGGCTCATTTTAGATTAAGCGGAAGGGGTTGCAATTAAAAAGCACGTTTCCACAAAAAAACTATCCACACCCTTCCCAATCAGGTTGTGGATAGTTTTTATTTATTATAGTGCTTTAATCGCTCTAAGATGTTCAATGGATTGAAGTCAATATTTGAGACAGATTTTAAGAGACATTCAGAACCGCGTTTACCTTCCACAGCTCAAATAAATCATTAATCGCGATTAATAACTTATTTGAACCCTGGAAAGCATTAAATCAGGCGGCCATTTGGCTCGTAAGTGTTGCAATTTCAACTTGTAAGGGGGTCTGGTAGCTCAGTGAACTATGAATTCTCTTCCTATTGTAGAAAGCATGCACATATTCAAAAAGGACGGCAGCGGCAGTTTCATAATCTTCAAAGACCGGCACTGGATAAACACATTCCTTTTTGAGGAAAGCGTGAAAGGATTCCATTGGCGCATTATCATACGGATAACCCTTACGGCTGTATGAGTGGCGGATATGTAGCTCAGTTAAACGTTGATTGTAATCATCGCTGGTATACTGTGATCCTAAATCCGTATAGATAATCAGGTCCCCAGTAATGGTTCGATTTTTAACCGCGCTTTCAAGGGTCTTTAAGACTAAATCAGTAGCCATCTTTTTTGAGAACGAATAGCCGATAATCCGTCGTGAGTGCAGGTCCATGATGGTTGATAAGTAACACCAGCCATTACGCTTCGTTTGAATATAGGTCATATCAGCGGTCCATTTTTGATTTAAACCAGTGGTCGAGAAATCCTGCTTAAGCAAGTTGGGACGCTGTTCAACCTTGGTTTTGGAAGCCGAAGCCGCTTTCCACTTATTGACGGTAACGGAGTGGCTATCCAGTTCCTTCATGAGCCGGGAAATCCGTCGTGGACTGCACCGAAGCTGCAGTGGTTGAAGTTCCAGATTCAATTCATGGTGGATCTTCATAACACCGTATCGCTGCTTAAATTCCGCAAAGATCCGCAGAATCCGTTGTTTCAAGCCCGCATCTTCGGCCCGGCGTTTTGAAGGTTTGGGGGATCGATAACGATAATACTGAGCTCTGGAAACACCGAGGATTCGGTACATCTTGGTTACCTGGTGGTGATGGCTTTCTTGGTGAATGTAATCAAAGATATTGGTTACTTCTGCGCAAGGAAGCCCAGGGCTTTTTTTAGGATTTCGTTCTCCTCAGACAGCGAAGCCAGTCGCTTTTCCATCGCTTTGATTTCGTCTGGCGATTTACCGGATTGAGTTTTGGCCTGGCCCTGGATCCACTTATGAACTGTTGAATAGCCAATGCCATATTCTCTGGCCAGTTGGGCAGCTGATTCGCCTTGCTTATATAGGTTGATAATGTTTTGTTTGAATTCTTTGTCGTAACGAGTTGGCATGTAAAAATTCCTTCCTTTTGAGAGATGATTTATTCATTATACCCTCTCTTAAAAGTTGTCTCAGGAATCAGCTTACATCCACTTTTTTATAATCAATGTAGTTATCTTTAATTAGACCATTTTCATCATATTTAAGGTTCGTGCCATCAAGCGATCCATACTCATCTATAGCAGGCATATGCACTGTTTCACTTGAAACTCCAGGAATATAAACCGGGAAAGCATTGTAAGGATATGGAATTTCAATTTGGTCACCGTTGCCATCAACAGGGTTAGCTACATCTTCAATCGTTGTAACGTTGTTTTGACCAGATAAAGGAATCGAAAAGTCTGGATATTCACTGCCCGGATCAGTCAAATCTGAAAGCCAGTATCGTGGTTGAATAATCACCGATTTACTCGTGGTCGATTTAACGCTTTCCTTTTTCTCAGAAATACTTGAACTCGATTCTGAATCAGAACTCTTTGAACTCGACTTACTATCTGAGCTTGTTGAAGTACTGCTTGTCGATTGTGATTGCAACGAACTGGCTAATCTTTCAGAAACTGAGCTCGCGCCTTCAATTGCGCTTCGTGGGTTCACAATCTTAGAAGTCGTGTTGGCTGTCACCGTCTCCTTATTCACAGCCACCGCTAATGCGCTACCAAATGACTGTACGATTGTAGTGGTTAAGAAAATAATTGCTAAAATTAGATGGACGACTCTCTTTTGCATATCAAATTTCCTCCCAGTTCTAATGCCTTTAAAACTTTGTTACATGATAATTTTTCGATATTTTGACTATGTTCATCAGGCATAACTTTGACGGTATCACTACTTCCCCCTAGGCTAGACTCCCAAGAATGCCTATGCAGGGGTGAATATTAGTCATCTAACCATCATTACCCAAGAACAATATGTAACGATATAAGAGGTTCACAACTCATGAGTTGCGACCTCTATTAATAATTACCTTTATTACATAAAATATTTGTCCGCGAATTTTTTTGAAATTTAAATATTATGAACAAATCCATTTAAATGCGATTATATCAACGTTTAGATAATATATATTTTTTGAATAATTACGAAAAATAAACTTGTATGCCCTTAAATAATGGTGTAAACTGGTTTTATATTAAAGGGGTCACAACTCATGAGTTATGACCTACTATCATGGATTTTTTAAAGTCATTACGTCTAACTTAATTTTGCTTACAAATGTTGATATACCAGTAATTAAGCTGGATTCAGTCCAAAACAAAAAGCGTCTTCCAAACATTATTCGTTGGTGTCTGGAAGACGCTTTTTTCACCCTTATTGTCCTTTTTGGGTTGTTTCTGTGGTTATTGGCTCGATTTGGTATTCTTTTTCGATATTATGGGCTACTCGGTTGAAGCTTTTCATCATTTCGCGCCGGGTAACAATCCCTGTGAACTCCCCTTCATCCGAAATCACAGGCAGATAGGGGTGATCAACTAAGAGATGGAGCGTTTCTTCAATATCATATGGATCTCTAATCGTCACGACATCGGTTTGCATGACATCTTTAACGGTCAGCTTCCGCAAATTTTCGAAACTGAGGTTATTCAATCCGAGCATCGTCTCGGTAATTAACGGCATCGTCAACATCCCTTTGAACTTCGAATGGTTGTCTAAGACGGGAATGCTCGAATATTTCACCGTGGTTAGTAGAATAAACGCATGTTCCAAGGAGTTGCTTTCTTGAACACTCGCAACAACCTCACCGGGAATTAAGAAGTGTTCTTTATTTTCTAATAATAAGTTCGAAAATGCATCTGAAATCATCACTTGGCCTCCAATAAACTAATGCTACTTTTAGATTGTAACAAAGAGCAAACACAAAAGACCATCCATAGCTACTAAACTTTGGATAGTCTTTAGAATTAGGCGCGTTTAAATGTAAAGTGTAACTGCGAAACGGGTTCGAACCGACGATTGTAGTACTGGATTTGATATTGGTCAGGTGTGACGTCTACAACGGCGTATGTCCCTTTCAAGTCACGGAACTGCCCCCGTGGTTGGGCAATGCTGCCAGGGTTCAAGAGCAGCACACCTTCGTGCATTTCACAGGCCAATTGGTGTGTATGCCCATAGAACGCGAGATTAGCTTGGCTTTCTTGGGCCGCTAATAAAAGCCGCATTAAATCGCCATTTACACCATACAAGTGCCCGTGCGTTAAGAAGATTCGTTCATTTGCAACTGGGACAACAACTTGTGCTGGAAATTGACCATTGAAATCCATATTGCCTTGCACAACGGTCATTTGGTTAAACAAGGGATCATCGGTTGTTAATTCAGAATCCCCGCAATGTAACATGGTTACTGGTTGATCTTGATACTGCGCCACTAACTGCACGAGAATATCGCGATCACCATGACTATCACTCACAACAACAAAACGCATACTAAACAGTCCTTTCGGCGCCAAGGGGCGTTGTTTTTTGAAACGTGCTTCTTCCGACATATTCTTCCGGCTAGCTACATCAGCCAAATCTAAACGTGATCCTGCCGTCGCACGCTAGTCTTTGATCCATTCTTTCCATTTATCTTCTAGGTTCTCAATTGCTTTTGCGCGGTGGCTGATTTTATTTTTTTGTTCCACCGTGAGTTGGGCCATCGTTGCATCTAATTCTGGCACGTAGAAAAGTGGGTCATAGCCGAAGCCGTTATCCCCACGAGGAATACCTAGAATTTGGCCCTTCACGTTACCTTCAACGACTAAATCTTCATCTGGTCGGTCTGGTTTAGCAAAAACCAATGTTGTATGGAAGGTTGCGGTCCGCTTTTCAGCAGGCACACCCGTTAATTCATAGAGCAACTTCGCGTTGTTGCCGGCATCGTTATGATCACCAGAGAAGCGTGCAGAATAAATTCCTGGACGACCACCTAGTTCATCAACCATTAGACCAGAATCATCTGCCAAGACAGGTAAGTGTAAGATCGCTGCAATTTGATCCGCCTTTAGGCGAGCATTTTCTTCAAATGTCGAACCAGTTTCATCAATGTTTGGCAATTCTGGGTAATCTAATAATGTTTTGATTTGAATCCCTTCCGCTGCGAAGACGGATTCGAATTCGCGGGCCTTACCTGGATTCTTCGTGGCAATCACGATTGTTTGTTCATCGGTATCAGCCACTTGGATATTCGGTTGAACGGCGCGTTCAAAACTGGCTTGACGTTGATCATTGGTTCGCGTCACACCTTGGCTTGCACGTAAAATAAGTTCGTTGAATTCACTACTATTGACTGCTTGTTGTCCGCCGAGTTCAAGGGCGATGATTTGTTCCTGCGGTGTGGCCACCATCGTCACCAAGCTAGTCGCTAGGTCGCTTTCCGCGGCGTCTGGGTCACCGAGTGACTCACCAGCGACCATCGCTGCTGTGACGGCTGCAGCGACTTGTTTGGGGCCTTTGCCTTTTGGTAATAAGGTTAGTGCGCAATAAACAGCGTTGAAGAGTTCTGCTAATAAGCCGCCACCATCTTCAAGACAGGTTACGGTGATAGTGAGTGCTTCGGTTGCCAATAAGGGGCGTAATGTCGTTTGCAACCATTCTAATTGGTGCGCTGTTATGCCATTGCCATTGACTTGCAAGGAACCTTCTGTAGGTTGAACAGCAGCGAGCACTTTGGTATCACCGCGTTGCCATAGAACAGAAGCGGGTTGTTGCTTTAGAAAACGCCAAGTGACTTGCACTGGCCGTAAATCATTATCAGCACGATTATTCATTCGGACCATCGTTTTTTTCCTCCTTAATGATAACTTGTTGGGCTTCAAGGGTTGGGATTGCTAACCATTGACGCGCGATTGCTTCGAAATTGGTTACAGATCCGGTCGTATAGGTGTGTAGTTGCCCAGCTGTTGCATCGGCCACCAACTGATTGCGATCTTGTAATGCCTGAATCAAACTATCAACAGCGGCATGCGCGGGGTCAACCAGCGTGACTGCCGGTCCAACTGTCTTTTGAATCGCCGCGGTTAATAATGGGAAGTGGGTACAGCCGAGAATTAACGTATCAATTCCCGTCCCGCTTAATGGCGCGAGGGTTTCGTCAACCGTGTTTTGCACAGTTTCGCCACTCAATTGGTTTGCTTCAATCATCGGTACAAAAGTTGGCGCAGCCAAACTCGTGACGTGTGTCGCCGGTTTGAGTGCCTTTAGTTGATAGGCATATGCGCCACTGTTAATCGTTCCGGTCGTGGCAATTACCCCGACATGCCGATTACGGGTCGTTGCCAATGCCGCTTGGCTACCTGGTGCAATCACACCGATTACAGGAATCGTCAATTGCGCTTGTAAATCAGGTAAGGCGGCCGCCGTTGCGGTATTACAGGCGACAACCAATGCTTTAATATTTTGCCCCCGTAGAAAATTGGTCATCTGCCACGCAAATTTGCGCACGGTTTCCGCCGGCTTTTCACCATATGGTAGGCGCGCTTGATCCCCGATAAAGACCATGTCTTCGTTGGGTAGACGTTTAAGCGCCTCTTTTAAGAGGGTTAGGCCCCCCACACCTGAATCCATAAAACCAATGGGTTGTTTTTGCATATTAGATTTCTCTTTTCATTTCAGGATACACTCGTAACTTCTATTTTCTCTTTTTTCGGTGCAAAATTCAACTAAAACAACGGGCACGGCCGGCAATTCACAGTTGGCGTTAATTTTTATAAAAAATAAAGAGTTTTCGCGGTATAATAGGAGTACTTATAAAAAACGAACCATAAAGGAGTGCCACTGTGACTCAATCACGCTATGAACAACTCGCCCAAAATCCACAAACTGCATCATATCTGACACAGGCAACATTACGGGATATCTTGTTACCATCAATTCTTGGGGCCGAAAATGACGCCATCAGCTATTGGGCCGGTAAGCAACTCGCTTTGCAATTCCCACTCGATTCTTTCGAAGACCTCTGTGCCTTCTTCGAACAAATCAACTTCGGCCATCTCAGTCTTAAGAAACAGAAGAAGGAACAATACTTCTTCGAATTAACAGGCCCGATTGTCGCTTCACGGATTGCGGATTTCGATACTCCTGACTTCCAATTAGAAGCCGGCTTCGTTGCCCAAATCCTCGAACAACAATTGCGGATTGTGACTGAAGCCAAAGCAACCATTGAAAATAAAAAAAACGTAACGATTTTCGTCCAAACAGATTCAAAAGCACCAATTGAAGACGAAGCAGTCGAAGCCATTCATTTAACGGTTGATGCATCACAAGTCGCATCTGTACCAAGTGAATCAGAATCTGTTGAAGAAGAACCAGCACCTGTGATGACACAACCTGTTGAAGCAGCCCCTGAAGAAGTGGCTGCTCCCACACTAGAACCAGAATCCGTTCCAGAAACACCAGTTGTTCCTGAACCGGTGGAACCAGAAAACAAGCCAACTTCTGAAGAAACACCACACTACACAAGAACCCGCGTGGCAGACTTACCAAGTCGACGAGAAATGCATAGAAAACACAGATAAGCATGTGCTATAAAAAAAGGGTAGGAACAAAATTAAATTTTGTTCCTACCCTTTTTGAATACTTAGCATATTAAACGTGTTAATCCTCAAGTGATAACCGGCTCTGTCTCACTCTAATCAAAGTCATGGACGTTATTGCCGCTGACGTTTTGCCAGTCGCGACTTAAGAAGTCGTTTGACATGTCATAGTGCACTGCTTTTGCTTTTTTCGTTCTCATGAATGGTTGGAGTTTTTGATCAACTTTCAACCAGCCACGCCAGCCAAGATGAATCGTATCTTGCATGAAGAATTGTTCATTACCGTCGTTAGTCATATCAACAATGTTGTTGAAGCCTTGCGTTCTCAATTGATATTGAATCTTCTTATCAAAACGATTCAACATCGCTTGTGAGAGCCCTGTATAAGCGGCCCAACGCGCATTAACGGGTGGAATGATGAATTGAACAGATACTTTATGGGCTGCGAAGTAATCTAACATCAATTGGAAATCAGCAAACTCAGGTGAACTTTCATAGTTAAAGTGACTTTGTTCACCCTTCAATTTACCAACATTGGGTTTAACCCGTTTTTTGTAAAAACTATTTTGAATGCCAAACGGATTATCACCCGTTACTTTTTGTCCTAATTCCGTTGCGACTTGATCAAGTTGCATGTTATCAGGTTGTTTTGGTAACACCTTCAAGCCTTTACGCAATTCGCGTTCACGACCCCGAATGAATAATTGGCTGAAGAGTTGATCTTGATGTTGTAACGCTGGGCGTTTCACATTATTAATGTATACTTTTTGCGTCTCCGTTAAAGGTATGCCTAAAGCTTTGTTCTTCAATGCATCCCGCATTACCCCGTTGGTTGTATCACTTGTGAGTTCTAGAATTCGTTTCGCTGCATACCGCGTACTTTCAGAATCCTTCGCGTGGATTAAGAAATAACTGGTTTGTAGTGGTGAATAGAAGAAATCGAACATCTCAGGTTTTACCCCTTGTGGTACAAACCATTGTGGCGAAATAACGACGACGGCCTTTTTACCGTTCAAGTGATTACCAGTCGCTTGAAGTGATAAAAAGTGGGTCAATGACTGAGTCCCTGGTGCCCCTAGTAGGAATGGCTTATTTTGCCAATCATACTTGTTTGCCATAACAGATGGATGTAACGCGTCCATTCGGGATAGTTCGGATGAACCAATCATCGGAATGTAGTTGTCGTTAAATGCAGCATCTTTGATGGCTTCCCCTTTTAGCACATTGGCGGATAATGACGTCGCCGCTGTCGACAACGTCTTTTCGCTAGGTCGTCCTAATCGAAGAGGTGATAGTAATAAGGCTGTTAAGCAGAGACCGGCCACTAAAACCGGGCCGAAAATTTGCCATAAACGTTTAAACATTTTATTGCAATTCCTTTACGCGAGCAATGATCTTGTTAGGTGTTGACCATGCTTCACGATCGAATTCTGAAACAGGTACTTCAATATCTAATTGGCCTTGTAATTCAAGTAACATTTGCACAGTTGCCATTGAATCTAATGTCCCTGATTCGAATAATTCCATATCCATATCGTCTTTAATATCGTCGTTCCCTGTTAAATCTGCTAAAATTTCTACTACTGTATTTTCTACGTCCATGATTAAATCGCTCCTTTAGTGTGTAGGTCTTAGTGGAACCATAACCGGTCCAAAAAGCCTGAGAAAATTAGAAAACTGAGACAAACGGTGTTAAACGTTGCAAAAATTGCTAAGTAGTTCGTCCACCGATTGCTGATAATGTGATCCTTGTGTTTCTTCTTGAAACGCAACCAGACATCGGTAAGGATGATCCAGATGGCGTGGAACAAGCCGTAAACAATGTAGTACCATGTCAACCCATGCCAGAAGCCCATCAATAAGAAGAGTGTTAAATAGCCGAGATTGGCAATGAGGACCTTGTTCTTGGTAATCTTATGTTTCATCAAGAAGAACACTAAGCGCATGTAGATGTAATCTCTAAACCAGAATGATAATGTCATATGCCATCTATTCCAGAATTCCTTGATATTGGTTGATGCAAATGGCTTGTTAAAGTTAATTGGCGTTTCAACACCCATCACATAACTTGTCGCAACAGCGAATAAACTGTAGCCCGCAAAATCGAAGAATAAATACATACTGTAAACATACATGTAACCAACAAGCCCCCATGAGATATCAAGGAACCCACCGCGACTCGCCATTGCTAAATGCGCAACTTTAGGGAGTAACACGGTCCCGAATAAGTAACCGAGCATAAACTTATACACAAAGCCCAACATGAAGTTGTGGACTGCCTTGCCCAGTAAGTCGAGATAATGGTCACGATCAGGAACTTTTAGGTAATCTTTTTTGAAACGACGATAACGGTCAATTGGTCCTGATGAAATCGTCGGGAAAAATAGCATAAATTGTAAGAATAACCATGGTTCAAATTTCTTAATACTGCCATCACGGGTTTCCATAATCATCCCAACTGACTTAAATGTCAGATAACTGATCCCCAAGAAGCCAAGAATTGAATTACTACCCGGATTTAAGAATGGCACGAACTTGACAATCACTAGCGGCATAATCGCTAAGATAACAGCCAGATCGAATAGCCAGGTGTTGTTGTGCTTTTGACGATAGACAGTGTATCCCCAAATCAGTGCTCCTTCGAACAGGACGTAACCAATCAAGGCAATTCCCTGGTGAACCTTATCCCCGTCAAAGATTAGGATCAAAAAGAGCAGTGAGACAAGTGTCTCATAAACATGCCAACGTTTGCCGTTAAGTAAGCCAATCACTAACGGAATTAACGCCGCACCTAGAATGAGAAAGTAGTTCGGATTCGCGTACGGTTGTAAATTAGGCATTGCCATTAACCTCTTTAATCAACG
The DNA here is from genome assembly GCF_004101845.1 of Latilactobacillus curvatus JCM 1096 = DSM 20019. Classification (NCBI taxonomy): domain Bacteria; kingdom Bacillati; phylum Bacillota; class Bacilli; order Lactobacillales; family Lactobacillaceae; genus Latilactobacillus; species Latilactobacillus curvatus. The sequence goes on along the minus strand of NZ_CP026116.1, from coordinate 1,854,735 downwards.
CTTTACGATCAATCTTCCCATTGACGGATAATGGTAATTTTTCTTGATAAACAAATCGTTGCGGAATCATGTAGTCCATCGTATTTTCAGCGAGTTCTGCTTTTAACGTCTTCGTTAAATCATTGCCCGCTTCTTGACCGTCTGCTGGCACAACATAGGCAATCAATTGGGTGACTTGATGGGCTTTGTTGTAGCGCGGTACGGTACATGCTTGATGAACGGCTGCTAATTGGCTTAAGTGGTGGTCGATTTCCTCTAGTTCAATCCGGTAACCGTGCATCTTAACTTGGAAGTCGGTCCGCCCTTTATAAAAGAGCAAGCCATCTTCGTTTTGGGTGACCAAATCGCCTGAATGGTAGAAGCGTTGCCCGTCTTTTTCGAAGAAGGCTGCAGCTGTTTTTTCAGGATTATTCAAGTACCCTTTTGAAACACTTGGGCCACTGATTAAGAGTTCACCAGGTTGACCAACTGCGACTGGATTATTTTGTTCGTCCACTACGACAGTTTGAGTATCAGCCTTTGTGTAGCCGATTGGGAGTCGGTCGTAAGTCGCTAAGACCTCCGCCGTAATTTCGATGCTAGTCATCGCAACCGTTGCTTCGGTTGGACCGTAAGTATTGAAGATTTGCGCATCACCGAAACGTTCGATTAACTTCGTTGCTGTTTGATGCGTTAATTCTTCCCCACAGAAGACGAATTGTTTTAATTCTGGGAAATGTTCACTATCAAATGTTGGTGATAATAAGCAGATTTCTGCAAAAGATGGTGTTGAAACCCATTCGTTCACCTTAAGAGTTGGCAAGACTTCAAATAACGTCTTGAAGTTGTCCGTCACAGCTTTTTCTAAAACGACGAGGGTTGCACCTGAGCATAACCCGGGAAATAAATCCATGACTGATAAATCGAATGAGTATGGGGCCTGAATTAGAACGCGGCTGTTATCCGCAACGTTGAAAGCTGGGTTGGCCCAGTCAACGAAACTTTGTAAATTGCTTTCGCTGATTTGGACGCCTTTAGATAACCCTGTTGTCCCTGACGTGAAGATGATGTAGAAATTCTCATTCCCTTGCACACTTTGGCTAGCATCATAATCGGTTGCTCCGTTTGCAATCACATCTGTCAATTGGGTTTCTGCGAAAACGGGCATATTAACATCAATTGCTGTTTCACTAGCCCATGATAGGACAGCAGCCGGCGTTGCGACTGATTCAATCTGTTTAATCCGCGCTGGATCTGAATGTTGTTCCACCGGAATATAAGCATGGCCTGCTTTAACAGCACCTAGAAAAGTTGCTACCATCTCGAAGTTTTGACCACCGAAGATAATCACCGGTGCTTTAGCTGGCAAGTCTTGGCTTTGAATGAAATGAGCAATCCGGTCTGAAGCAGCCTTTAAGTCGGCGTAAGTGTGTTGCGTCGTGCCTAATTGATAAGCCACAGTTTGTGGTTGGTCAATTGCAATCGCATCAATTTGTTGAATGATATTCTTTTTCATTTTAACGACGCTCCTTCATTAGAATTCATTGTAGATAAATTTAGGACTACCGATACCACTGTAATCATATAAATAAAGTAGAATTAGCAGAATAACAAAATAAATTATGGTTTTGCCAATGAAATTGACGGCCGGTTTATTCCAAAAATTAAGTATTTTTTGACCCATTTTTTCACCATCTCTTTCTCTCTCTTTTTGATTTTCATCATTTTGTTCATCATTAAAGTTACCACAACGTTTATTAAACAACCACTAACATTTTTGTCACACGCTGTCACATAAAAAAAGCACCTACTAAATAGTAGGTGTTTTCATAATTAGTCGGTATATTGTGCCAAAATCGTTTCTAGTTGTTCCTTATTATGGAAGCCAGTAATTTTTTCAACAACTTGACCATCTTTTTTAACCACTAACGTTGGAATCGCCATAATTCCGAAATTAGCAGGCGTTTCTGGATTAGCATCCACATCCATTTTACTGAACTTAACTTTGTCGTTAGTTTCTGCCAATGATTCGATAACAGGTGATTGCATCCGACAAGGACCACACCAAGTTGCCCAGAAGTCTGTCAAGACAACGCCACTCTTTGTTTCTTCTTCGTAATTTTTATCTGTTAATACTTCAACCATTATTCTTCGCCCTCCATTCAATTGTACAAAACATATTATTTATCATGATACTCCTATATGGCGTAAATAACAACTTAACTCGCTTATTATTCGTTACAAACGGATTATTTTATCCCCGTTTAATTTAACAAGCCTAAAAAAACACCCCCAATCAAAACCAGAAAGGACTGGTTGGATTGGGGGCGTAAACGTGCTCCAGCAGGCAAACTCCTCCGGTTAGCTACACCAGCCAAACGACCAACAAGTTGGTCATTCGTCTGCCTATGCTAATCCTCGGCGTATAACCGCCTGCTTCCGCACTCTATTTGAATGTTACGATTGTTGCGCCATTGCCGCCTGCGTTTGCTGGGGCGTATTCGTATTTCTTGACTTGGCGATTGCCTTTTAGGTAGTCCTGGACACCTTGGCGGATTGCACCGGTCCCTTTCCCATGGACGATTGTCACTTGTTGGTAGTTCGCTAACAAGGCCGCATCGACATATTGATCAACTTCAGCCATTGCTTCTTCGTAGCGTTTGCCCCGCAAATCAAGTTGGGCTTTAACATACCGCGCTCCACCGCTGTTGACAGTTGTCACATGCCGTTGAGGTCGGTTATCTTCAACGACTTTTTGTTTCTCAAGGTCTTCGTTAGCAATCTTCATCTTGATAATGCCCATTTGAACTTCCCAGTTCTTGGCATCGATTTGCCGGACTAATGTCCCACGTTGACCGTATGAAGTAACTAAAACATCATCGCCTTCTTTAAGGGTTTGACGTCGTTTTGCCCGTTGCAATACTTTGTTTTTCTTCAAGGTTGTTTCTTGGTGCAATTGCCCTAATTCCGACTTCGCATCGATTAATTGATTTTCCTTAATCTGGGCGCCTTGATTCATCTGCATATCCCGCAACTTGGTAATCACTTTGTCTGCTTTAACTTCAGCTTTTTCGACGATCGCATTCGCTTTTTCTTTCGCCTTCGTCATTTCTGTTTCACGGTCTTCGAAGAATTGTTGATAAGCAGTTGATAACTGTTGATGCAAGTCAGTCGCTTCTGCTAATTCATGCCGCAAAGCTTGGTATTCCGTTTCGGCTGCCTTACGTTGATTTTCGAGATCGGTAATCATATTATTTAAATCTTGGCTTTCATCGTTCATCAATTGTTTAGCTTGTTGAACGATTGAGCTTGGTAACCCTAAGCGCGTTGAAATATCGAACGCGTTACTACGACCAGGCACCCCAATTAATAAACGGTACGTTGGTTGTAAGGTAGCCACATCGAATTCCATGCTAGCATTAATCGTTTGTGGCCGATTGTAACCGTAAATTTTCAATTCTGGATAATGGGTTGAGGCAACGACATCAGCGCCAACAATCCCAATTTGATCCAAGATAGCGATGGCTAAAGCGGCCCCTTCTTGTGGATCAGTCCCTGCCCCCAATTCATCGAGCAAGACCAAACTACGATCGTCGATATGTTGGAGAATCTGAATGATGTTTTCCATATGTGCTGAGAACGTACTCAAGTTCTGTTCAATTGATTGTTCATCACCAATATCAGCAAAAATATCCGAGAAGACGCCGACTTGGCTCTCCTCACGCGCAGTGATAAATAAGCCAGATTGGGCCATCACTTGGACTAAGCCTAAGGTTTTCAACGTAATGGTTTTCCCACCGGTATTGGGACCCGTAACAACGATGGCCTGATAATCCGCCCCAATCGCGATGTCATTAGCAACGACTTTAGCTGGGTCGATTAATGGGTGCCGTGCTTGTTTGAGTTCAACATGGTTTTCTAAATTAATCAGCGGTTCAGTGGCCTCCAACGCTTTAGCAAGTTGAGCCTTAGCATTGACGAAATCGAGTTGCCCCAATAATTCAGCGTTGGCTAAAATATTGTGGCGTTCTGGCATGATGGCTTCCGATAATTCCGCCAAAATCCGTTCAATTTCTTGTTGTTCTTCAATTTGTAATTGGCGCAAGCGGTTATTCAATTCCATGATGGCTTGTGGTTCCATGAAAAGGGTCTGACCACTAGCACTCTGATCATGCACAACGCCGCCGAATTGGCCACGGTATTCTTGTTTAACAGGAATGACATAGCGGTCATTTCGAATCGTGACAATCGGATCACTCAGATATTTAGCTTTAGCACCGTGTGTATAACTTGCCATCCGCGATCTGATTTGGCCTTCCAATTGTTTTAAACCAGTCCGTAAGCCACGCAACTTGGTTGAAGCCGTGTCTAAAACGGCGCCATCATCAGCAACAGAACTTCTAATCTTTTCAGTTAGTTGCGGTAAAGTCACCAATTGGGCAACTAAGTCTGGCAACGCCTTTAAGGTTAATTCATCTTTTTCTAAGTCATCAAAGAAACGCACAACCGCAGAAGTCGCACGTAAAACCCGCCCAACTTGCGCGAGTTCGGTACCGTTTAAAGTCGCACCGATTTCGATTCGTTTCAGGTGCGGACGAATATTATCTAACTGTGGCAAAGGAATGCCACCTTTTAGCCGTTCAATATCGACCCCATCTTTGGTCTGGTCCAAGCGTTCTTGAATCAATTCCGCATCGTTAGCGGGGGTTAATTGTGTGATTTGTTCTTGACCAAACGCCGTGATGGCATGGCCTTGAAGCATTTGTTTAATTTTATCGTATTCTAGTGTTTGTAATATTTTATGATTCATTTAAGTTAGCTCCTTCTAAAAAAGGGGCGACTTCCGTCAGCCCCAACTGCACTATCCATTTTAGCCAGCAATCCACCAGCTCGTCACTTGAGAGGTGAGGACTGGTGTGTGTAAGACAATGACGCGCGCAACTGTCGAGTTTTCCAATGTCTTCTGTAAGCCATCGACTGGCACTAAAGCCAGCACGTAGAGGAGCAAAAAGAGCCCCACGTAAACGACCAAGAAACTCAAAAGTCCACCGGCTGCCTTGTTAAATTGCTTCAAACCTGGCATATAAGTCAATGAATTCAACAATAGTCCGATGAAGCGCACCAACAAGCCACCGATAAACATCACGAGGACAAAGGCGACGCCGATATAAAACGCATCATCGAGTGACAACCCGATACTCTTTTGGAAAAATGCAAAATAGCTGTCTTCAGTTGCCGATGGGTATGGCACCATTAAACTTAGCTTAGGCCCTAGTGTTTGGCTCATCGCTTTGGCAATCCAAAAGACGATAAAGTAGCCAATCGTGTAGACGGCTTGCATGATAAACCCCCGTCTGACCCCTGTGTAAATGGCATATAACAGCATTAAGATAATAATTAGACTTAACATGAGTTCCCCTTAGATACGCGTTTTGTGGCGTGGATGTGTGTATGATTGATTGGATAAAGTATTCTGAAACGTGCTCCATAAGCCATCTTCTTCCGGTTAGCTACGCCTCGCAAACAATCGACTTCGTCGCTTATTCACGAGTCTATGCTAATCCTCAGAAGATACCCAGCTTATTGCGCACTCTGATTTTTGAAACGTGCTCTTGCAGGCATATTTCTGCGCTTAACCAAATTTGCCAAATCGGCGATTGCATCGCCAATTCGTCAAATCCAGTTAATACTCAAAATATAACCGCCTGCTGTCGCACTCTTTTTTTAACGTACTCCTGCAGATATACTCTTCCGGTTAGTTTCATACCGCAAACGATCGGCCTTGCCGGTCATTCACGGTATGCTACTAATCCTCAGAGTATGACCATCTGCAGTCGCACTCTAATTTTATTTGCTAGTTCAACTGAACTATTTTATCATGAAATAAGGGAAAGTGGCAATTTTACTCCGAATCTCTTCATTTGCCACTCATTAAGGAGCCAATCGTATGCAAGCAGTCATTAAAGTGACACCCTCACAATTAACTACTATTCAAAAAAATTATCCGACCAACCGTCAACTACCGCCGGGGGCCGTTTTTGCGCACCAAGCCAATGGACTAAGCATTACCGGCTATAAATCTGGCAAAGTACTTTTCCAAGGCGCTAGTGCCGAACGAGAAGCTGCTAAGTGGGGCACCGCTACCCCTAGCAAAGCAAAATCTGCTAGCCGTACTAAGCCTAAAGCCGCCAAAGGCGATGTTTTACCAGCTGATTTTGCCAAATGGTCCGTTTTAGGCTCAGATGAAGTTGGTAACGGAAGCTACTTCGGTCCGCTGACCATCGCCGCCGTCTATGTCAGCCAAGAAAATCTGGCGTTCGTCAATAGCCTAGGCGTCGCGGATTCCAAAACGCTAACCGATGCACAAATCGATCAGATGGCAATCAAGATGATGGCTAAACTCCCCTATCACATCGTCAACATCATGCCACCGAAATACAATGAAGTACACGCCACAATGAACATCGAAAAAATGAAGGCCATCAGCCATAATTTCGCACTCCTCAAAGTCCTCCAAAAAATCCAACCCGAAAAACCCGCTGGCATCCTCATTGATCAATTCGAACCACGCGGCATTTACTACAACTATTTGAAGAATGAACCGGTTGTTTTACGCGAGAACGTTTATTTCTCAACCAAGGCGGAACAATTTCACCTCGCCGTTGCTGCCGCTTCAATCATTGCGCGCCACCAAGCCAACCTATCAATGCTTGAACTGTCTAAAAAAGCGGGCCGCCAAATTCCGCTCGGCAATCATCAAGCAGTTAACCAAATCGCCGCAGATTTACTCGCACAAGGTGGCATCGATTACCTAGGCGAATTCGCTAAATTGCATTTTATTAACACGGAAAAAGCGAAGAAATTGTTATAGAGTGCGACTACAGGCGGTGATATTTTGAGCATTAACTGGATTTGACGAATTGGCGATGTAATCGCTGATTTGGCAAATTTAGTTAAGCGCAGAAATATGCCTGTAAGAGCACGTTTAAAGTGCGTTTAAAGCGGGTTGACTCTGAGCATTAGCACAGTGTTGTGAATGACCGACAAAGTCGGTCGTTTGCGATACGAAGCTAAGCACAAGAGTCAGCTTTAAAAAGCACATTTCAACCCACACCTTCTCCACATAAAAAAAGGGTCCCGACTGCAATTTAATTAATTGCTATCGGGACCCTTTTTGAAATAGATGGTGATAACGTGCTTTCATCAACAACTTCCTGTGCTTTGCTACACTTATCAAATCGGCGATTGCATCGCCAATTCGCTAAGTTAGGCAAATGCTCAGAAGTTCCCCGTTGATGACGCTCTTCTTTTCTTTAACGTACTTTTCAAACCATACTTCTGCGGCTAGCTACGTCCCGCAAACGATCGACTTCGTCGCTCATTCACGGGACTATGCTAGTCCTCAAAGTATAACCGGTTTGAACGCACTTATTTCATGTTGTCGTCTGCCAAAAATGTGTTTAGTACTTCTTCAACCATTTCCCATTCTTCGTCGTCTTCGATTGGGAATAGGTCACCTTTGCTGGCATCGCCTGCATCGTCTGATGTGAATGAGAAAGCTTGGATATCAACTTCTTCATCTTCTTCAGCGCTTGTTGGGTACAATAGCACGTATGATTTACCGTAATCTTCTGAATCAAATGTAAAGAGCACTTGGTATAATTCCTCGTTACCTTGGTCGTCGATTAGTGTAATTTGTTGTTCTTCATCTTGGTGGATGTTCTTGTTATCTTCAGTCATTCATCAAAACTCCTTAATTGTTTTATTTATTAGCCTTGTGTTAAGCGACCGTGCGCGTCCAAGTAGTTCTGCAAAATCATCACCGCAGCAAGCTTATCAATCACTTGCTTCCGTTTCTTACGTGACGTATCTGCTTGTTCCACTAACATGCGTTCAGCCTGAACCGTTGTTAGGCGTTCATCGATGTAATCAACCGGAATCTCTGGGAAAAGTTCACTCAGCATTGCCCCGTATTCTTGCGCTTTAAGCGCCCGTGGCCCAATCGAATTATTCATATTCTTGGGTAACCCCAAAACAAAACCAGTCACTTGATGTTCTGCAACCAATTCCTTGACGCGGTCTAACCCAAATTCTGATTCATCTTCATTGATGCGAATAATCTCGACCCCTTGAGCTGTCCAGCCCAATAGATCACTAATCGCAATGCCAACCGTTCTTGATCCTACATCAAATCCCATTAAGCGCATTATTTCGTCGTTTCCTTATCCAAATAATTTTTAACTAATTCCTCGATAATCTCATCACGTTCGTGCTTGCGAATTAAATTACGAGCATCATTATAGCGCGGAATGTATGCTGGATCACCGGACAACAGATAACCTACAATCTGATTAATTGGGTTGTAGCCCTTCTCTTCTAATGTCTGATAGACCGTCGTTAATGTTTCATGAACATTCTTGGGGCTATTTTTACCAAAATCAAAATGGACTGTTTTATCTAGATTCATCTCTCAACACCTCAACTTTTCGCTACTTATACAACCATATTCTACTCGAAAACAGGACAAAGTACAACTCTCCCCTCTCTTAGCAGAATGCGGATGAGAGATAACTATAACACATTTCGCTAAATTGATTAACAAAAAGAACAAAAAAATAACGGGATTGCAATCAATAAAAAATTGACGACAATCCCGTTATAAGTTAAGCGTTCGCTAAAGCTGTTTTAGCAGCTGCCAAAGCATCTGCGATCCCAGCTGGATTCTTCCCACCAGCTTGGGCCATGTCTGGACGGCCACCACCGCCACCACCAACGAGTGGTGCGATTTGTTTAATCAAATCACCGGCTTTAATCCCCGCTTTAATCGCATCAGGTGCGACCGCGACAATCAAGCTAACCTTATCTCCCGCAACTGTTGCGAGCACTAAGACATCTGAAATTTGTTTTTGTTGCCATTGATCCGCTAATTGTCGTAATTCGTTCATTCCGGCAACTTTTGCATCAGCAGCCACTAAGCGCCATTGACCAACTGTTTCGACATTTTCAAAAACATTGCCAGCTTGTTGTTGGGCAAATTTTGCTTTGAGTTGTTCGTTTTCTTTTTGTTCTGCTTTTAAGTCAGATTGTAATTGTTGAATCTTCTTAGGTAAATCCTTGGTTTGAGCAACTTTCAATTCACCAGCTAATTCATTTAATAAGGCTTGTTTGTCATTCAAATACTTGAAGGCTGCCTTTGAAGTCACGGCTTCAATCCGGCGCGTCCCGGCACCAATCCCAGATTCGCTCGTAATCTTGAATAGACCAAGATCAGCAGTGTTAGCAGCATGCGTCCCACCACAAAGTTCCATTGAGTAATCACCGATTTGAACCACTCGGACTGTCTTACCATATTTTTCGGTAAAGAGTGCGATGGCCCCCATTTGTTTAGCTGTTTCAATATCGGTTTCAACAGTATTCACAGGTAGTGCAGCCCAAATTTTTTCGTTCACAATTTTTTCCACAGTGGCTAATTGATCTGGTGTGACTTGACCGAGGTTCGTAAAATCAAACCGTAAGTAGTCAGGTTCAACCAATGAACCAGCTTGATGCGTATGTTCGCCTAAAACATCACGCAAGGCTTGATCCAATAAATGCGTTGCGGTGTGATTCTTAATGACGCCACCGCGGAAGGTTGGATCAACTGATAAGACATAGTGGACACCACTAATCATTTCTTCGAGCACTTCAACGGTGTGTAATGGTTGCCCGTTTGGTGCGTATTGCACGTCAGTCACTTTAGCGACTACTTGCCCAGCTAGGTTCTTAATGATCCCTTGATCAGCAACTTGGCCCCCCATTTCAGCATAGAATGGTGTTTGGTCGAAGATTAATTGCGCCGTACCACTCTTAATCGTTTGTTGTTCGGCATTATCTTGTAAGATGACGCTTAACTTACTTTCTGTTTCAAGCGTTGTATAACCAGTGAAGGTACTTTCCACTTTGATATCCATTAAAAGTTCGTTTTGCATCCCCATTGATTGTTCATCACTACGGGCATTACGTGCACGTGATTTTTGTTGTGCCATTTCACTTTCGAAACCAGCTTGATCAACCGTTAAGCCTTCATCTTCGGCATATTCAGTTGTCAATTCGATTGGGAAACCATACGTATCAAATAACTTGAAAGCATCTGCCCCAGCAATTTCACTTTGACCAGCAGCTTTGACACTGTCAATCGTTTGGTTCAATAAACGTAAACCATCATTCAAGGTTTCACGGAAACGATCTTCTTCAGAACGGATGACTTTTTCGATGAATTCTTTTTGTGCTAATACGTCTGGGTAATAGCTTTGCATGATTTCACCAACGATTGGTACTAACTTGTACATGAAAGCGTCGTTGATGCCGAGTTTCTTACCATTTAAGATGGCCCGACGAATTAAACGGCGGAGTACATAGCCGCGACCTTCATTGGCCGGCATTGCACCGTCACCAATTGCAAACGTCACAGCCCGCGCATGATCTGCGATAATCTTGAATGAAATATCATCAGCTGCATTTTGACCGTATTGTTTGTGGTCACTCATCTTAGCTGTCGCTTCGATCAATGGCATGAATAAATCTGTTTCAAAGTTGGTTGGGGCTTCTTGAATCACTGAAACAAGTCGTTCGAGGCCCATCCCCGTATCAATGTTCTTGTGGGGTTGTTCAACATATTCGCCGTTTGGTAAATGGTTGAATTCTGAGAACACGATGTTCCAAACTTCCAGATAACGTTCGTTTTCGCCACCAGGATAGTTTTCAGGATCATCTTCGCTAACGTTGTTGAAGCTTTGACCACGATCGTAGAAAATTTCTGAATCGGGGCCACAGGGGCCTTCACCGATATCCCAGAAATTATCTTCAACTTCAATGATGTGTGATTCTGGCAAACCGACTTTTTCATGCCAAATCCGGTGCGCATCTTGATCTTTAGGATAAACCGTCACGTATAATTTTTCAGGATCGAAACCAATCCACTTGTCGCTGGTTAAGAATTCCCAAGCCCATGGAATCGCATCTTCTTTGAAATAGTCCCCGACAGAAAAGTTGCCGAGCATTTCGAAGAAAGTATGGTGACGAGCAGTCTTCCCAACATTTTCAATATCGTTGGTCCGAATACTCTTTTGTGCATTGGTAATCCGTGGATTATTAGGTACAACGCGACCATCGAAATACTTCTTTAGGGTCGCAACCCCTGAGTTAATCCATAATAATGTCGGATCATCATCTGGGACAAGCGATGCACTTGGTTCGACATCATGACCCTTTTCTTTAAAGAAATCTAAGAACATTTGGCGCACTTGCGCACTGGTTAGTTTTTTCATCATGTTTGCTCCTTCAAAAAAATAAAACACCGCTGCAATTTCAAGGACGCAAAAGCGCGGTACCACCTTGATTGCAACGATGTTAGTCGTTAACCTCTTTATGAGTTTATTGAATTGTTTGTGATGTTGGGGAGCACGTCAACCAATGGCGGCACCTTCTCTCAGTCTAGAAAGGCGTTCCTGTCTCCGTCAGTTCGTTGCGTATATCCCAACACTTCCAAAGTATAAAAAAGATTTGCTGAATTGTCAACTAATCCAAGGTAACGGTAATCGCAGGCCGATAGTAGCACTGAAGCGTCGGATTGCCCAATGCCGCCGTTTGAATCCCAGATTCATAGGCGGGTGCTTCAGGCAACCATTGTTCCAAACTATACCGTCCCCCTGTCACACAAGCACCACCCTTATAAACAAGTGGATCTTGAGTAAGTTCATAACCGTCAGCGGCTGTTGCTTGTAACCCAAATGGCATCTGCTGGCGCTGAGTCGGTCGTGGTAAGTGATTACCACTTAACCACAACGTCTTACTCCCTGCACCTTTAAGCCATTCATACTGATCAACACTCACCAGATCAAAACCGCGCCGCCGCAATGTCTGGCGTAGTTCACTTTCGTCACCATTAGTTTTTTCAAACACTTGGTAACAATCTGGTCGCCCACCCGCTTGTAAAATTAGGTGCGCACTTTCAAGTGTTTCAGCTGAATTTTGTTCCCGCCGCGCCCGAAACAAGGTATTTTGGATTTCCGCCAAAAACTGACGCCCAACTAGTTGGTTTCCATTAAAACGTCCTGTTGTCGTTTCATACTCGCCTTGGAGTACCCACTCACTTGAAATTGGTGTTTGTGCCACTAACATCGGTGCCATATTAACAATCCGATATTCTGATGTCATCTGATCAACGTATTGATCGACATCCGCTTGCGTCGCCCAAACGAGTCCTTGATCAACTGGTAACGTACGTTTAGTTTGTGCAAACCACTCACTCGGTGCTAAGTGGGCTGCCCCTGCTTGCCATCCCAACTGCACATTAGCTTGGCCGGGGATAAAAATAAACTGCTGCCCAGCTAGCCGGGCACTGTAAGTTTGAAATACTTGAGTGCCAATCGTTGCGGTCTCACTCTGAATCGCTTCAATTGGAATCAGCGGGCTAACAAAGTAGCGCAACACCTGGCCAAAATTAGCGCGCCGTGCTTCTTCGGATAACGATAACCAGTTCAGTAATTGTAAGTCATTTTCATGCATCACAGCCACCTCGATTATGAATTAACTAGCTATTTTGCTTCTTGTTTTGACGTTTCTTTTCACGTAATTCAAGTCGTTGTTCAATCCGGCGTTTCTTTTGTGCATCTTGTTTAATGGCTGCTTTAATCTTTTTCTTATAACCGGGTTTGCGTTTAAGTTTGGCCTTTTTGACCATCCCTTTCATGCCGACATCTAATTCATGCGTGGTAGCTACCCGTTTTTTACGACGGTTCCGATCATATGATGTGACCAATTCGCCATCTTTAAATGTCTTTGGTGTGAACTTGATGCCCATTGCTTCAATTTGTGCAACGGCTTGTTCATCATCTGGACCATAAAGCGTAATCGCGGTTCCTTTAAGACCATTCCGACCAGTCCGACCAACCCGGTGAATGAAGAATTCTAAATCTTCACGTGGGACTTCAGCATTAATGACCATGCTAATCCCTTCGATATCAATACCGCGGGCCGCTAAATCAGTTGCCACAACATATTGATAGTCTAAGTTATGAATTTCTTTCATAATCCGTTTACGTTGGCGTGGTGGAATATCGCCATGAATTTTAGCGACTTTCAAGCCTTGTGATTGTAAATAACGGTGGATGTCATCAACCTTGCTCTTCGTATTAGCGAAAACCAAGACCATGAAAGGATGGCCCATCGTCAATAATGAATAAATGGTTTGGTTGAGGGCTTTCCCCTTCGTTGGCACTAACCAGTTGTCGATTGTTGGGCTAATCACAGTTTCGTTTTTAACTTCTTCAATCACAGGATTGTGCATGTATTTTTGTAAGAAGGGTTGTAACTTATCAGGAATGGTTGCTGAGAAGACCATCATTTGTAAGTCTTCTGGCAAACGACTAGCGATGTCATCAACTGGCTTCAAAAAGCCCATGTCAAGTGTCATATCCGCTTCATCGATGACCAAGATCTTCGCTGTATAAATCTTAAGCGCCTTGCTCTTGATTAAATCTAAAATTCGACCAGGAGTCCCAATCACAATCTGTGGTTGATGTTGTTCGAGTTTTTCGATTTGGCGTTGCTTGTCAGTCCCACCAACATAACGACCAATCCGAATATCCCCCGTCATGTGTTGAGTGATTAATTCGGCAGCCGTATAGATTTGGTAAGCCAATTCGCGACTTGGGGCTGTGATGACGATTTGAACTTCGTCTTTTTCAGGCACCAGTTTATTTAAAAGGGGTAATAAGAACGCGTGGGTTTTCCCACTCCCCGTTTGTGATTGACCGATAACACTTTTACCAGCGTTGATGGCTGGAATCACACGCCGTTGAACCGCCGTGGGTTTTGTAAAGTGCATGTCGTCTAAAGCCGCAATGATTTCGGGTTTTAGATTAAATTGTGTAAATTGATTATCCATAAAGTCCTGCTTTCTATTGTTTGAATCCGGTAAATCTGGATCTGCGTCTATTCAGTGTACTGCGCGGCTAGCGCTGATAATTCTGCAATAATTATGTCGATTTCAGCTTGATCAGCTGCCTTAGCGCCACTAGCGAGTGGATGACCACCGCCATCATGTTGCTTCGCTAGTTCATTAATGATTGGGCCCTTTGAGCGGAAATGCACGCGGTAAGTGTCATCTGCTTGTTGCACGAAGATGACCCACGTTAATACCCCTTTCAAACGACCGGGTGTTCCAACAATCGAGTGTACTTGTTGCGGTTCAACATGTAACCGGTCCTGGGTTGCGCGATCAACCACTAAGTAGGCGACTTGTTGGTCGTTCACTTGAAGTTGATCGAATAAGTACCCTTGTAATTTGGCTTGTTCCAACGTGATTTCGTTCATCTTTTGATTGAGCTTATCATGGTGAATATCAAACGTCATCATTTGGGCGGCACATTCCATGGTATGTGGACTGGTTGAATTAAACATGAAGCGCCCCGTATCACCAACAATCCCGGCATATAAAACACGCGCAGCTGCTTGATTGAATTGTAAGTGGCCTTCGCTGTTATTGACGATGTCAATAATGATTTCTGAGGTACTTGAGGCATCAGGTAACACCCAGTTTAAATCCCCATAAGGATCATCGTTGGGATGATGATCAATTTTGATTAATTCAGCGCCTAAGTTAAACGTCTCACCACTAATCCGAGGTGAGTTGGCTGTATCAGTCACAATCACTAATGCACCTTGATAAGCAGCCGGTTCAATTTCTTGAACGTTTGCGAGCCATGCCAAGTTACCGGTGTCGCTCCCGACTTGGTAAATCATCTTGTCTGGGTAGCTGTTACGCAGTACTTCAGCTAAGCCAACTTGTGAGCCAATCGCATCAGGATCAGGATTGACATGACGATGGATGATAATCGTATCGTAAGTTTCAATTTTAGCAATAATTTGTTCTGGAGTTGTCATTTATTAACCTCTTTCTAAGAGTTGACCAGTGACGAGGGCCTTAGCCACAATCACATGATTGGCGTAAACATCGACATCGATTTTAGCTGAACGCCGTCCAATTTCGAGCAAGCGTGGTAAAATCTGAATCTGCGTGTCGATTTGAATCAACCGTAAATAATGGAGGTTGATCTGTTCAATCATTGAATAGCGCTGATGTTGCGTCTGGAGCATTTGTTGACAAGCTGCCGAAACCGCTTCGGTCAGTACACCAAACGAAATTGTCCCTAAGTTATTCGTCATCTGGGGCGTCACTTCATATTCATATGCCGCCGTATAAAAGTCTGGGACAGTTTCACTAGGACGCAGTGGTTCGACAATCTGATCATAAAACGTCTCGGCGACTTGCGGTTGGCGTTGCGCCGTTTGCATGTTGCTCATGACATCTTGCCGGGTAATTAACCCTTCTAGTTCTAAATTGTCCGCCACCACTGGCATCACTTCTAAACTATTCCAAGTCATTGAATGGCCGACACTGGCAACACTCATGTATTTTTTAACGCTCGCGGGTTCCTTGGTCATGACTTTATCCAAGGTCATCGTGGCCGGTTTATCTAAAATATCCTTCACCGTCACAATCCCAACGAGGCGCATATGTTCGTTGACGACTGGAAAACGCGATTGTTTTACCGCCGCACTCAATTGCTTGTAGTCGGCTACCGTTTGATTAGCATGTAACGTGTGGATTTCAGCAAGTGGGTGGTAGATATCAGCCACCGTTATGATTTCTTTTTTAATCAATTGATCGGTCAACGCCCGATTAATCAATGCCGCCACCGAATAGGTATCGTAGGCAGTTTGCAAAATCGGTAAAGCCAAGTCGTTGGCCAATGCAATGACGTCCGCCGAAGTGCCAAAACCGCCGGTAATCAAAACAGCGGCCCCGTTTTCAAGTGCTAAGCGTTGCACATCCGTCCGATCACCAACAATCATCAATGACTTTGGCGTAATGTAGCGCGTGATGGCATCGATTTGCATCGCGCCAATCACAAATTTGTCCAACAACTTGTCTAAACCAGCGCGGCCACCAAGGACCTCGCCGTCAATCACTTGAACGATTTCTTCAAAGGTCAGATTTTCAATCTTCCCCTTTAACTTCTGTTCAATGCGGATGGTACCGACCCGTTCAATTGTGCTGACCAGGCCGTTATTTTCTGCCGCTTTAATTGCGCGATAAGCCGTTCCTTCACTTACCGAGAGTGTTTTGGCAATTGAGCGCACCGAAATCTTGTCACCAATTGGTAAATTTTCGATGTACATTAAAATTTGATCATGCTTAGTTGCCACTCAACGCCACCACCCTTTATCAGATTTACATAGTTATTAATAGTATATCGGTTTTAGCGCACAAAAACAAAGGAAACTCAACTATTCACGCTCCCAATCGTATAACGGTAACGTGATGTTTTCAAATGTTTGCGGTGCCAAGTTAGTCACCGTAATCCCGAGCAAGCGCACGCCATCTTCTGCATGGCCGATGGTTTGCCAAATTTCCCAAGCGATCGCCTCGAGTTCAGCTGCCTTGCCGACATATTCGTTAAATGTTTTACGCTTAGTAATAGTTTCAAATTGGCGATTCCGCACTTTTAAAACAACTGTCAAACCGTGTTTTTGATTCTTGCGTAAACGCCGTTCAAGTTCAATCGCTAACTTCTTCAACTCAACTTGCACCTGCTCTTCACTGATTAGGGGTTGCCCGTAAGTATTCTCATTGCCAATTGATTTGCGTTCACGTTGGTAGGCGACCGGGCGATTATCGATGCCGCGCACGTGCCGATATAAGCCGTAGCCAAGCTTGCCGAAATTTTGCATCAGCATCATTTCTGATTGTTCAAGCAAGTCCGCCCCCGTTAAAATCCCGAGTTCTTGCATTCGCGGCGCCGTTTTCTTACCGACCCCACGGAATTTTTCAATTGGCAAGCGACTTAAAAAGGCAATCGCTTGTTCCGGCAAAACGAGTGTCCGCCCCGCTGGCTTGCGGTAATCCGATGCCATCTTTGCTAAAAATTTATTGTACGAAATCCCCGCCGAGCTGACGAGTTGGGTTTCTTTAAGGATTTCTTTTTGAATGTAGGCGACCACATCAATTGTGTGTGCCAAGCCGAGTTTATTTTCCGTGACATCAAGGTACGCTTCATCAAAAGCAATCGGTTCAATCTTATCGGTTACCGTATGAAAAATCGTGTGAATCTGTTCCGAGACCGATTGATAAAGCGGAAAATTGGGCGCCTTAAAAACGGCTTGGTGATTCGGAATCAGTTCAGCTGCTTTTTGCGCACTCATCGCCGAGTGCACACCGTATTGTCGGGCAACATAGTTCGCGGTCGTCACGACCCCTTTGCCACCAGTATCACTCGGATTACGGGCAATCACGAGGGGCTTTTGGCGTAAGTCGGGCTGTTCACGCTCTTCAATCGATGCGTAAAACGCGTCCATATCAATGTGAATGATTTTGCGACTCGTATCATTTTCTAATGGAATCTTGAACAGCTCTGCCATGTTACCCCTCCTTAATTTTTTCAACATGCTTTTTCAGGCACATTGTTCCGCTTTTGACGCACTTCTTTCTTTAACGTGCTTTTAATTCGTAACCTTCTGTGCTTTGCTACATCAGCCAAATAATCGCCCTTGGCGCTTATCCGTCTGATTAGGCAAATGCTCAAAGGCTAACCGCGAATTAACGCACTTCTTCCTTTAACGTGCTTTTATCAACAACTTCTTCCGCTTTACCTCACTTGCCAAATCGGCGATTCCGTCGCCAATTCGTCAAGTGCTGTAAATGCTCAGAAGTTACCCGTTGATGACGTACTTCTTTCAATAAGAAAAGCCTGGCATGAGCATCTCATACACAGACTTTGCTGACTTGTTTAATTTAATTATTTTGAGTGGGATCAAAAATCCATTCGGCCCCTGTTGTTGCCAGTAAATCTGTTGCTTCTTTAGGCCCCATTGAACCGATTGAGTAACCTGGTAGTGGCGTTTGATCCGCATCCCAGACTTCACGAATCGCATCGACAAATTGCCATGAAGCGGCTAATTCATGCCAATGTGTGAAGTTCGTGCCATCCCCATTGAGCGCTTCTAAAATCAAACGTTCATAAGCTTCTGGACTGTCAGCCAACATCTGTTCATCATATTGGTAAGCCAATTGATCAGGTTTCAAGGCGAATCCTTGACCGACTTCTTTACCATTAATCGTTAATGAAAAGCCTTGTTCCGGTTCGACATAGATTGTTAAGACATCAGGTGCCATTGCTGAACGATCTGACTTATCATCAGCAAAAATATTGACGCCAGTCTTCTTGAAGACGATATTGATTTGCGTTTCTTTACGTGCCAATCGTTTACCGGTCCGGACGTAAAATGGTACGCCACACCACCGTTCGTTATCAATCATCACTTTCCCAGCGACAAATGTTTCGGTTTGTGAATCAGGCGCAACGTTGGTTTCTTGTTGATACCCCGGTTTGTTTTCGCCATCCACCGATGTTTCAGCATATTGGGCGCGCACAAAGTTTTGTTTGATTTCTGCTGGTGAGTAAGGTTGAATACTTCTGAAAAGACGTGTTTTTTCACGTTGCACATCTTCTGCCGTAAAGTTAACCGGCACTTCCATTGCAAGCATTCCGATCACTTGCATGATATGGTTTTGGAACATATCGCGCAAGGCCCCCGATGTTTCGTAATAGCCAGCGCGTTCTTCAACCCCTACTGATTCAGCCAACGTAATTTGGACGTTATCAATGAATTGATTATTCCATACACCACTCAATAGACCGTTCCCAAAACGCAAAGCAACGATATTTTGAATCATCTCTTTACCAAGGTAGTGATCAATCCGGTAGATTTGGTCTTCATCAAAGGTTTGCGTCAATTCTTGGTTAAGCGCCTTAGCACTTTCATAATCGCGACCAAATGGTTTTTCGATAATCAACCGGTTAAAGCCATCCGCCGTTAGGAGCGCTTCTGATCCGAGATGACTTGCGATTGTCCCGAAGAACCGTGGTGACATGGCCATGTAATAAATCCGATTTTGGTGTAATTCGTATTGTTCATCCAACTGACTTGCTAAAGCCTTTAATGTTTCGTAGTGCTTGGCGTCCGTCACATCATGTGATTGATAATAGAAATGACCTACGAAAGCTTCTTTAGTTGCTTGATCTTCATCAAAGTTGTCCAAAGCTGTCATGACGATTTCGTGATAATGATCATCCGTCCATGGCCGCCGTGCTGTTCCAATGACAGCGAAGTGTTCTTTTAAATAACCCTTCCGGTATAAATTAAATAATGCGGGGTATAATTTCCGTTGGGCTAAGTCCCCGGAACCACCAAAAATAATAAAGAGTGCTGCTAAATCTGTGTGCATATCTCACACCACTTTCATATAAATTAATTTTGTGGCGTCACAAAGATGTGTTGTGCCGCTTTGAGGCCGATTTGGATTTCTGTTTGACTCGTATTATTAAAAACAGTCAACGGACTTTCGAAGAGGCCAACCTTTTGGAGCGTCACACTGTCACCGACTGACAAGCCGATTTCCAGTGTATATTTTAATAAGTCATTATCATCCAATACGCGATCGATAATCGCCGTTTCACCCACTTGTAATGTTTCAAGTGCGATGTGACTTTGTTGTTCGAATTCCCCCTTGGCATTGGGTATAATCCCACCATGCGGGCAACGCGTTGGATGCCCCAAGAAATCAGCTAACCGTTCAGCCAAGTCGTGATTAGTAACATGTTCGAGTTGTTCTGCTTCTGGGTGCACCGTATTGAATTGATAATGTAACTTGTCGACTAAAAAAACTTCCCATAACCGATGATTGCGCACTAATAGGGCTGCTTCGCGGGCGCCTTCACTTGTTAGTTGAATTCCTTGGTAAGGTGTGTGGTTGACGTAGTTTTCCTTCACTAACTTATTGACCATTTCCGTGACTGATGCCGCCGAAACGTTCAATCCCGCTAGTATTTCCTTATTGGTAACTTTCTTTGCGTCGCCACCAAGTTCAAAAATAATTTTTAAATAGTCTTCTTTATTGGGTGTCATTGCCATCCAGATCCTTAATCAAGTTTGTCGACAAACTTTTCTTAGTTATCCCTGAACTAAATGAATGTCTACTTTCTATTATGCCTTATTTGTAATAATTTTCATACCATTAAGCTTCAATTTAGTCCCTTAAATAGTAAAAAATTAATCTCTTTTCAGCAACAAAAAAAGGCGGTAGACCGATTTGTTTCAGTCTACCGCCTTAAATTTGTGGTCGGGCTTCTCAAACCACTTATTCTAGCAAATCACTTGGTCAATTTGCTAGAATTCTGCTTCGAGAATCCCTTTCAATTCTTTAATTAATGGTTCTTTTGGATTGGTTACCGTACAGTTATCTTCATATGCCAGTTCTGCTAAATCATCAACGTGGCGATCAAAGTCGGCCTTTGTCACGCCATTATCACGTAAACGCATCTTGATGCCGATACTTTCCGCCAATGCAGTCACAGCATCTGCGTAAGCGGCCACCAGTTCTTCAGTCGTTTTACCTGGTAAACCGAGATAACGTGCAATTTCAGCATAATCTTCATCTGCTCTGAAGTAACTGTATTTAGCCCAGAGTGCCCGTTTCGTTGGTGTCTTAGCATTATAGCGAATGACATGCGGCATTGTAATGGCAATCATCAATCCGTGCGGCAAATTGAACGCGCCGCCCAGTTTGTGCGCCAGTGAATGGTTGATACCTAATAGCGCATTGGCAAACGCCATTCCCGCCATTGTTGACGCATCATGCATATTGGCTTTAGCTGTCTTATCGCCCGCATAACTCGCTTGTAAGTTATCAAACACTAATTTAATGGCTTGCAAACTGAGCCCTTTTGTATAATTTGACGCCATCGCTGATACGTAACTTTCAGTCGCGTGGCATAAAACGTCCATCCCAGTATGCGCAACCACGCGGGGTGGCACACTTTCGATGAATTGACTATCCACAATTGCCACATCTGGTGTTAACGCATAATCTGCCAATGGATATTTGATGTGCGTTTCACTATCAGTAATGACCGCAAACGGCGTTACTTCAGAACCCGTTCCAGAAGTGGTTGGGATACAGATTAGTTTCGTCCGATCGAGGTTTGGGAACTTGTAAGTCCGTTTCCGAATATCTAAGAATTTTTGCTTAGCGCCAAAGAAGTCGGCATCTTCTGAATCATAGAATAACCACATCCCTTTGGCCGCATCCATGACTGAGCCCCCACCAATAGCAACAATTGTATCGGGTTTGAAGCGTTTCATCACTTCGGCGCCTTTATAAATGGTATCGGTTGATGGATCTGGCTCGACATCGGCAAATACTTGGACCTGCACTTGATCTGTGCGGCGCGCCAAGACGTCTTCAACAATTTGCACGTAACCTAAGTCGACCATCCCTTGATCAGCGACGATAAAAACCTTATGCAAGTCCGCCATTTTTTCTAAATAGTTGACTGAATTTTTTTCAAAATAGATTTTGCTGGGCAACTTCACCCATTGCATGTTATTCCGGCGCTTGGTTAGCGTCTTCACGTTCAACAAATCGATCGTTGAAACGTTGTGGGAGATTGAGTTATGGCCGTATGACCCACAGCCTAAGGTTAATGATGGTAACATGTCATTGTATAAATCACCAATCCCACCTTGTGCTGATGGTGTATTCACTAAGACCCGGCATGCTTTCATCCGTTTTGCAAATTCGAGTGGTAAAGCTTCATCCGTTGTATGCAACGAAGCCGTATGCCCAAGACCACCAAGATCTAGCATTGCTTCACAGAGTTGCAAGCCATCTTCGCGATCTTTAGCTTTAATCATCGCAAGTACGGGTGATAATTTTTCATGTGAGAGTGGATATTGGTGTCCAACACCTTTAATTTCAGCAATTAAAACTGGCGTATCTTCTGGAATATCGATCCCAGCTAGTTTGGCAATTTTAGCAGCAGATTGGCCTGGAATTGAAGGTCGGACCGCATTCTTATCTGGGTCGATTACTGCGTCATTGAGTGCTGATAATTCGCTTGGTTTAGCGAAGTAAACCCCTTGTGCTTGGAATTCCTTCTTCACTGCCGTATAAATTTCAGCATCAACAATTACGGCTTGTTCAGAAGCACAAATCATCCCGTTATCAAATGATTTCGAGAGGATTAAATCATTGACGGCTTGTTTGATGTTCGCCGAAGCTTCGATATACGCTGGCGCATTCCCAGCCCCAACCCCCAGTGCGGGTTTACCAGTTGAATAAGCGGCTTTCACCATCCCAGGACCACCAGTTGCTAAAACAGTTGCGACCCCTTCATGGTTCATTAAAGCCTGGGTAGCTGCAATACTTGGTTCTTCGATATATAAGAGTGCATCTGCTGGCATACCGGCTTTAACCGCTGCAGCTTTAATGACATTCAATGCTTCAGCCGAACAACGTTGCGCACTAGGATGGAAAGCAAAGATGATTGGATTCCGCGTTTTAATCGCGATCTCAGCTTTAAAAATCGTCGTCGAGGTTGGATTCGTGACTGGTGTTACACCAGCAATGACACCAACGGGTTCTGCAATCTTAGTGATGCCATGTTCTGGATCTTCTTCAATCACACCAACTGTTTTATTGTCTTTAATCGCATTCCAAATTTCCTCGGTTGCAAAAATATTCTTGATGGCTTTATCTTCATAAATCCCACGGCCAGTTTCTTCAACCGCCATCTTAGCGAGTGTCATATGTTGGTCTAACCCAGCAATCGCCATTTGATGGACAATATTATCAATCTTGGCTTGATCGAATGTTTCCAAAATTGCTAATGCCCGTTGTGCACGCGTCACTAAATCGGTGACCATTTCATTCACTGTGTTTTCAACCGTTTCAACTGCTGCTTTCTTAACCATATCGATTCCCTCCATGCCAATTAACTATTGTGATTTATTTAACAAAGTTAGTTTAGCGCATTTTGAGTTGTTTGTAAACTGTTTTGTGATTATAATTACAAATTTTATTTCTTAGTTAAAGGCGATTTATCTTTTAAAAGCCTACATTTGATAATAAATTTACTATATAATGCAAATAAAAAAGCGCTCGGTTGAAGTATTCAATCGAGCGCTCTCTGAATTATTTTGTATCTTCTTTTGTTTCTTCAACCGTTTCTTCTTCAACCACTGTTGCGGCTTCTGAAGCAGTTGGTGTTACTGTCCGGATTGCGCTCAAGTTAAACTTGAGGTAAACGCCGTCACAATCTAAGACAACGATTTTAGTATCTGTATTAACAGAATCAATCACACCGTGTAAACCACCGATTGTGATGACTGCGTCGCCTTTTTTCATTTGGTTCACCATTTCTTGGTGTTTTTGTTGTTGTTTCTTTTGTGGGCGCATTACCATGAAATACATCATTGCCATCATTAAAATTAAGATAACGAAGAAACTGGGATTAAAACCGCCGGCACCTAACACAAAGTTTGCCATTTAAAAAACCTCTTTTCAATTTTGTCTATTACTAACTCTATCAGACTTATCAAGCAACTTCCAGTGATTCACTAGAAATTCCGAGTGTTCTTTTCATTGTAACCATATTCTTCGAAGAACGCTTCTCTGAATTCCAATAAATTATCTTGTTCGATGGCATCTTGCACTTGATGCATCAAATTAATCAAGAAGTATAAGTTATGGTAACTCGTTAAATGAATCCCAAACGTTTCGTCCGCTTTAATCAAGTGGCGAATGTAAGCGCGGGTGTAGTTCTTGCAGACATAACAATCACACTTAGGATCCAGTGGGCGGAAGTCTTCTGAGTACTTCGCATTCTTAACCACTAATCGGCCTTGTGAGGTCATTGTTGTCCCATTACGGGCAATCCGGGTTGGCAACACGCAATCGAACATATCGACACCGCGAATCACACCATCGATTAAGGCATCAGGCGAACCGACGCCCATCAAGTACCGTGGTTTGTCTTCAGGCAACATTGGTGTTGTGAAATCAAGCACGCGATTCATTTCGCCTTTTGATTCACCAACTGATAAGCCACCGATTGAATAACCGGGGAAGTCCATCCCAACTAAATCGCGCGCACTTTGGCGGCGTAAGTCTTCAAAGCCGGCCCCTTGGACAATCCCAAATAGACCTTGTGTTGCTGGGTTTTGATGCGCAATCAAGCCCCGTTCAGCCCAACGTGATGTCCGTTCAACTGATTTTTTAACGTAGTCATAACTTTCAAAGAATGGTGGACATTCATCGAAACTCATCATGATATCGGCACCCAAAGCATTTTCGACTTGGATTGCTTTTTCAGGAGATAAGAACAGTTTTTCGCCGCTCAAATGACTCTTGAAGGCAACACCGTCTTCACTGATATCCCGTAATTTCGCAAGTGAGAACACTTGGAAACCACCAGAATCGGTTAACACACCGCGATCCCAGTTCATGAACTTATGAAGACCACCGGCTTTTTCAACGATGTCTTCCCCAGGTCGTAACCAGAGATGATAGGTGTTCGATAAAATAATGCCGGCACCCATTTCTTTTAATTCTTCAGGCGCCATTGTCTTAACACTGGCTTGGGTCCCAACTGGCATAAACATGGGTGTTTTAAACGTGCCATGTGGTGTCACAATTTCACCAAGGCGCGCCCTGGTATGTTTTTCTTTCTTGATTAAACGATACTTGATCGCTGGTTCCATTTAATCGACTCCAATTCTAGGATTATTGTTGGTTCAGTAATAATTGGTACGCATAGCGTTTCGGTGACGGACCGTTTGCAATGAAGATGTCACCACGATATTGAAAGCCTACTTTTTGAATCATATGTTGCATCGCCAAGTTATCAGGGTGCGTATCGATGCGTAAATCATGTGCGCCTCGTAAACTGGCAGCGGTCACCAATAAGGTTAAAAACTGTGTCCCGAGATGTTGGCCGTGGAAGGCACTATCGAGTGCGACACGGTGAATTGAAAAATAAGGTGTCGAACCAGATTGCCATTGACCATTGGTAATTGCTGCATAGCCAGGATCTTCAGTTGCTAGAATTGAGGCGACCCCAATCACCTGTTGGTCAGCCATCAGAATGTAACATAATTCTTGGCGAATCTCGTCTTCAAACTGAGTTTGATTAGGTTCACCTGCTTGCCATTGATTTATTTGGCGATCCTTTAAGGCGGCCTTTGCATGTTCGATAATCTCTAAAATCCGCGGTAAATCTGTAAACGTTGCTTTTCTCAAATACATCAATGCTGCCACCTCATTTTTGTCGAATTATTTAACAAACATGGCATCGCCGAAGCTAAAGAAACGATACCGTTCATCAACAGCGTGTTGATAAGCATTTAAGATGTTTTCGCGACCGGTAAATGAAGCGACCAACATCACTAAGGTTGATTTTGGTAAATGGAAGTTCGTGATGAATGCATCAACAGCTTTCCATTGATAACCAGGTTTGATAAAGATTGATGTCCAGCCACTATCAGCTTTGAGTTCACCATCAAACTTCGTCGCAATTGTTTCTAGCGTCCGAATGCTGGTTGTCCCCGTTGCCACGATGCGGCCACCGTTTTGTTTAACTTCATTCAACGTTGCAGCAGCTTCTTCTGTTAAACGGTAGAATTCGCTGTGCATTTTGTGATCTTCCACGTTGTCTTCTGAAACAGGCCGGAAAGTTCCCAACCCAACATGCAACGTTAAGTACACGAGTTTGATGCCTTTATCTTGCACCTTTTGCAAGAGTTCTTCTGTCCAGTGGAAGCCAGCAGTTGGTGCGGCAGCTGAACCTGGTTCTTTAGCATAAACGGTTTGATACATTTCTGGATCGTCTAATTTTTCTTTGATGTATGGTGGTAGAGGCATTTCGCCTAAGGCTTCTAGAATTTGCATGAAGATGCCATCATACTTAAATTCGATCATGCGGCCACCGTGTTCGAGTTCCTTGGTCACAACTGCTTTTAATTGACCATCACCAAAAACAACTTCGGTGCCGACTTTGGCCCGGCGTGCTGGCTTCATCAAAACTTCCCATTCATCGTCATGCGTGTTGTTTAAAAGCAAGACTTCTTCGTGGCCACCCGTATCCGGTTTGACACCGTATAAACGTGCTGGCAAGACCCGCGTATTGTTCATGACAACTGCATCGCCGGGATTTAATTCATCGATAATGTCGTAGAAAACTTTATCTTCTAGTGCGCCTGTTTTGTGATCCATCACCAATAAACGAGACGCTGCCCGTTCAATCATCGGTGTTTGAGCAATTAATTCTTCTGGTAAATTATAATCAAAATCTTCTGTTGAAACCATTGTGTAACCTCTTTCTAATTTTCTGAATAGGGAATGCCGAGATGTTCATAACCAGCGGGCGTCACAACACGTCCCCGCGGTGTCCGTTTTAAGAACCCAATCTGTAACAAATACGGTTCGTAAACGGCTTCGATTGTTTCATTTTCTTCACCAATATTAGCCGCAATCGTCTTTAGACCGACTGGACCGCCATGATAATAGTCAATCATCATCTGGAGAATCTTGCGGTCAATACTATCTAAGCCACGTACATCGACTTGTAGTTGACTAAGCGCATGGTCGGCAATCGCTTGATCAATTGCCGCTTGGTCCGCCACTTGAGCGTAATCGCGAATCCGTTTTAATAAGCGGTTCGCAATCCGCGGCGTCCCCCGCGAACGACGGGCAATCTCATGCGCGCCTTCTTGGACAATGGCCATGTTAAAGACATCTGCCGAGCGTTCAACGATATCGACCAAATCATCTTCATCATAGTATGCCATATGTTCGACGATTCCGAAACGATCACGTAACGGTGCCGACAATAAACCGGCCCGAGTCGTTGCGCCAATCAAGGTAAACGGTGGCAATGGAAAATGCACCGGGTGCGCAGTTGGCCCTTGTCCGACCACGATATCGATGTAGAAATCTTCCATCGCCGAATAAAGTAGTTCTTCGACCACTTTCGGCAAGCGATGAATTTCATCGATAAATAGTACATCACCAGGTTGTAACTCGTTCAACAATGCGACTAAATCGCCAGGCCGTTCAATTGCTGGCCCACTCGTCGTCCGAATCTGAACATGCAGTTCATTGGCAATCACCATCGCCAAGGTCGTCTTACCTAAACCAGGCGGGCCATATAATAGCACATGGTCCAACGACTCTTCCCGCTTTTTAGCGGCTTCAATATAAACCGCCAACTCATTTTTGACCCGGTCTTGACCGATATATTGCGCGAGGACTTGTGGCCGTAACGTCTTTTCAATACTTGTTTCTGCGAAATCTTCGTTTTCTGCGGAAACAATTCGTTCTTCTGCCATCCATTAGTCCTCCTTTATTTCTTCATTAATAAGCGTAAACCTTCACGTAAGTACTGATCCGTAGTTTGTGCATTGAAATCAGCCAGTGTTTTGGTAATCGCTTTGACTTCGCGGGCTGAATACCCAAGCGCGGTTAACGCCGCTAACGCATCGTTTAATTCTGGTGATTCACCAGGCGTACCAAGATCGATAGCCGTTTGACCAGCGAGCGTTTCGGTTTGTTCCAAATCACCGAGCTTGCCCTTTAAATCTAAGACAATTTGTTGGGCAGTCTTCTTGCCAACCCCAGGGAACTTGGTCAAATAGCTCACATCATCATTCATAATCGCTTGGATTAACCCAGAATGATCGCTATTGGCTAAGATGGCCAAGGCACTCTTAGGACCAATTCCAGAAACACTGATTAATTTTTGGAAAATTTGCTTTTCATCTAGATCGTAAAAACCAAATAACGTGATATCCGTATCACGAACCGCTTGATAGACATAAATCTGAACGATATCGGTCGTTGATTCGGTGTAACGATACGGATTAGCAACTTGCAATTGATAGCCGACGCCTTGAACTTCTAAGACGACATAGTACGGACTAACCGCCGTCACCAAACCTTTTAAATATTCATACATAAATTTACCTACTTTACGAGAACGTATATTTGCTTGTTAAATTGTAACATAAAATCCGAATCGTGAAACAGCCAGCAGCCAAAAAGCGTAAAAGAAGGGCCTAAGTGACCCCCGGCCAACTCAAACCCTAGCAATTAGTATTCACGAATCTTCGGCGGTTGGTAATCCTTGATAAAGGATGCCATCACACTGAACGAATCGGTAAATAAGTATTTTTCAAAATCGACCTGTGTTAAAAAACCTTCACTGACCATGTGGGCTAAAAATTGTTGTAACAAATCATAATAGCCTGCGACATTATAAAAAATGCAGGGACCATTTTGTTGCCCAATTCGCGCCCATGAAATAACTTCACTCATTTCTTCCAGCGTACCGGGACCACCCGGCAATGCGATAAACACATCTGCCAGTTCAATCATCTTGGCTTTACGCGCTGACATCGTATCAACCTTAATCATTTCGGTTAAACCTGGATGGACGAGTTCTTGCTGACTCATAAACCCTGGCATGACGCCGGTCACTTGTCCATCATGGGCTAACACCGTGTCGGCCACGGTGCCCATTAAACCAACTTGGGCGCCGCCATAAATCAAGCGCGCATTGCGCCCAGCAATCCAAGTGCCTAACGCCTTAGCCGCTTCCGTGTAGATTATTTTATTACCACTACTAGCGCCGCAATAAACGGCAATGTTTTGCGTTGCCATTAGTCAGCCTCCTTAGCGGTTAACAACCGAGCCACCGTACTGATGGGCAAGCCAACAACATTGTAAAAGTCACCGTTGATTTTCTCAACGAGCAGACTTCCCTGTCCCTGAATACCATAAGCACCAGCCTTATCCCGGTACTCTTCGGTGTCTAAATACGTTTCAATCATTTCATGACTTAACGGCCAGAACGTGACATCAGTTTGGACAACCGTTTTGCGGATTTCACCATCAATGGATAACCAAACACCTGTATAAGCTTGATGCGTGCTGCCACTCAATTGCCGTAACATTTCGGCTGCATCTTGACGATCATGTGGCTTACCGTAAATCGTGCCCTGAAAACTGACAACAGTATCAGCACTGAGCACAGTGGCCTGAGGATTCTTTTGGGCGATGGATTCACCCTTAAGTTGCGCCAACATCTGCACGTAGTCAGCTGGTGCCGTCACTGGTACCTGGCGTTCATCGATTGTTGCGGGTTGGACTTCGAAATCAGGCACGACTTTTTGTAAAAGTTCGCGGCGTCTTGGTGATTGTGATGCTAAGATAAACATTATTCGCCCTCCCAACTATGGTGTGGATCTTGAATCCGTTTAAACATTTTTTCTAAATCTTTTTGCGTGTAATGGATTAAAACCGGTCGGCCATGTGGACAGTTAAACGGATTTTCCGTCTGTGCCAGATCAACCAACAATGCTTTAGCTTGCGCATCATCTAAGTGATGGTGTGCCTTGATTGACTGTTTACAGCTGATCATAATCGCCGTTTTTTCACGGAAATGGGCAATGTCTAACTTCCCGTTTTCCAATACAGTGTCAATCATCTCGCGAATCGTTGCTTCTTCTTGGCCTTGCGCAATCCACGTCGGATGACTATGGATAACAAAACTATTTTGGCCGAAGCTCTCTAGCTGCACACCCACTGCGGCAAGGAGTTCCTTTTGTGCTTGAATCTTAATCGCATCACTATTGGGATATTCCAACACAAGGGGCACCAATAAATTCTGGGCGTCGTTGCTAACTTCACCAATTTTTTCGCGATAGTATTCATACTTAATCCGTTCTTGAGCAGCATGTTGATCTAAGATGTAAAAGCCATCTTCACCTTCTGCTAATAAGAATGTATTGTGCAGTTGTCCAATATAGCGTAACGCTGGGAAACGCTCAATGGGTGCTGCATCATCTTCAGGTTGTTCACCAAACGGATTTCCGATCGCCTCTGCTTCGTACTTATCATCCCACCGGGCCAATTGTTGGGGTTGTTCAAATATCGGCAGGCTATTTAAATTAGGATTAGCAGTTGGTTCTCGTTTAAGGGGTGTTTCGGTTTCCGCAATTTGCGCTGCCGCTTGCATTTCAGTTTTAACCGGCTTTTCAGGAACTGTTTGGGGCTGAATTGGCCGCACCGTACCAGTCGCATTGCGCCGTTGACTCGTAATTTGGTTTAAATCCATTTGAAGCTGGTCCACATCGACCGGTTTCGTTTGTTTTAGATTCTGCACTGCATCGGGAATTAAATTCTCGGTGCTGAGTCGCTCACGAATTGCTTTTTCAATCAACGCCATCAAAGCAGGTTCCTTACTCAAGCGGACTTCTTGCTTGGTCGGATGGACATTGACATCGATTAACAGTGGATCCATTTGAATATTTAAAACGACGACTGGATAACGGCCGACCATTAATTTTGAACCGTAACCCTTGATAATCGCCTTATTCAATTGATAATTCTTGATATAACGACCATTAATCAACACTGAAATGTAATTACGACTGGCCCGCGTTAGTTTCGGTAGCGATACATAGCCGGTTAATTTAAAATCGAGATCTTCTGCACTGACTGGCAAGAGTTGCTTAGCCATTGTAACGCCATAGATCCCGGCAATCGTCTGTTGTAAATCGTTATTACCCGCCGTTTTTAACAGCAGGTGATCATCATTGGTTAACGTGAACGCAATCTGAGGATGACTCATCGCCAAGCGATTGACGATATCGATCACGTTTGCCAATTCAGTCTGGAACGTCTTCACATATTTCAAGCGGGCTGGCGTGTTGAAGAATAAATCACGAACCGTGATTGCCGTCCCAGGGCGAATTGGATTAGTTTTCTGTTCTTCTAAGACGCCACCTTTAAAATGAGCAAATGTCCCTAACGAATCAGCGGTTGCCGTTTCAATCGTCAAATCGGACACTGACGCGATACTGGCTAACGCTTCACCCCGAAAGCCAAGTGACTGAATTTTGAAAAGATCCTGGCGCGTGGCAATCTTACTTGTCGCGTGTCGCTTAAATGCAGTGGGTACATCTTCCGGTTCAATCCCATCGCCGTTATCGATGACTTGAATCAATTGCAAACCAGCCTGTTCAATCACGATGTCAATTTGAGTACTATTGGCGTCAATCGCATTTTCTGCCAACTCTTTGACAACTGAAGCTGGCCGCTCAATTACTTCGCCCGCCGCAATTTGGTTACTTAATATTTCTGACAGTTCATGAATTTTCCCCATTAGCGTTCTCCTTTTTCTGACGTGTGGGTATTTAGTGCTAAAACGTGCTTTTCAAGCTAACTTTCTGCGCTTAGCGCTGTGAATCAAATCATCGACTGCGTCGCTAATTCGCTTCCCTGTGCTAATGCTCAAAAGTTGGACAAGCTTGAATACACTCTTATCCGAAACGTGCTTTCATCAACAACTTCTTCCGCTTTACCCCACTTGCCAAATCGGCGATTACATCGCCAATTCGTCAAGTGCTGTAAATGCTCAGAAGTTACCCGTTGATGACGCACTCTTATTTGTTTAATTCCTTTTGCCATTTGTATAGCATGTTTAGCGCGTCTAGTGGTGTGGCGCTCATTAAGTCGAATTGTTTAACCGCCGCTAGGACTTTAGCTGCTTTTGGATCCGCTTGTGGTGCCACTTCTGGTTCGAATAGTGAAATTTGTTCATCCACTTCTTCAACCGGTTCAGCAGCCGGCACGACAGCTGCCTTTGGTTTATCTTCTAATTGATCCAAGATGATATCTGCGCGGTTCAACAACGGTGTCGGCATCCCCGCTAATTTAGCCACGTGAATCCCGTATGACTTATCAGCTGGGCCAGCCAGCATCTTGTGTAAAAAGACTAACTCGCCATTTTCTTCAACTGCCCCGACGTGGACGTTTTTCAATGCGGTTAGTGAATCCGCTAAGCTGGTCAATTCGTGATAATGCGTTGAAAAGAGTGTCTTGGCATGCACGTTGTCGTGAATGTATTCAATAATCGCTTGGGCCAAGGCCATTCCATCATAGGTGGCTGTTCCGCGTCCGATTTCGTCAAAGAGAATCAAGCTATTTTGTGTCGCGTTCATAATCGCGCGATTGGCTTCCATCATTTCGACCATGAAGGTACTTTGACCGGAAATTAAATCATCGGCCGCACCAATGCGCGTAAAGATCTGATCAAAAATCGGTAAGTTCGCAGATTTAGCCGGTACAAAACATCCCATCTGCGCCATGATGACCGTCAAAGCCAGTTGCCGCATGTACGTACTCTTCCCAGACATATTCGGACCAGTAATTAAGAGCATATCCGTATCGGTGCCCATTTGAACCGCGTTGGGAATGTATTTTTGGCGACCGAGCACTTTTTCAACCACTGGATGACGCCCATCCACTAAATCAATTTCGCGACTATCAGTCATTAATGTCGGCTGAACGTAGTGGTAGTTTTCACTGACTACGGCAAAACTTTGTAAGACATCAAGGGCCGCCACACTTTTAGCGAGGGTTTGAAGCCGTTCAATCTCCAACTTAACGGTTTCGCGAACTTGCGTGAATAACTCATATTCAAGCGCGGTTGAGCGTTCTTCGGCTTCTAAAATCAATTGTTCTTTCGCCTTTAATTCCGGTGTAATGAACCGTTCGGCGTTGGTTAAGGTTTGTTTCCGTTCATAACGCCCTTCAGGTAGCGCGTCTAAATTCGCACGTGTCACTTCGATATAGTAACCAAACACGCGATTAAAGCCAATTTTTAAATTATGAATCCCGGTAATTTCGCGTTCTTTAGCTTCAAGTTGTGCTAGCCATTGTTTCCCGTTAGACATCGCATCGCGATAATCATCTAATGTTTCGTTGTAACCCGATTGAATAATCCCACCGTCAGTCACTGAAATTGGCGCATCGGGATTGATGGCCGTTTCAATGAGCTCGCGTACATCATCAACCGGATCGAGTTGGTCTAACGCACGGTCAAAGGTCTGATCGTCATTAATGCCCGTTAAAATCGTTTTAATCGTTGGAATTTGTTCCAAGGAAGTCTTCAACTGAATTAAATCGCGGCCATTAACACTGCCAAATGCGACCCGACCTGCTAGCCGTTCTAGGTCATACACTTTTGTGAGGGCGTCTTGCAAGTTTGTCCGTTCAAAATAATGGTTCATGAAACTAGCGACTTGGCGTTGCCGGTTTTGAATCGCCTTTAAATCCAATAATGGCCGTTCTAACCATTGTTTTAATAACCGGCCACCCATTGCCGTCTTGGTTTCATCCAATAACCACAATAATGTCCCGCTCTTATGACCAGTGCGTAAAGAAGCCGTTAATTCAAGGTTCATCTTCGCAGAATGGTCTAATTTTAAATATTGGGATGGCTCGTACTCTTGGGCCCGTTGTAAATGCCCTAAATGGCGCTTTTGCGTCGTTGCCAAATACAAGACCAATTGTTTAATCACGGCCAGTTCAAGGGGCTGGGAGATGTTTTGTGAAACGAAACTGACTTCGGCCGTTGCATCGCCATCTTCTTGATACGACACGAGAATTTGTTGTTGAACAAACGCGTGCACAACCTCACTGGCAACACCGTGGTTAATGACAACTTCTTTGGTTTGTAAACTCAACATTTCGTTGAGCAATAAATCCAAACTCGCAATCTGGCTGACTTTCATCTCACCAGTTGATAAATCGGTATAAGCAAAGCCAAACTGATCGCCATCTGCCACCACTGCTGTTAAGTAATTATTTTGTTTGGCATGGCCGGCTTTTTCATCCATCATCGTTCCTGGTGTGACCAGTTGAATGACTTCCCGCTTGACCATCCCTTTAGCGGTTTTAGGATCTTCCATTTGTTCACAAATAGCAACCTTGTAACCTTGATCGACTAGAATATCGATGTAATTTTGGGCTGCATGGTGTGGTACCCCACACATTGGAATTGGATCATCCGCATTTTTATTGCGTGCTGTTAGTGTGAGTTCCAATAATTGTGAAGCTTTGACAGCATCATCATTAAAGAGTTCGTAAAAATCACCGAGGCGATAAAATAAAAAAGCGTCCGGATACTGATCCTTGACCTTTTGATATTGCGCCATCATTGGCGTTTCTTTCGTTTTTTGTGGCATGTTGTTAATCCCTCTCTCATTGACGTTGATCTGCTGCTAAGGTGCTTAAAATTGCGTATAGGGGTGATCTGGTGAAATCTGGATCGGTTTAATTGATTTAGCATGACCCGTTTTGTCATCAATTTCAATTAAACAGCCATTCAATTGACCCGGTCCTTCAGTCACTAATTCGAACCGTTCTGGCCGTTGTGTTTTAAACCGATTAATGATCTTTTCGCGCTTCACGCCTAGAATCCCGTTATAAGGGCCAGTCATCCCAGCATCCGTTAAAACGGCTGTGCCTTCAGGTAAGACGCGCGCATCGTTTGTTTGCACATGTGTATGGGTCCCAACTAACGCTGAAATCCGGCCATCAAGATACCAAGCAAGTGCGAGTTTTTCACTCGTCGTTTCGGCATGAAAATCAACGAAGATACAGTTGGTTTCTTTACTAATTTCAGCCACCATTTCATCTAACATTTCAAACGGATCAATTAGTAGTTCATTCATCAAGGCGCGCCCTTGTAAGTTAATCACGGCTAATTTGGCTTGATTGACGTTAATCATTGTCATCCCTTGCCCAGGCGTTCCTTTCGGAAAATTGGCCGGCCGCACTAATTTTTTAGCATCGTCGATGAATTCTAAAATATCGCGCTTATTCCAAGTATGATTGCCCATCGTAATCGCATCGGCCCCAGCTTGTAAAAGATTCTTATAATCCTTTTGAGTCATCCCCTTACCATCCGCGATGTTTTCGCCGTTGATAATGGTCACCTGTGGTTTGTATTGTTGCTTTAATGCTGGTAGGTAATCATTGATC
The DNA here is from genome assembly GCF_004101845.1 of Latilactobacillus curvatus JCM 1096 = DSM 20019. Lineage (NCBI taxonomy): Bacteria > Bacillati > Bacillota > Bacilli > Lactobacillales > Lactobacillaceae > Latilactobacillus > Latilactobacillus curvatus. The sequence goes on along the minus strand of NZ_CP026116.1, from coordinate 1,819,985 downwards.
ATTTTTTGACCCATTGTGCCCACTGTATCACCAATAAATAAAATTCGCATGTTGCGCCCCTTAATGTTCTTTCTCAGACTTTGATATAGCTTCTATTGTAGCAATTTTTGCCCAGAATAAAAAGTTTTGCTGTACCCGTAGAAAAACAAAAAAAGCCCCGCGCACCGAAAAGGTGAGCGGGGCTGATAATGTGCTTTTCAAACCATGTTCCTGCGTTTAGCCTAATTAGCCAACCAATCGACTTCGTCGCTTATTCGTCTAATTTTGCTAATCCTCAGAACATAATCGGTTTGAACACACTTCTTCTTTTAACGTGCTTTTTGAAACTGACTCTTGCGCTTAGCTACAATCCGCAAACGATCAACTCCGTCGCTCATTCACAGATTTAGGCTAATGCTCAAAGTCAAACCGTTTCAAACACACTTCTCTTCTAACGTGCTTTTAGTTGCACCAACTTCCGCTTAATCTAAAATTGGCAGTCATCCCACAACTCGGGATAACTGCCAATTTTGTATTAATGCTCGGTTGCTAAACGCACTTCTTTCTTTAACGCGCTCCTCGATCAGTCTTTTCCGGTTAACTGCAAAATGAGCATCATGGCAAGAACCGCCACAATGCCCATTTTACTGTTAATCCTCAAAGCCTACTCAGATCGAGTCGCACTTCTAGTGTTTTAAGTGATAACTATATGTTGAAATAATAATGTTTTCGCGGTTTGCAAATGCCGTTCTTAGTCTTAGACTTGATTGGTTATGCAAAATGTTTTGCCATGGTTTTCTTGGTACGAATTGTGGGACCAAGACCGTGGTTGTAAAGTTCCGTTTTTGCGCATTCTTGCTAACAATGTCAACAAAGCGAACAATTGGTTTTTGAATTGACCGGTATGATGAATGGACATCGACGAACCGGACATTCGGAAAATCTTCCTTGAATTCAGCTTGAATTTCACGTTCCTTGGCTGGATTTTCATCCGTTGAGACATGCATCGCAATCACATAATCCCCGATTGATTGTGCGTAATCTAGCGCACCACGGGTTACTTGGGTCACGTTGCTGACCAAGACAATCACAGTTGAACCGTCATAATCATGCAAGACGGCTTCTTTAGCACTCACGCGTAGTTGAAGCGCCACTTTCTTGTAATGATCATGAATCTTATAGAAAATCCAAATCATAACAGGCATGATGATGAAGAATGGCCAGATATCAGGTAAGCGATAAACGAAGAGAATGACTAAGATAGCAAACGAAATCAAAGCGCCAACAAAATTGGCAATTGATTTACCAAACCAATTCTTTGGTCGTTCGACCCACCACTTGCGCAACATCCCAGATTGAGAAAGCGTAAATGGAATGAACACACCAACCGCATAAAGTGGAATCAAGCGTGATGTATCCCCGTTAAAGATGAAAATCAATGCCATTGAACCAATCGCCAATGTAATAATCCCGTTTGAATAACCTAAACGATCGCCACGATCCATGTACATGTGTGGCATATATTTGTCTTTGGCTAAATTATACGCTAACACTGGAAAAGCGGAGAATCCAGTATTCGCAGCGACGGCTAAAATAAAGGCCGTTGCAAATTGCACAATATAGAATAAAAAGCCTTTCCCAAAGGTGTGTTGGGCCACTTGTGATAGAACAGTTACTTTTTCTGCTGGTACAATGCCGTACCAGTAGTTTAAAAATGTAATCCCAGCAAAGAAGAAACCTAAGATGGCTGCCATGATTGCTAATGTTTCAGCCGCGTTTGTTGCACGTGGCTTCTTGAAAAATGGTACCGCATTACTGATGGCTTCAACCCCAGTTAATGATGATGAACCTGATGAGAAGGCTCTAAAAATCAACGCCATCGAAACACCTGGTACAACAGCCCCAACGGTTGATGTTGCGTGGAACGGAATCGCACCTGTGAAGATCTTATAACACCCAACGATGATCATTAAAGTCATCATCAAGACGAATAAGTAAACGGGCACCATTAAAAATGATGCTGATTCACGCATCCCACGTAGATTCATTCCCATCAAGATCAAAACGATAATGAAGGAAATCCCTACTTGATGCCCATACAATGCCGGAATGGCCGAGGTGATCGCTTCCGCACCCGCGGAAATACTAACCGCAACGGTTAACATGTAATCCACAAGCAGTGAACCACCTGCCACTAAACCAGCATTTTTCCCCAAATTTTCACTGGAAACAACGTAGGCGCCACCACCACCTGGATAGGCGTGGATCACTTGGCGATATGACAAAGTTAATGACAATAGCAATACGAGCACAAAGGCTGCGATTGGAATTGAATACCAAATTGCCGCGGCCGAAAGGGTCGTCAATACGATGACGATTTCTTCTGTCCCGTAGGCCACTGATGACAATGCATCAGAAGATAGCATCGCTAACGCTTTAAAGCGTCCTAATTTTTGATTACCCTCATCGGAAGATTTTAACGGTTTCCCGATAAAAATCCGTTTTAACTGTTGCATAGCAATATGACCCCTTTAAATAATATTTCTAACATAAAAAGCCCTCATGTGAATATCATTCGTCGCAATCCACACAGTGACTTTTGAATTTCTCTATAACTTAAAAAAATAATTGCCGTTTATTCAAACAAATCGTATTCTACTATAGTTACGCATGAATTACTACCACAATTTAAAAAAGAACTGACCAAGGTAATCGAAACGCCTCGATTCCTTGGTCAGTTCTTATTTTTTATGATAAACGACGGGCAAAATCTGGTTTGTAATCTGAAATTTTAGTAATTCGAACTTTATCGCCAGGTTGTGGTGCTTGGATAAAGTAGCCATCCCCAATGTAGATTGCGACATGGTGGGCTGTTCCAACCCCTCCCCAGAATAATAGGTCGTTTGGTTGTAATTCATTGAGCGGTACATCTTTGCCTAACTTACTTTGATCTTGTGAAACACGGGGTAATTTAATCCCATTTTTAGCGTAAACGTATTGCACTAAGCCAGAACAGTCAAATCCTTCGGGTGTGGTGCCACCCCAAACATAGGGTCGCCTAAATATTTAACCGCTTCTTGGATAATCTTATTATTCATTAAATCCTTGTTACCAGTAATTAATGCGGCACCTGCATCACTCGCCGCTTTTTGAGCAGCCGCTTGCGCCTCTAATTCTTTCTTGAACTTCGTTTGTAGTTGCGTTAATTGGTCGTTAGCTTGTTGTTTTTGTTGATCTAAGTCCTTAATTGCAGCATCATTTTCCTGTGATAATGATACCAGCTTGGCCTGTTGCGCTTCTAATTCAGTCTTTTGTTCAGCTTTTTTTCAGCTAATGAGGCCGTTTCAGCGGCATTATCCGCCTTAGCGTCTAACAGTCGATTGATGATTGAACCTTTTTGGAATAAATCGCTCAAACTTTGGCTCGACAATAAACTATCGATCATATCAAGATTAAAACTGCTATCTCGTGTTTGTAATTGCCGCAGGTTACCTTCAATAATCGCCACTTGCTTTTGATAATCAGCAGATGTTTTGCTGAACTCGTCTTGTTTTTCTTTAATATCCGCCTGTTTTGCAGTCATTTGTTCGTTCAATTGCGTTGTTTTTAACGTTAAATTACTAATATTATTATTCAATTCGGATAGATGATCTTGTGCTGTCTTAATGGCAGTTTGCGTTTCTTCAGGCGTTGCTTGGACCGTTTGTGGTCGCGCTAAAAAGAAGCCACCTAACATTAAACAGGTTATCAGTATCCGCCGGTTTCGAAAAATCATTGTCAACACCTCCAACTATTATTATACCGCAATCAAAATTAATTAATAGGGTTGCGCACAATTTATATATGCGCATTTTTTTTGAAAAATAAAAAAGTTCCAAAACTTTTGCCAGTTTTGGAACTTTGGATTTAATCGTGCTTTTTGGTTATAACGACTTCCGCTTAACTACAAAACGAGCGTTATGGCAAAAACCGCCATAACGCTCGTTTTTAGGTTAATGCTCAGAACCAACCCGTTTCAAACGCACTTCTTTACATCATACCGCCCATTGCTGATGGGTCCATGCCTGCTGCTGGTGCTGGGTTGTCTTCTGGTTTGTCAGCAACCACTGCTTCAGTTGTTAACATTAAGGCCGCCACACTAGCTGCATTTTGTAATGCTGAACGTGTCACCTTAGTTGGATCTAAGATGCCGGCTTCAATCATATTTTCCCAGTTGCCGTTGGCTGCATTGTAGCCGACTTCAACTGGTTGTGATTTAACTTTTTCAACAATTACTGAGCCTTCAAGACCAGCGTTGGTTGCGATTTGACGAACAGGTTCTTCCAATGCACGAAGCACAATGTTAATCCCGGTTTGAACGTCGCCTTCTTCTTTAAGCGCAGCAACACTTTCGATCACATCGATTAATGCTGTCCCACCGCCGGCAACGTAGCCTTCTTCAACAGCTGCACGCGTTGCGTTCAAAGCATCTTCAATCCGATATTTTTGTTCTTTCAATTCTGTTTCTGTGGCAGCACCGACTTTAATCACTGCAACGCCACCAGCTAATTTAGCCAAGCGTTCTTGTAATTTTTCACGGTCAAAGTCTGATGTTGTTTCAGCAATTTGTTTCTTGATGTTTTCAACCCGTTCAGCGATGGCATCTTTGCTACCAGCACCTTCAACAATTGTTGTATCATCTTTTGTAACAGTTACCTTACCAGCTGTCCCTAATTGATCGATAGTTGTTTCTTTCAATTCTAGACCGAGGTCACTTGTAATCACTGTGGCACCTGTTAATGTGGCGATATCTTCTAATTGTTCCTTACGACGATCACCAAAACCAGGGGCTTTTACAGCAACCACGTTGAATGTCCCACGAATCTTGTTCAAGACAAGTGTTGGTAATGCTTCGCCATCAACATCATCAGCGATGATTAACAAGGCTTTACCTTCTTGCACGATTGATTGTAAAAGTGGTAAAACATCTTGAATATTTGAAATCTTTTTATCTGTAATTAAGATATATGGGTTATCTAGGTCAGCTTCCATCTTATCGTTATCCGTTACCATGTATTGTGACAAGTAACCACGATCGAATTGCATCCCTTCAACAACGCTTAATTCAGTATCAATCCCTTTTGATTCTTCAACTGTGATGACCCCATCGTTGCCAACTTTTTCCATTGCATCAGCAATTAAACGACCAGTTTCTTCGTTAGCTGATGAAACAGCAGCCACTTGGGCAATGGCATCTTTACTTTCGACTTTGTGTGAAATTTCGTGTAACTTCTTAACAGCTTCTTTAGTTGCTAATTCAATCCCACGACGAATCCCAACTGGGTTAGCGCCGGCTGTGACGTTCTTCATCCCTTCACGAATAATTGCTTGAGCTAAAACAGTAGCAGTAGTTGTCCCATCACCAGCGATGTCATTCGTTTTTGAAGCCACTTCAGAAACTAACTTAGCACCCATATTTTCAAAATGATCTTCTAATTCGATTGCTTTAGCAATTGTCACACCATCATTAGTAATTTCTGGTGAACCGTAAGCTTTTTCCAAAACAACGTTCCGGCCTTTTGGTCCTAATGTTGTTTTCACTGTGTTGGCTAATTGGTCAACCCCTGCCAACATTTTTGAACGTGCGTCTTCTGAAAATTTAAGTTCTTTTGCCATAATTTATTCACCTCAAAAAATTTTTTTGTTTATTATTATTCAACAATAGCCATAATATCTTTAGCATGGAGCACTAAATATTGTTGACCTTCATATTCAACTTCTGAACCTGCATATTTATCGTAAATAACTTCATCGTTTTCTTTAATATCAAGTGGAATTCGTTTGCCGTCACTTGTTAATGTGCCGGTACCAACTGCGACTACTTTGCCGGTTTGTGGTTTTTGTTTAGCATTACTTGCCAAAACAATCCCACCTACTGTTTGTTCTTCTTCGTCTTTAACGGCGATAATCACGCGATCTTCTAATGGTTTTAACACTTAAAATCCCTCCATCAATTTTACTTTTTTAGCACTCTATCATCTCAAGTGCTAATCACAATTTTTATCATAGCATTTTTTCAGAACATTGCAAGTATTATGCTAGCACTTTTGCAATTTGAATGCTAATACGCTAAGCTATTGTCACAACAACCTTTGAGGAGCTTTCACATGACGCTATACAAACAAAATTTTTCAATTATCATTAGCTATTTGTTCATTTTATTGATTCCTAGTGCAGTCGTCCGTTTTGGTCATCTATCTGCCTCGTTTTTTCTAATCACAACCATTGTTGATTGCCTCGGTGCCGCCTGGTTACTCTATCTTAATCAACGCACACAAGCCAATGCCATTGAGCAGCGGCCTTTCCCACTCAAACCCATTATCATTTGGGGGTTGTGTGGCATTGTACTGGTCTTAGTAATTCAGATTCTCGCCGGCTTCATTGAACAAAACATTCTCCACATCACTGCCAAATCGCTCAACACCATTTCACTGATGACCATGATGCAACAACAACCGTTTCTTATTTTAGCAACGACCATCGCCGCACCGATTATGGAAGAAATCACGTTTCGCAAAGCAATCTTTGGTGGATTAGCCAGTCGCTTAAACCGCATTTTAGCCGCCATCATTTCAAGTTTACTGTTTGCTTTTTTACATCAGGACGGGCATTTGTTAATCTACACGGCCATCGGTCTTTTCCTATGTTGGCTGTACCGCAAGACAGGTTCGATTTTCACCACAATCATCAGCCATGCTGGGATGAACCTGATCGTCACTTTACTGTATCTCAATCGTTAAAAAAAGCGTTCAAACAGGCGGCTACTACGAGCAACTTGTTTAAACGCTATTTTTATTCTTGATTTTGTTCATCAGTATAATTATCGAGGAAGTAAATCAAAGTTTGTAGTTCTTTAGCCAAATCAACATTTTGAATCCGCACGTTTGATGGCACAGAAATTCGAATTGGCGTAAAGTTCATAATCCCTTTAATCCCAGCGGCCACTAATTCATCGGTGACTTCTTGAGCTTCATCAATTGGCACTGTTAAAATGACAATCTCGATCTGTTGGTTCTTCAATTGTTCGGCCATCTCGTCCATTGAATAGACAGGAACACCGGTTTGAATTGTTCCAATCATTTCGGGTTTAACATCAAATGCTGCGCTAATCCGAATATTATTGGTTTGCTTAAAGTTGTAGTTCAATAAGGCGTGGCCTAAATTCCCCACCCCAATCAATGCAACGTTTGTCAATCGATCTTGGTTCAAGGTCTTCTTGAAAAAATCTAGCAACGAAGCGACATCATAGCCATAACCACGTTTGCCCAGTGCACCGAAATATGAAAAATCACGACGAATTGTCGCACTATCTACTTTAACTGCTTCAGATAATCCAGTAGAGGAAATTTTAGTTTTCCCTGAATTGTTCAAAAAGTTTAAATAGCGGTAATATAAAGGCAATCGTTTTGCAGTTGCTCTTGGGATATTATTCTCAACCATTTGAAACCTCCTTTTTGATTTGCTTGTGAAAATAGTGTAGTACCATACTGAAATCATACTGAATTTTCTTGTGAAAAGCAATATATTTACAATTTTGACTGTCCATCGTTTAAATCTGTTATGATAGTTGACAGTAGTATTATAAAAATGAACGCAATTAACTTTAAAAAACACCGCACGAAAGGATTTTTAGCCGTGATATTATTACAAGTTCAACAAGTCGCACGCAGTTTTGGCGGCGATTACCTTTTCAAAAACGCACAACTCGAAGTACAAGACCGCGCCCGTGTTGCCCTCGTTGGTCCAAACGGGGCTGGTAAATCAACCTTATTAAAAATGATTGCCGGCATCACAACGCCTGATGAAGGCCAAATCATTCTTAGCAAAAATGCTCAAGTCGGTTACTTAGCGCAAGATAGTGGCTTAGACTCAACCCGGACAATCTATGCGGAGATGTTAACCATTTTCGATGATCTCCGCCAAATGGAAGCCCAAATGCATGAACTCGAGACCGCAATTGCGGACACAACCATTGACCATGCTAGCGAAGAATATGCAGCCTTACTAAAACGATATGACCAAGTCCAACACGATTTCTCTGAAGCTAATGGTTACGGCTATGAAGCCGAAATCCGTGGCGTCTTACATGGTTTCCAATTTCCAGAAGACACCTTTGAAAAGCCAATCAGTACACTATCGGGAGGCGAACGCTCGCGACTCGCACTTGCTAAGTTATTGCTTGAGAAAAAAGACGTCCTTATTTTGGACGAACCAACGAACCATTTAGATATCGAAACACTAACATGGTTGGAAAATTATTTACAAACTTATCCCGGTGCCTTGCTCACCGTCTCGCATGACCGGTACTTCTTAGATAAAATCACTAAAGAAGTCTACGACATGAGTCGCCACACATTGACCCATTATACCGGTAATTACAGCCATTTCTTAAGTTTAAAAGAAGCTAACCTCTCACTCGAATGGAAGGCTTATGAAAAACAACAAGCTGAAATCGATAAACTTCAGACCTTTGTTGATAAAAACTTAGTGCGCGCAAGTACCACGAAACAAGCCCAAAGTCGCCGCCGTCAACTCGAAAAGATGGATAAATTAGACCGGCCGCAAAACGAAGCCGGTAAAATTCATTTTCATTTCGAAAGCGAACATCCAAGCGGTAACGAAGTATTGCAAGTAAGCGATGCCGCTGTCGGCTATTCCCCCGATAAAATCATGGTACAACCAATCAATTTTGAAGTGAACCGCCACGAACGCTTAGCCATCATCGGACCTAACGGAATTGGTAAATCGACCCTTCTCAAAAGTATCTTGCACCAAATTCCGTTCATCAAAGGCCATGAAAAAGTCGGTAGTAACGTTTCAATGGGCTACTACGATCAAGAGCAACGCAATTTACACACTAACAAAACCGTCCTCAACGAATTATGGGATGAACACCATACAACACCTGAAAAGGAAATTCGCACACTACTTGGTAGTTTCTTATTCACCGGTGACGATGTTTTAAAGGTTGTGTCACAACTCAGTGGTGGTGAAAAAGCCCGCTTACTCTTGACGAAACTCGCGATGAACCATGACAATTTCTTAATCATGGATGAACCAACGAACCATTTGGACATTGATAGCAAGGAAGTCTTGGAAAAAGCCCTCCGTGAATTCGATGGCACCGTCCTCTTCATTTCCCATGACCGGTATTTCATCAATCAAGTCGCCACTGGCATTATCGAACTATCAGATACTGGTAGCAAACGATACCTCGGTGATTACGATTACTACCTCGCCAAGAAAGCTGAAGAAACAGCTTACGCAGAAGCAGCTAGCCAAAACAGTGCAATTATCCAACCAAGTGCCAATGCACTAGATGCCTACAAAGCAAGTAAGGAAAACCAACGTGCACAACGGAAACTAGAACGCGAAGTTACTGCTTTAGAAGAAAAAATGGCCGCACTAGAGACTAAGGCCAACGCAATCCAAGAACAAATGACCCAAGCAGACGTAATTACTAAACCCCTCATGCTTCAAGAACTACAACAAGACCTAGAAAAAGTCCAAGCTGAACTCGCTCAAACAGAATCAGACTGGGAAGAACAAGCGATGGCACTAGAAGAACTAACACAATAGAGTGCGTCAAAAGCCGGTTATGCTGCGAGCATCAGCCTAACAAGGCGAATGCTTGCTACAAGCAATCGTTTGACTTGTGTAGCTAAGCACAGAAATATGCCTGCACCACATAAAAAAGGGTAGCGATCAATATCGTTGCCCTTTTGCATTTTAATTAATTTGTTTGCCGAACGGACTTAACGATAACGCCGCTAGCTTAAAGTGTTGCCGGCCAAATGGAATCCCAATAATCGTAATTGATAATAATAGCCCCCAAAAGACATGGCTCGCCCACATCACAAGACCACCTAAGAAAAACCAAACAATGTTTAATAAAAACGAACCTGCACCCCCCGTTGAAACAACGGTTGCGTTAAACGGCATCAAGGTCAATGCGCCAATCTTAAAACATTGTAGCCCGACTGGAATTCCAATAATCGTAATACTCCAGGCAATCCCCAGAATAAACCAACCGATAGCCTCTACTAATCCCCCGAATAGCCACCAAATTAATGTACCAATTAAACTCATTGAATAAACTCCTTTATACTTGATTACCTTAATTATACCTGATTCATAAACAAAAAAAGCGGTAGCCGCCTAAAAATAGGTCGCTACCGCTTTTCTTAATCTTTTTTTAACCGATTAATGCTAACGCTTGTTTCAAGACAGTTTCGCCGTCCATCATGCCGTAAGCCTTCATATCAATTACTTCAACACCGATTCCTTTTGGTGCCAATTTTTCTTTAAATTGACCTTCCATGAAACGAACTTGAGGGCCTAATAGTACGCAGTCAATTTTTTTAGATTCGAGTTGGTTGTCTGCATCTGAAGCGCCAGTTGCAAAAATTTCTGCGTCTAAACCTTGTGCTTCAGCGGCCTTTTGCATCTTTGAAACTAATAAACTTGTTGACATCCCTGCTGCACAACATAACATGATTGTTTTTTCTGCCATAATGAATTACCCCTTAAATTTTAATTGGTTAGAAAGCGATAAAAGGCTTATAAAAAGCGTTTTCATTTCCTCTATGTTTTTAGTATAAGCGCTTTCTTTATTAATGTCAATTAATGTTATTTAAAAATATATAAGCCGCCCATTTTGTTGACCTATCCCAATCATTAACCTGTCACCTGTTATTTTATCGCATGAAAAGTATTTTTTATGCTCCCTACTAAACACAAAAAACTGCTAACCAATGCCTAAAAATCGTCGGTTAGCAGCTTTTAGCTATTTTATTGTTTAGTATAGAATCGTTTTAATTTTGTCTGGCAACGCGATTGTGCCCGTTTCATCTGTTCAAACGTGCAATCTAGCTGGCTACACGCTTGCTCAACTGCTAGTTGCCCCGTCAAAACCCGAAAGGCCACTAACTCTAAAGCAGATAGTGTCTCTAAGTACGCCCGCATTTCAACCGTTGACTGATAGTATGCCACGGTATCTTCAGCGAGCGCATTGCATTCCGGACAACAATCAAATAACAGGGCTTGCTGATCGACCCGTCGTTTCTGAGCAAGTTCTTTGCGAATCAAGTTTAATACGTGGTGGTGAAAGCGTAATTTATAAAAACCACCAAAACTTTTGCCGCAATTTTGATCATAACACTGGCAAGTCTCATAACAGACGATTCGCGCTTCTTGTAACCAATCGTCCTCATCAAATAAGCGAATATAATATGGAGTAAAGGTGCGATAAACCATTGGTAGGTAGGCTTTAAATAAAACATCCAACGCCTCAGAATCGTTTTCAACCACCGCTTGAATTAAGTTTGCATCACGTTTTGCTAATTCCATCAATGAACCACCTCTCACGCAACCCCACGCCTTTATCTTAACAAGTTATCGTACATTTATTAAGAGAACGTTTGTTTAATCATCTTTTTCAGCACTTAGTGCATCTCGCACCTGTGCAAGTTGATCTAGTTGCGCCGGATTCCACGGCATATTCCGTTGCAAGGTCCGATCATGATAATGCTTGGCATCATGGTCAATTTCACGGTGCGTTCGGCGAATCTCACGATAAAAATCGTGCGAAGACACCCGCAATGCGCCCCGTGAAAAAATCGTCCACTGCTCAGCTTGATCACTCGAAACCACCGTCACTTGCGTAATCGGCGACATTAATTTACCCGCTAAGCCTTCGATATAACTGTCCGCTGTTTCATCCTCATCGGTGAAGACAACTTCCAAATTATACTGCACATAACTTTGTTTAATCCCTGGCACATACATTGCATCAAATACTAAGATGACTTCAATCTCACGAAACTTGCGATATTCTGATAATATCTGCAATAAGCGATCACGCGCATCCGCGAGATGATCATTTTGTTTCAACTTATTCAGCTCGGGCCAGTTCCCAATGATATTATAACCATCTGCAATTAAGATCTGTTTTTTCATCTGCTATACCAAAGGTTGACGGCTATTATAAGCCTGATACATTAAAACCCCCGCAGCGACACTCGCATTTAAACTTTGCACATGACCGACCATTGGAATCGTCAACGTTTGATCAACTTCTTTTTTAACAATTGGTGAAAGCCCCTTGCCTTCATTACCAATGATTAAGCCGATTGGTCCTTTAGCATCCCACTTACGATAGTCGGTACCAGCCATATCGGTGCCAAAAATCCAAAGACCACGGTCCTTCAATTTCTTAATTTCTTGTGTTAAGTTCGTGACACGCGCCACTAGGATATGTTCGATCGCACCAGTCGATGTCTTAGCAACTGTTGATGTTAACCCCACCGCACGATGCTTAGGAATAATAATCCCATGCACACCAACCGCATCAGCTGTCCGCATGATTGAACCCAAGTTGTGGGGATCTTCCAAGTTATCCAAGATTAAGATAAACGGTTCTTCTTCTCGGGCTTTGGCCTTAGCGAAAATATCATCAACACTCGCATATTCAAACGGTGCGATTGCTAAGATAATCCCTTGGTGATTTTGACGGTCACTCAATAAGTCCAACTTATTTTTAGGCACATTTTGAATGATTAGACGTTTTTCTTTCGCTAATTTCACAACATCGTGGACAAAGTCAGCCTTCAAGCCATCTTGTAAGAAAATTTTATTGATTTTCTTCGCATCACTGGTCTTCAATGTTTCTAAAGAAGCGTGTTTTCCGATGACGAAATCAGTTTGTTCTTCAACAACTGCTTCTTCGACGGGTGCTGCTGGTTTCTTGTTAGCTGGACGGCGCGTTGGCTTTGCCGAATTATTGGCCGTCCGACGACTATTGAATTCGTTGTTCTTTTGTTTGAATGGTTGGTTATTATTTTTTCTCATGGGTCCTCCCAGCGTCGACTTGTTGAATACACCAGTGGGCTAATTCAGCGACGCGCTCTTGTTGTTCAGTTAAGTATAGATAGCCAAAAACTGCTTCAAAGCCCGTTGAGGTCCGATAAGTCGAAACACTCGTATTCTTGGCTTTCGTATAACTTTTGGCATTTCTACCGCGTTTAAAAATATTCATTTCTTCTTCTGTTAAATAATTATCATCGATCATCAAACCAATCAAAGCAGCTTGCGCTTTAGCCGACACATAATGTGTCGCCACTTGTTGCAAGCGCGTTGGTTTGGTTAAACCGAGTTCTAGCAAATGGGCGCGGACATACACTTCGTAGGCTGAATCGCCCATATATGCCAACGCAATCCCGTTTAGTTGTAAAGCATTTTTCATGCGCGTCTCCATCTCATTCCTTGTGGTGTATCTTCCAAAATAATCCCTTGTTCTTTCAATTGATCGCGAATCGCATCGCTGCGGGCAAAATCCTTTGCTGCCCGTGCATCTTTGCGTTCTTCAATCAAGCTTTCGACCTCTGCGTCCAACAGTTGGGCCGCCTTAAACTCAACACCAAAAATGGCTAACAAGCGCGTTAGACGGGTAGTTAAATCCACTAACGTACCAGCTTGGACGGTAGCCCGTTCCAGGTATTGATTACTAAGCTTAGCGAGTTCATACAATTCTGTTAACCCGTTTTGCACGTTAAAATCATCATCCATCGCTGTCACAAAGGCGTCTTCCAAGCTTGCCGCTTGTGCGGCAATGTCTGCGTCTGCACCCGCTTCAGCAGTCGCTTGGCGGAACGCTAAGTTATCGAGGGTCGTTTTTAAACGATCCAGATTCGTTTGCGCTTCAGCTAACAATGATTCACTGTAGCGGATTGGTCGGCGATATTGCGTGCTACTCATCAAGAAACGTAATGCTTGTGGATTAACTTCTTGAATCAAATCATGCACCGTCACGAAGTTGCCCAGTGACTTACTCATTTTTTGATCATCATCCCCGACTGTCACAAAGCCATTGTGCAACCAATAGTTGACAAAATGTTTACCAGTCTTCGCTTCACTTTGAGCAATTTCATTTTCATGATGTGGGAATTCTAAATCTTGGCCACCGCCATGAATATCAATCGTATCGCCTAAATATTTGGTCGACATGACCGAACATTCGATGTGCCAGCCTGGTCGACCCTTACCCCAAGGTGAATCCCAAGCAATGTCGGTCCCTTTTTCTGACTTCCAAAGGGCAAAGTCGATTGGATCTTCCTTACGTAGGGTTTCTTCGGTTGCTGTATGTTCGCTGGCCCCTTGTTCGAGCTGATCGATATCTTGACCAGCTAGATGTCCATAGTCCTTAAATTTACGGGCACGATAGTAAACATCGCCATCAACGGCATAGGCATAACCTTTATCAATTAAATCTTGAATGAACGCGATAATTTCTGGAATGTTTTCTGTCGCCCGCGGATTGAGCGTCGTCGTTTCAATATTAAGTGCTTGGGTGTCTTCTTTAAAAGCGGTGATATAGCGTTCAGCTAATTCCGGAACCGTGATTTGTTCCGCATTCGCAGCCTTAATCATCTTGTCATCAACATCGGTAAAGTTTGAGACATAATCGACTTGATAGCCACGGTATTCGAGATAGCGCCGAATCGTATCAAAGGCAATCGCACTGCGCGCATTCCCGATATGAATATAGTTATACACAGTTGGTCCACAGACGTACATTTTAACGCGGTCTGCTTGAATCGGTTTGAAGACTTCTTTTTGACGTGTGAGGGTATTATAAACGGTTAACATCGAATCTTCCTTTCTTAAACGTGCTCTTGCAGGCTTATTTCTGCGCTTAACCAAATTTGCCCAATCGGCGATTGCATCGCCAATTCGTCAAATCCAGTTAATGCTCAAAATATAACCACCTGCTGTCGCACTCTTCTTCTAAACGTGCTTTTTGAAACTGACTTCTGTGCTTTGCTCCATACCGCAAACGATCGCCGGTGGCGCTCCCTCACGGTATTAGGCAAATGCTCGAAGTCAAACCGTTTCAAACGCACTCTTCCAAATAAAAAGCGTCCTTTGTTGGTTAACAAAAGACGCCGATTGAGCGTGGTTCCACTTTTCTTTGCAAAAATGCCTTGAACAGGTAACGGTGTCCCGGCTAAGTCACAAAGTCACTTGGCATTTCAGAGGTGCATTTCGATGGGTCAATCGGCTTTCTTCCAGCAATTCGAAAGCTCTCTTAACAATTGGCATCATCTACTTCTTCTCTTCATCAATTTTAACGGTTTAGTTGGTCTCCATGATACAGATTATTGACGACCGTGTAAAGTGTTCTGCGTGGCTATTTTTCTTTCAAGCCTTTTTGTTGATGCGCTGGTCTGGCAAAAATCATCCGCCCCGCAGCGGTTTGAAGCGCACTTGTCACAATGACTTCTAGCGGTTTATTTAAGTAATGTTGGCCATCTTCAACAACGATCATCGTGCCATCATCAAGATAAGCAACCCCTTGTTGTCGTTCTGTTCCGGCTTTCACCACCGTCACGGTCATCGCTTCTCCAGGTAAAACTGCGGGCTTCAACGTATTAGCGAGTTGATTGATATTGAAGACCGGTACGTTTTGAAATTCACAGACCTTGTTCAAGTTATAATCATTCGTCACGACAATCCCATCAAGTAATTTTGCCAATTTAACGAGTTTACTATCGACTTCCGTTAAATCTTCGAAATCACCGTCGTACATTTCAACAGACAAGCTATCATCTTTTTGAATATCGTTTAAGATATCCAATCCACGGCGCCCACGTGCCCGCTTCAAATTATCAGCGGAATCTGAAATTAATTGTAGTTCATGTAAGACAAAGTTTGGCACCATCAATGTGCCTTCGATAAAGCCCGTCTTAGCAATTTCTTTTATTCGGCCGTCAATAATCACACTCGTATCTAGAATCTTATACTTACGGAAATTATCGCCGACTTTACGTTCTAATACATCAGCATTGCGTTTCTTAGGTTGCATCAAACGGCGCCATTCTTCCATTCGCGTTGTCCCAATTCGAAAGCCGAGATACCCTAAGGCAATCATCAATAAAATGGGCACAACTGTATTTAATGCAAAAATGGGCATCCGGTATAGCGGAATCGAAACAACGTTTGCTAATAACAATCCAATTAGTGAAAAAACACTCCCAAATAAAATAAAACTAGGTGATTGTTTCGTTAAGGCTTTTTCAAGCCGGTGCATAGCTCTCAACATTGGTGTTGCCAGCGCCAAGAATAATAGATAGAAAATAATGGCCCCTAAAATGGCGTTAGTAATACCGTTATTGAGATACATCATGTCTTCCAAATGAACTAATGGCCAAAATACTGGGAACGCCGTAATTCCAAGCGCACCTCCTAAGATAATGAACACAATTCCTAATATTCTTTTTTTAGTAAATCGTTTTTGTTGCATCGTTCAACCTCCTCTCGCTCCAACTTATGCCTAGTTGAATACTTTCTTTAAAGTTTCTGCAATCGTGGTCACACCAATCACTTGAATATCCGTCGGTGCGTCCCACCCTTGTAAGTTATTCTTTGGTACATAAATACGTTTAAAGCCTAATTTAGCAGCTTCACTGACGCGTTGTTCAATCCGGTTGACCCGGCGAATTTCACCAGTCAGACCGATTTCACCGACGAAACAATCAGTTGGTGGAATTTCTTTATCCCGATAGCTTGATGCAATCGAAACAGCCATCGCCAAATCAATCGCAGGTTCATCTAATTTAACACCGCCAGTTGCTTTTAAATACGCATCTTGGTTCGATAACATGAGACTAGCACGCTTTTCAAGCACCGCCATAATCAAGGAGACTCGATTATGATCTAACCCTGAAGACGTGCGCTTTGCATTCCCGAATAGTGTTGGGGTAATTAGGGTCTGTAACTCGACCAAGATGGGTCGCGTGCCTTCCATCGAAACAACCACGGCTGAACCTGTCGCCCCTGCCAAACGTTCTTCTAGGAAAATCTCGGATGGGTTCGCGACTTCTTTTAAGCCGGCTTCACGCATTTCGAAAATCCCAATCTCATTGGTTGAACCAAACCGGTTCTTAACCGAGCGAAGAATGCGGTAAGTATGATGCGTATCCCCTTCAAAGTACAACACAGTATCTACCATGTGCTCCAAAATCTTAGGACCGGCAATAGCGCCCTCTTTAGTGACATGCCCAACCACAAAAATCGTAATCTGGTTCGTCTTCGCAATGCGCATCAATTCAGCGGTGACTTGACGCACTTGTGAAACACTACCGACTGCGGAAGTCACTTCTGGTTCGCTCATCGTTTGAATTGAATCAATCACCACAAAGTCGGGTTTCATTGTTTCAATCTGATGCCGAATATTGCCCATATCCGTTTCAGGATATAAGTAAAGTTGATCGCCATTCACATCAAGCCGGTTAGCCCGCATCTTAATCTGGGATGCACTTTCTTCACCAGAAACATAAAGAATCTTACCAACCTTTTCAAGTTGTCCGGAAACTTGTAGGAGTAACGTTGATTTTCCAATCCCAGGATCCCCACCAATTAGAATCAATGAGCCCGGTACCACTCCACCGCCAAGCACGCGGTTGAGTTCGTTTAATTCAGTTTTAATACGCGGTTCCTTTTGAATATTAACGGTGCTGATTTGTTCTGGTTCAGTTGCCCGCCCTGAAATCGTAAAACTTGATTTCGCGCTAGCTGCAGGTTGTTCACGTTCTTCGACCATTTGGTTCCAAGCGCCACAATTCGGGCACCGACCTAAGAATCTCGGGGAACTATAGCCACAATTTTGGCAAACAAACTGAGTCTTAATTTTAGCCACAAAGATTCTCCTTCATTATCGAGATTAGTTTTATTTTAACATAAGTTTGTGAATTTTCGGCGACCTAGCGATTAACGTTTAGCGACCAGATGAGCCAAACCCACCCGTTCGTTTGGTGGTTACCGTCGCTTCATCATCTGCGACTAAATATGGCATGAAGATGCCTTGTCCAATTCGTTCACCTTTTTTCAAGATAACATCCCGCGGACTGAAGTTAACCATTTGGATAAAAATTTCACCTTCGTTGGCATCATTGCCGTAGTAATCCGCATCGATAATGCCGACGCCGTTGGGTAAAATTAACCCTTTTTTGAGTGGGTTGCTTGAACGATTGGCGATCATTAAATATTCGTCGTCTTGCATGTAAGCCTTAATCCCGGTCGGTACTAGAAAGGGTTTCAATGTTTTTGATGCACGTTCAAAATCGTCATCCACTAACGGTTTGCCATTTCGAATCATTCGGAACAAACGCACAAAGTTGTAATGCCAGATTGATGGCAACACGAAGTCCTCCGCACAAGCAAAGTCGTAGCCCGCCGAATGCGCTGTTGAACGCACCGGTAAACTCAATCCCGCCTCTTGGTATTTGGTCACAATTTCAAAGCCGCGTTTTTTCATTCCTAAAACTCCTAATATTATCGCCCATTTGGGTTCTTTTTGTACCACTGTATCATACCATGAAACCGCGGAGGCTGTGAATAATGCCTAAGACTGATTTAATTAAAAATTTAACAAAAAGCGCCCAATTAAAGCGTTTTTTTCGTATAATAGATTTATTAATACAAAAGGGGTGTCTTGATGGATAAGAATGCAATGAAAAAGATGGCAGCTGAACGCTCAGTGGATTTTGTCGAAGATAACATGATTTTAGGACTCGGAACAGGTTCAACAGTAGTTTACATGGTGGAAGCCCTTGCAAAACGGGTACAAGCAGAACACCTCAACTTAACATGTGTCTGCACCTCAATTCGTACTGAAGAACAAGCCAAATCACTTGGGATTCCGGTCAAAGCACTCAACCATGTCGACCACATTGATTTAACCATCGATGGTGCCGATGAAGTCGATGCCAACTTCCAAGGGATTAAAGGCGGCGGTGCTGCGCACTTATTCGAAAAATTAGTCGCAACTACTTCAACCCGCAACATTTGGATTGTCGATCAAGAAAAAGTGGTCGATACAATCGGTCGCTTCCCACTACCAGTTGAAGTGATTCCATTTGGCAGCCAACAAGTGTTCAACAAAATGGCTAAAGAAGGCTTAAATCCAGAATTCCGGATGACTGCAGACGGCCAACACGTCTTAACTGATTCTAAAAACTACGTCATCGATTTACACCTCAACCAAGTCCAACATCCCCACCTACTGGCATCATGGCTCAGTGAACAAGTCGGCGTTGTTGAACATGGCCTATTCCTAGACATCGTCGACCAAGTCGTGGTTGGCGCACCTGATGGCGTGAAGATTTTAACAGCAAAATAAAGCGTGCGTTTAAAGCAGATTTGACACTGTGCACTAGCACAGTGTTTTAAATGACCGACAAAATCGGTCGTTTGCAATACGTAGCTAAGCGCAAGCGTCAGCTTTAAAAAGCACGTTTCCAAACGAACCCTCAGCGGTTCGTTTTTTTGTGTCCCGTGCTCTCATATAAATCGTTTTCTTTCACATTTATCAATCACCATTCTTTTAGCTTTATCCCCGTTATTCGGTTTACATCTCCCATCTAATCAACTAGAATTAAACTAATTCAAAAATTAAGGAGTGATTAGATGACCCAAGAAATTACACATAATAATTTAATCAAGATGCGGACCGCTTTAGCTGGCGTGCCACAAGCAACGACGCTCAAAAATGCTGTGATGACGAATGGCATTAACGCCGTTAGTCAACGCCCCGATGCTGCCGTCACCCTTGATCCAACCTACTCAATCGACCTCCCCACTGGTGATGTCAGCTTTCAAAAAAAGAGTGGGCGGTGCTGGTTATTTGCCACTCTAAATACATTACGCCACGATTTCGAACAGAAATATCACGTTAAGAATTTCGAACTCTCCCAAAATTATCTATCTTTCTGGGATCGCATCGAAAAGGCGAACCTCTTTTATGAAAAGATTTTAGCAACTGCCGACAAGCCGATTACGGATCGCGAAGTCGCCTTCACCCTCGCTGGTCCCGATTTTGACGGTGGCCAATGGGACAACGCAGTGGCACTGATTCAAAAATACGGTGCTGTGCCCAAGTCGGTCATGCCCGAAACTTATAACAGTGACTTAACCACTGAATTCAACAGCACTCTTAATTTGAAACTGCGCAAAGATGCGATTCAATTACGGCAACTTGTTGCTGACAACGCTAGCGAAACAACCATCAGTGAAACGCGGACTGGTTTCTTAAGTGAAATCTATCGGCTATGTGTTTACGCATTCGGCGAACCAGTCGAAACGTTTGACTTCACCTATCGCGATGACGACCAAAATTACCATGAAGACCGCGGTTTAACCCCGCAAAGTTTCTATCAAAAATATCTCAATCGCAACTTTGACGACTACATCACCGTTGTCAGCAGCCCCCAAACAAGTAAACAATACAACCAACTCTACAGTTTAGAATCGCAAAACACGGTAGTCGAAGGTCACCCAATGCGCCTCTTAAACTTACCCCCTGAACGTTTAAAAGCACTGGCTATCCAATCCTTACAAAACGGTGAAACAATTTGGTTTGGCAATGACGTGCTCGCGGATATGGACCGACAAAAAGGCTGGCTTGATCGCAACCTTTACGACTATTCTGGACTCTTTGGTTTCGATTTGACGATGCCAAAAGACCAACGACTTGACTACCGACAAGGCGTTGTTTCCCACGCGATGACCCTCACCGGTGTCGACCTCGTAAACGACCAACCAACGAAATGGAAAGTCGAAAACACATGGAGTGCCAAAGTCGGTACAAAAGGTTACTTCAGTATGAGCGACGCTTGGTTTGACGACTACGTTTACGAGGTAATTGTCAAAAAAGCGTACCTTACAAAAGAAGAACAAGCCGCACTCACAAAAACCCCAATTAAGCTAGACCCATGGGACGCACTGCAATAGAGTGCGTAGTAAGCCGAGTTTATCCTGAGGATTAACACAGAACGGCGAAGGATTGCGCCAGCAATCGTTTGACGTTCAGGGTTAACCGGAAGGATATGGCTTACGGAGCACGTTTCAAATCAGAGTGCGCCATCAACGGGTTACTTCTGAGCACTTACAGCACTTGACGAATTGGCAATGCAGTCGCCGATTTGGCAAGTGAGGTAAGGCGGAAGAAGTTGTTGATGAAAGCACGTTTCAAAAAAATAATGCCATTCAAACCGGGTAATTTAATTTAACCCACCAAATTTTAGAGGAGGTTTTCCACATGGTTCAACCCATTACAGCAAAAGATATTCAACAATTCAAAGCCGATTTCAAGGCAACACCACAATCCAACACAATTAAAAATGCCATTATGAACAACGGCTTTTTAGCCACGAGTGCTAATACCGATTCAAAAGCCAAAATGGCCCCCGTTTTTTCAATCGACTTAGATACCGGTGCCGTTTCCAATCAAAAGCAATCTGGTCGTTGCTGGATGTTCGCCGCGTTAAATACAATGCGCCACAGCCTCCAAGACCAATTCAAAATTAAGGATTTCGAATTGTCCCAAAACTACACCAACTTCTGGGACAAATTCGAAAAATCAAACTACTTCTACGAAAACGTCTTGAAGACTGCCAGCCAACCAATTGGCGACCGCAAAGTCGACTTCTTAATGACAACGCCCCAACAAGATGGCGGCCAATGGGACATGCTCTGCGCACTCATCGAAAAATACGGGATTGTACCTAAGTCAGTCATGCCCGAAACATATAATAGTGAAAAATCAAGCGAACTCAACGGCGTTTTGAACCTTAAACTCCGTAAAGATGCCGTTACATTACGCCAATTAGTAGCCGACGGTGTTAGCGAAGCCGACATCCAAGCTAAAAAAGACGCGATGTTAACCGAAGTTTACCGGATGCTCGTTTATGCATTGGGCGAACCACCCGTTGAATTCGACTTTGAATACCGCGATGATGATCACAACTATCACATCGAAAAAGGCCTCACACCGCAAACGTTCTATCAAAAATACGTTGGCTGGGACCTCGAAAATTACGTTTCATTGATTAACTCACCAACTGCCGACAAACCATACAACCACTTATACAGCGTTGAAATGTTGGGCAATGTGGTCGGTGGCCGTGAAGTGCGGCATTTAAACCTCGACATCGACACCTTCAAACAACTCGCGATTAAACAACTACAAGCAGGTGAATCCGTTTGGTTCGGTAGCGATGTAGGCCAATCATCTGATCGCAAACTCGGCATCATGGACACTGAAATTTATCAAAAAGATGCCATGCTCGGCATGGATCTTTCAATTTCTAAAGGCGAACGCCTTGATTACGGTGAAAGTCTCATGACCCATGCGATGGTCATCACCGGTGTCGACCTCGTCGATGGTCAACCAACCAAATGGAAGGTTGAAAACTCATGGGGTGACAAAGTTGGGACGAAAGGTTACTTCGTCATGAGTGATAGTTGGTTTGACGAATTTGTTTATCAAATCGTGATCAACAAACGCTTCTTAACGGATGAAATGAAACGCATTGAAACAGAAGAATACGATCACCCAACCGTTCTCGCACCATGGGATCCAATGGGCGCATTAGCAAGTCGCTAAACAGTAAAAGGGGCTGAGACAAAAGCAAATTTTGTCTCAGCCCCTTTTTTGATATTAGAACTTTAATCGTCTAAACGTGTTCTTATAAGTCATCCCCTTCCGGCTAATCCTCAGGGTATCCCGACTTATGGCACACGCTTTTTTATGTTCCAGTACCGACTGCGAGCAAGCTATCATAATAAATCTGCATCATCATTTGCCAGTCACTGAATTGAAGCCATTCATCCCCTTTATGGGCAATCCCTTTTTGACCTGGAAATGATGGGCCAAACGCGATGATGTTCGGTAACGCGCGCGCATAAGTCACGCCCGTTGTTGTGACCGGTGTGCCATCCAAACCAGTATCTGCCGCATAAATCGCAGAGGGTTGTTGAATAAATGGCAATGTTGGATCAGTAACTTGCGATGGATAACGCCGTTTAACCGTCAACGTCATCCCCGGCAACATGGCAGCTTTAATCCCAGTTAACAACTGATCTTCCGTCACTGGGATTGGGTAACGACATGTCAGATGCACACTTAACTGTTGGGCTTCAATCGATACCCCATAAAAAGCAAGTTGCAATGCTCCTGATGCTTCATCTTGATAATTAATCCCCAAGTTTTCCCCAGTTGACTGCGTCCCGATTTTAGCGGCTACCCATTGATAAAATTGACCCGTTTGACCAGTGAGTTGACTTGCATCGGCAACTAACTTCGGTAACACATTATCCGCCATTTCGGGGGCATTGCTAGGTGCCTTTTTGCCGTGATAAGTTTTAACCGTGCCATCGGCCAAAATCAGCTGTGCATGATCTGGCAGATAACTTTTAGCGAACCGTCCTTCAATCGCCGTAATTTGTTGCTCAGAGCCGTCCGTAATCGGTAACGCTAACTGGACATCTAACAAGCCCCGTTCGCCGTAGACGGCTGGAAATTTACAATCTGGTGTGAATCCGGCATATGGTGCGGAATGTTCCGCCAAATAAATTGGCATATCCTGACTCCCAGATTCCTCATCAGTGCCAAAAATAATTCGGACGCGTTGTTTAAATGTTATCTTTTGCGTCTTAATCAGATACAGGGCAAATAATGTCGATAAAAGTGGTCCCTTATTATCCAAAACACCACGCCCATACAGCATATTATCTACCTGAGTCAGTTCAAATGGTGGATAATGCCAATCATCTTCAACATCCACGACATCTAAATGACCAAGAATCCCAAAATAAGTTGGCGCTTGCGTTTCGTCTGGTCCATATTCTGCCCAGCCAACACAATTGCCGACTTGCCCCGTCCTAAAGCCCATTCGATCAGCAATCGCCAACACTGTTTCCAATGCGCGTTTCGGACCAATTCCAAACGGCGCTTCAAACGTTTGCGCTCCACACACACTCGGCACGCGTAACACTTCCCGCAAGTCCGCTAAGAACTCATCAGCATGTGCTTCAAATAATGCCTTAAAATCTGCTCTAATCGGTTTCACAAGAATGGCTTCTTTCTATTAAATTTCGTCAAAATTAATATCAACATCGTCTAAGCCAGCCGCTTCGGCTTCTTCCGCCAAATACTGCCGATCAATCATCATGATAAATGGATAGTAAATTAAAATTCCAAGCACTAATTCAAATAATTGGAGGACTGACCCTGTCCAACTCCCAGTTGAAAGCCACCCAGAAATAATCGGTGGTGTTGTCCATGGCAACATAACGCCATTTGTATACGGTACCCATCCGAGTTGGAATACAATCCCTGAAATCAATGTATTTAAAACCGGTACGATAATGAATGGAATTGCAATAATTGGGTTTAAAACGACTGGCAAACCGAAGATAATCGGTTCGTTAATCCCGAAAATACCGGGGACAATTGCCAACTTACCCAATTCTTTGACGCGTTTTGACTTGCAGACGGTTAACATGACGATTAAGAGTGAGAGGGTACTCCCACCGCCACCGTATGTGGTGAAGATGTCAATAAATTGTTGGGTGAAAATATGTGGTAACTGCGTATGATTCTGGAATGCTGTTAAGTTATCTTGCGTCAGAACGAAGAAAATTGGTGACCACACACTGTTGGTGATAGTTGGACCATTAATCCCAAAACACCAGAGCAACATTGCGATGAAGTTATAAAGCAATACAGATGGCAATGAGTTGCCAGCACCTTTTAACGGTTGTTGCAGTAACGTGTAGATGAAATTGTAGGCCGTTTCGAAACTCGAAAGGCTAAAACCAATTCGAATTAAGAAGAAAACTAATACCACTAAGCCAGCCGGTAGTAAGGCATCGAATGATTCACTAACTGCAGGTGGCACACCATCTGGCATCTTAATTCGCCAGTTGCGTTTAATCGCAAAACGGTAAATTTCAACACTGACTAATGCGATAAAAATCCCTAGGAAAATCCCGTTAGGTCCCAAATACATTGTTTGAATGGCACCGATTGATTTTTTACCAACGGTGACAACAGTCGGTGTCAAAATTAAGAATGAAATAATAGCAATTGCACTGGTATGAATCGCTTGTAACCCTCGGTTTTTACCATAGGCATAGGATATCCCAAAACAAGCAAGCAACCCTGTAAAACTAAACACTAAATTAGAAACAGCACTAAACCATTCTGTCCAGTGCGGCCCTAAAATCCCACTCCAAAATTCAGTCCAACCAGGAATTGGAAAATTCCCAATCAGTAAGAAAATCGATGTCACGATAATCAATGGCGTAATGATTAAGAAACCATCTCGCAATGATCGGAGTACAACATTATTCCCCAGTTTAATCGCAACCGGCATCAAAATCTGTTCGAGTTTCTTTTGCATCGGTTTTGCCTCCTTTTAATAACAATATTGGTTAATAAAATCAGTAAAATCAGCGCCTTTAACCTTCATTTTGCATAACTGCAATGCGTGGTCGATTGAATCCGAAAGACCAGTACCACCCTTTTTTGGCATCTTCACAATCGTTATTTGATCTTGATACTGTTGAATTAAATCGGCATTCTTTTCGATCGCGGTCAGCCCAACAACCGGAATTGTTGTTTCTTTTTGAATAGTGGCTGCTAATTCACACGCCATCGTCGAAAAGTCCCGATAATCATAGGTCGGTCCCGCAATCACAACGTCTGCACCCATTTTCGCAACTTTCCGATTCACTTCGGCTTTGTTCGCCTGATAATAATCAGTTCCGCAATAAAAGGTCCCGATAATTTCAGAGTCCATTTTTTTTAATGCCTTATCGAGCGTATCCGCAGCACCCATCGCTAATTTTTTCCACCTAAAGGGGTATCCCCTTTTTCCTTACCACCTAATCCAGCTTGGATTTGATCCAACAAGACAATTACTTTCATTTAAAACCCTCCTTTTAATGTTCACGTTGCAAGATGTTATGGAACGTGTATTTATCAGCACGATAATGCGAGTTATCATAAAGAATTGGATAACCGTCCATTGAATACGCAACCGTGTGGGCTAGAAAAGCGGGTTGCCCTGGAGAGGTCTCAAGTAAGTCACTTAAGCCTTTTTCCAATACGACTGCTTCGAGTTCTTGGTTGGCATACCCGATTGGGATTGTTTGCTCAATCAAGCGGTAGAGTGACCCTTGTGCCTCATGGGCCGTTAATTCTGGTAGAATTTTTTGTTTCAGATAGATTTGTTCGTGGGTCATCGCTTCACCGTCTGCCATTCGCAAGCGTTCAATCTGCCAAACTGGCTCCTGTGGTGCTAAATCTAACTTGGAGGGGCCACATAGTCCGGATAAACGATTGTCCGGCGTAAATCTAACACCCGCGTGCTGACATCCAATTGAAACTGTTTGGCTGCTTCGGTAAAACCAACTAAACCAGATGAACCACTCGAAATTTTACTTTGTGTTGCAAGTACATAGGTGCCACGATTTCGATCGCGTACCACGACATGTTGTTTAACCAATAGATCGATTGCTTTGCGAATTGTTAGCCGCGTCGTTGAAAATTGATTGGCTAAATCCGTTTCCGATGGTAATTTCTGATGGATCCCATAGACCCCTTTTTGAATGTCATCTCGTAAGGCTTCTGCAATTTCAACGTATAGATACTTAACCATTCCAACCACTTCCTCTATTCAACTGGTGCTTTAATCCGTTTCGCGTAGGCTTCAAGCCATTCTGCTGAAATGGGTTCGATCACCGTCGTTTGACTTGGCCCTGGATTAGCCATAAAAATTTGTGGTGCCGCATCTTGATTGCCAGCTGCAAACGTAAACTCAACGTTCGTCGCCACGCCCCATTCACCTTGATTATTTAAGGCAACCAACGAAAACTCGCCAGCTTTGCCGTAGCGTTTTTTTAATTTCTCAACAAACGGATAGACTGCTTGATCACACGCTGCTTGTGGTGATAAACCGGTCCCCATCAGGCGCACAATCTCATATGAAAGACAGCCCTTCATTAAATAAATCTTCGCCTAACCCAGTAGCGGTTGCGCCACCGATTTCGCTATCCACGTAAAAGCCACTGCCAGATAATGCAGAATCACCAGTCCGCCCTGGTTTTTTCATAAATAATCCAGAAGTTGACGTCCCCGCTGCCATACCGGCAGCTTGATCCAAACTAACCATGCCAACTGTATCGTGACCATCATATGGGCTAAGATTTTTTTCGTTAATTTCTTTAATTCGTTGCATCCAGATTTTGTGTGCGCGTTCGGTCAACATATTACGGCTTTCAAAACCGTTAAACATCGCATATTGTGACGCTCCCGCACCAACCAAGAAACTATTAAAATGATCGTCACTTAATTGACGCGCAACTGAGATTGGGTTCTTCACATCACTAATTCCTGCAACAGCACCAATTGCAAAAGTGTTGCCATCCATGAATGCCGCATCCATCTCCACTAAGCCTTGCGCATTTGGCAAACCACCGTAACTGACCGATTTAAAGAAGGGGTAATCTTCCACTTTTTTGATAGCGGTTTCAATTGCATCCGTACTTTGCCCACCATTTTTTAAATCAGCCATCGCTTTTTGAATCCCTTCAAAGGCCATTCGCCAAGTCTCAATCATTGCATATGTCATAACTCTCATCTCCACATGTAAGCGTTTTAATAATCACGGTATAATCAAAATTGTATATACAATGGTAGATTGCAAATTTAATCCGAATTTTTGGACAAATTTGTCAGCATAACCTGATACGGTGTTTGCCAGTCGAGTATTTTAAGCGGTCGCTGGTTAATTTGGAGTAACGTCGTCGTTAAATCTTGAGCACTAATGTGCTCAAAACGAGTCCCTTTAGGATAAAAATAACGTAAATTCCGATTAAAGCGTTCATTACTACCACGTTCAGCTGGAGTATAAGCATGGCAGTAATAGGTCTTAATACCATATTGTGATTCAAGTGATACTAGCCCACTAAACTCAGTGCCACGGTCCACAGTAAAGCTGTGCACCGGACCATTAAAAGTGGTTAGGAACTTAGTTAGTGCTTCATTAACAGTCGCTGTCGTCCGATCTTTTAACCGGTATGCCCAAAGGAACCGTGATTTGCGATCGATTAAAGTTAATAAAACTGCCTTACTATGCCCACGAGGACCAACGACTGTATCTAGTTCAAAATCGCCGATGCGCTTACGTTGATTAATCATCATGGGACGCTGTTCAATTGATCGCCCCAAAGATTGATTATATTTGGATCGTTGGTCAACGTTACGCCGTTGGCGTACGCCATGTTCAGGTAGATCATTCAAGGAGAAGCCAATTCTCCCCTGATTTAGCCAATTATAAATAGATTTAGTAGCTAGTTTAAATTCGTGAGCAATCATTCCTGGTGACCAGCTTAGACGTAAATGGTTGAGAATTTTTTGCTTTAACTCATCGCTCAGCTTAGTTTTCCGACCACATCGTGATCGCTTGTATTCGGCATCTGTTTGTGCTAATTCAGCCTGATAAGGTTGACATCGAGATAATTCATAAGAAATTGTTGACGGTGATCGGTTCAGCCGAACGCCCATTTGGATATTGGACAGCCCTAGTTCACAAAAGGTTTCGATTTTAATTCGTTCGGAATAGGTTATACTAGACAAAAGATCAGCTCCTAAAAGATGGGTTTGTGGTAAACACCATTTTAAAGGAAGCTGATCTTTTTTGTCCGAACAGCGTTCGGATTAATTTTACAATCTACCCAATCAATACTTTTTTTGAAATAAAAAAGCCACCGCAGTGACTTTTCATTTAAAGATAGAGGCCAATCAACATTCCCACTAGCCAAAAACCGTTAAAGACAATTAGATTCTGAACCGCTGTACCAAATACAACGCGTTTTTCCTGACTCTTCTGTAATGCAAACCCATTACGTAACAAAGTTGGGCCACTCGCAAAAGCTAGCGCTGCTGGCCATGGATATAATTTCAGGCCAATCCCAACAATAATCACCACGTAACAACTATACGCACTAAGTTGATAAAGTTGAATGCCGCGCTTTTGACCAATGTAACTGATTAATGTGTGCCGCCCATTCTCTAAATCGACTGTGTAATCACAAATATTGTTCATTAACATCAAATTAGCAATCAGGAAGACAGTTGGTAAACTCGCCACAAACACCAAAATCACATTCAGCCAATTCAGTTGGAATAACATTAACGGCCCATCAAAGCGCAAATCGACCAACTGATCCGCCGGAACGTTGACATACACCGTCAAAAAGAAATTACCGAACCCTAATACCAGACTCGATAACAACTCACCCAGTGGTAATCGTGAAATTGGGAATGGGCCGTAAGTATATAAAATCCCGATTAAGATGAACAGAACACTGACGGCTAACACAATTAAATTTGTGCGCCAGACCAGAATCAGCCCCAGAACGGTTGCCGTACTTATAAAGCCGATCAACCAGCGTAAAGCAACCTTAGGGGCAATATTTTGTCGTCCTAATGCACTGGTTGATTGCTGGAGCGTTTCATTTTTAGCGAGGTGAAAGTCGTTGTAATTATTCCATCCCGTTGTGAAGACATCAATTAACACCAATGCACAGAAGTACAACACGGTATTGATCGGATCAATTTGGTGGAAATAATACAACGTAAAAAAGAACCCAGCCATAAAGGGAATCACGCTACCAACTTTAGTGCGTAATTCGATAAAATCTAAAAACGCCTTAACAGACATCTATTCCGCCTCCGATAACATTCAATAGTCCTATTCTAACAGAGAATGTCTAACAAATAAAAAAAGAGTCGGTTGGAACAAGGTAGATTGTAAAATTAATCCGAACGCTGTTCGGACAAAAAAGATCAGCTTCCTTTAAAATGGTGTTTACCACAAACCCATCTTTTAGGAGCTGATCTTTTGTCTAGTATAACCTATTCCGAACGAATTAAAATCGAAACCTTTTGTGAACTAGGGCTGTCCAATATCCAAATGGGCGTTCGGCTGAACCGATCACCGTCAACAATTTCTTATGAATTATCTCGATGTCAACCTTATCAGGCTGAATTAGCACAAACAGATGCCGAATACAAGCGATCACGATGTGGTCGGAAAACTAAGCTGAGCGATGAGTTAAAGCAAAAAATTCTCAACCATTTACGTCTAAGCTGGTCACCAGGAATGATTGCTCACGAATTTAAACTAGCTACTAAATCTATTTATAATTGGCTAAATCAGGGGAGAATTGGTTTCTCCTTGAATGATCTACCTGAACATGGCGTACGCCAACGGCGTAACGTTGACCAACGATCCAAATATAATCAATCTTTGGGGCGATCAATTGAACAGCGTCCCATGATGATTAATCAACGTAAGCGCATCGGCGATTTTGAACTAGATACAGTCGTTGGTCCTCGTGGGCATAGTAAGGCAGTTTTATTAACTTTAATCGATCGCAAATCACGGTTCCTTTGGGCATACCGGTTAAAAGATCGGACGACAGCGACTGTTAATGAAGCACTAACTAAGTTCCTAACCACTTTTAATGGTCCGGTGCACAGCTTTACTGTGGACCGTGGCACTGAGTTTAGTGGGCTAGTATCACTTGAATCACAATATGGTATTAAGACCTATTACTGCCATGCTTATACGCCAGCTGAACGTGGTAGTAATGAACGCTTTAATCGGAATTTACGTTATTTTTATCCTAAAGGGACTCGTTTTGAGCACATTAGTGCTCAAGATTTAACGACGACGTTACTCCAAATTAACCAGCGACCGCTTAAAATACTCGACTGGCAAACACCGTATCAGGTTATGCTGACAAATTTGTCCAAAAATTCGGATTAAATTTGCAATCTACCACAAAAGTAACTTTTGCCCTAACCGACTCTTTCAACAGCCGAAATTTGATCATCTAACCATGTTCTATCTGAACAGATCGCATACGCTGTTTGATTCTATTTTGTTTTCAAATCTTCAATCGAATTAATATTCGTCATATACTTCGGTACAGCTAAACCGACCTTAGCACCCTCTAAGTTCGGACCTAAGTCTTCAATCTGACCTTTGTAATCCTTGTAGTATAAACCAGAGGTCTTCGGTAACCATGCGGAAACTTGTGCATCGGCTGCTTTAGTTGCGACTGACGCCCACATCGGTTGAATTTCCATAGCTTGAATCGTTGGTTGATAACCTTGTTGACGTAAAACTTCAGCCACCACGTTAGTTGACGCGATTTCTGAATCCCAAGCCACATAGGTTAACTTAATTTTCGTGCCATGAACCTTTTTAACACCCTTAGTCCACTCAGCAACTTTTTCTGGATTGTCTTGAATCCAATCGCGCGCCGCCTTTTCAGGTTCAACACCGTCATTGACTTTAAGCATTACGGTCGACATTTCCTTTGGCGTCCAATGGAATCGATCTAAGATGGTATATGCTTCTGGCATATCCTTCTTTAGCCCCTTACGAACAACCGTATTAATGTGTTCAGCTTGACCAAAAACATTTTTGGGGTCTTTTAAAAACTTGATTGGATATTTAGTAAACATCCAATGTGGTTGCCAACCAGTAATGACGATTGGGCGTTTATCCGCAATCGCTTTGTCTAACGTACTGGTCATTGCCGCAGTTGAGCTGGTTTGCAACTGCCAGTTCTGATCATTCAAATGATACTTGTTAATTGCAGTTTGTGTGGATGCCATAATCCCAGCACCCGCGTCAATTCCGGTAATCGTGTAATTAATTTGACCGCCTAATTTCTCATCGGTAGCGTACGGCTTAGTTTGCGAACTGCAGGCCGTTAGAAGTGTGACGAGCCCCACTAAGGTGAAAAAAGCTATTAATTTATTCTTCTTAATCACTGAATCCCTCCTTAATGTTTACGTTGCCGGTTCAAAGCTTGGGTTAAACGATCAATAATAATCGCTAAGATTACGATTGCCAAGCCGGCTGCAAAACCGCCCCCAGCATCATTCCGGCCAACAGCAAAGTAAACTCGTGTTCCTAAGCCCATTGCTCCAATCATTGACGCAATCACGACCATTGATAAGGCCAACATCATACTTTGGTTAACCCCAGCCATTAAGGTCGATTTCGCCAATGGTAATTGAACCTTAATTAACTTTTGCCATTCAGTTGAGCCATATGAATCAGAGGCTTCGATCAATTCGGTTGGCACTTGGCGAATCCCAAGGTTTGTCATACGAACCGTTGGTGGCATGGCAAAAATCACTGATGCGAAAACGCCCGGGACCATCCCGATACCAAAGAAGGCAACGGCTGGAATTAAGTAAACAAATGCCGGCATTGTCTGCATGAAATCTAAGATGGGTTTAAATATTGCCTGGGCAATATCGCTTTTGGCCATCCAAATTCCAAGTGGCACCCCAATTACGAGGGAAATCAGACTCGAGGTTAACACTAACGTTAACGTTTGCGTCATATCCCGCCAGAAATCAAGGTTCCAAATCAAGAGTAGGCCGAGGACTTCAAAGATAATTAAACCCCATTTTTTGGTGTCGCGATTCGCTAAATAAGTGACGCCAGCGATAATCACGATGAATAACCAGATGGGGATTAAATCAAACACCCATTGGAAAGCGTTGATAATTCCGCCAATAAAATTCGTTAAACCATTAAAAAAGCCAGTAAATTGTGTCAGCCAATCGACAAAGTGATCCATCCAATTGGCAATTGGTAATTTAGCAATCGTCATTAAATTAAGCAAAATGGTTCACCTCGTTTCCTGCAAGTGCCCCTAAGACGGCCCCGCGAATAATAATCCCACGTAATTGTTGCTTATCATTTAAGACAGCAAACGGAATGCCCGTTTGCGAAATATCATCTAAGATATCAGCAATTGGTGTCTCTTCATCGGTTGTTGGAACTTCAGTATTCACGATTGATTGCAAATCACGACTTTCTTTGCGGACTAACTCAAGTACATCACGCGCATCAATAATCCCAACTAACTCACGTTTACTGTTGACAACGTAAGCATTAGAAACTTCATTTTCACGCATTCGTTTTAAGGCCAAACGAGGGCCATCTTTTTCAATATTAACAGTCGTTGGGCGAATCATAACGTTGCCGGCCGTGTAAACTTTACTACGATCAACGTTTTCGATGAATTTCTCTACATACTCGTCAGCAGGCCGTGTCAAGATATCTTCCGGTGTCCCGGTTTGAACGATTTCCCCATCCTTCATGATCATGATGTGGTCGCCGATTTTGAGCGCTTCATTTAAATCATGACTAATAAAGATAATTGTTTTGTGCATCGTTTCTTGCAAGTCGAGTAGTTGGTCTTGCATGTCAGAACGATTCAATGGATCAAGCGCAGAAAAAGCTTCGTCCATTAATAAAATCTCAGCATCATTCGCTAATGCACGCGCTAAACCAACCCGTTGTTGCATCCCACCAGATAATTGTGTCGGATACTGATCGCCATAACCATTTAAACCAACTAAATCGAGTGCTTCATTCGCTTTTTGTTCCCGTGTCGCCTTATCAATGCCTTGAATTTCAAGCCCATAGTCTGTATTTTCAAGAATCGTTCGATTTGGAAAGAGCCCAAAATTTTGGAATACCATGCTCATCTTTTTACGCCGGACTTCACGTAATGCCTTCTTATCAATCTGCATTAAATCCTCGCCATCGATTAATACACTACCTTCAGTAGGCTCAATCAACCGGTTGATCATCCGAACCAATGTTGATTTACCACTCCCAGATAGTCCCATAATGACAAAAATCTCGCCAGATTCTACTTCGAAGTTAGCCCGGTCGACACCGATTGTCGCACCTGTTTCCTTTAGAATCGCTGCTTTTGATTTTCCTTGTTTCAGTAATTCTTTGGCACGCGGCACGCGCTTACCAAATATTTTTGTTAGATTTTTGACTTGTAATTTGACAGTCATAGAATCCCCCTTTGATTTCATTTTCTGAAAACTATATCTAAAAAGTATACAGGTTTATTGTGAAAGTTGCACACCGTCCACTTTTATTCTCATTTTATTCTAATGTGATAGTTAGGTAACCAACTTTCTTTAAAAATTAAAAAATCGCTAGATGGGGCTTTATGTTAGTCTTTAAAAATCAGATTAGTTCTAAAACGGAACCAATCTGAAAATGCAACTATTTTCCTTTGTACATTAAAATTAAATGAGAATTAATCCCTTTTAAAATTCACAAGCCCTTAATTAGGCCATCAAAAAAAGCGTTGACCAAATCGGTCAACGCTTTTAAAAAATTTAGCCATGTACTACTTTTCGTTGATAGCGATGATACAAAGCAAGGGCCATAATCGTAAAGACAATCGGACCAATGACCATCCAGAAGGCATCTAAATATTGACCTTCTAACATCGGTTGAATAATCGTAAAGGCAATTCCGAAGACAAGGACTAAGTCGACCACAATCGTCACCGCCTTAACAGCAACTGGTGATTTAAAGAATTCGTAAGGCCGTTCCAAATCTTTGCGTGCCTTGAAATATGGAAAGGCAGTCACTAAAAAGAGGTATGGCAACGATGTTGAAACGTTAGACATCAAAGTCAAGACATTATAGAAGTCACCGGCAGCTTTACCACCAAATGAAATAACCGCGATTAAAATGCAGACTAATAATGCTTGCGCCCACATTGCTTTTTCAGGCATGCCATGCTTGTTAACTTCTGCAAAGCCGTTCGGCCAGAGTGCTTTAGGTGTCCCGAGTACAAATGACTTTAATGGTGAATAAATCAAGACGGCAAATGCGCCTAAGTAACTGATAAACATGATTAAACCGGTAATCCGAGCAAAGGTTGTTCCAATCGTCATCGCAACGGGTGTCGTCATCCCAAAGGCATGGCCGAATTGATAACCCAAGTTTTGCATAAGAACATAAGTAATATTGCCCATGTTAGCTTTATTCCCGCTCAAGACTTGTTGCCAGTTCGTTGAGATGCCCCACATAAAGATTGCAACCGCGTAGATTAATGTAATGAAGACTGTCGCAATCATTAACCCTTTAGGGAAAGTCTTTTCAGGCTGATCCATACTATCGGTAACACCGCCCATGGCTTCCATCCCCGCGTAAGCAAAGATTGAGAAGACAACAAATGATAACATCCCAATTGGTGTTTGATAGCTACTCATCGGACTCTTAACAAAGGTCGTCGTCCCATGAATCGGTTCTGCCAAATGAAAACCCGTTTTAAACCAAATCGCCACACTAATCACTAAGAATGCGGCGAATAAAAAGGCAACGGCCATCCCACTGAATGACGCAAACTTTTGAATCTTATCAATCCCACGACTTGATAGGAAAGTTAATAATAAAATCCAAAGAATTCCTAAGACACCGACCACTTGAGTGCCATTCATCCCTAATAAATGCCAGGTTGCTGTTTGATCTGAACCTTGGAGGAACGTTGAAAACGGCACCCACACTTTAGCAGCTGTTGACACCATCCAGACAATCCATGACGCTAACCAGATGAACGTCCCGATGAAAGCCGCCTTTTTACCAATGGATGCTTCTAACCAAGAATAGATGCCCCCGCGTGATTCTTTCAAAGAAGAACCAAATTCAGCAAACATTAATGAAGTTGGTAAGAAAAAGAAAATTGCCGCTAAGATATACCAAATAATGCTGGCATAGCCCATTAAGTAGAAAGCAATTGTGGTATTCGCAAAGCCGAAGATTGACCCAAAAATCATCAATACGAGACCTTGAACGTTAATTTTTTTTGATTTCGCCATTTCAATAAGTCCTTTATAATTGTATTAAGTAGAATAAATATACAATTCAAAGGGCATAATGTCAATTATATTTGAATAAATCAACCGTTTCCAGCCTTTTTATTCATGTATTCATAATTATATACAATTTACGCCACAAAAAAAGACGTTCACTTTTAGCGAACGTCGATTGCCTTATTTAATGTTGGCAACCTTAGCGACTTTGCCACTATTGACACTCGCGCTAATTTCCCCTTCTTGACCGTTATTGATAACAAATTGATCGGTTGCTTGACACCGTGGGCAAGTTGTTTCAATTTGAAACTTGGTAGAGCCATCTGAATTATCTTCTAGTGCTGTCTTCGTCGTGATTTCCATCGCTGGATGTTGGCACTTATAGCATTGAAAGACAATAAAACGCCGTTCTACAAATTCATCTGCTAAACTCATGTGATTCATCCTTTCAACTAGCTTATTTAAGTTCATTCTAGCAGTCTGCTATTTTTTAGGGTACCTTTTTGCTCACGTGTCGTTTTCTGAAAGCATCCCTTAGAAATGAATCAAAAGGCGAACGATTTTAAAGTTTAAAAGCATTATGGTATGTGATATACTTACAACACACCATCTAGAAGGAGAGGTTTAAAAATTTGCCAATCACACTAAAAGCAAGTTATTTTTCTGCAAATTCACCAAATTCTAGTTCATTTCACGAAGATTCACTGATAGAACTCAGTGATAATGGTCAAATCACAAACATTATTCATCAAACGGCGTCAGAATACTCTGAACGATTATCAGCTGCACGCCAACATGACCACTTAATCACACTCGCTCCCGGACACTTCTTGTTACCAGGCTTTATCGATCTACACAATCATGCGCCACAATGGCCACAAGCTGGAATTGCCCTTGATCGCCCTTTAGCTGATTGGCTCAATCATTATACCTTTCCTCTTGAAGCGCGCTACGCCGATTTAGATTTCGCCACACCTGTGTATCAAGACTTAGTGACCGAAATGCTCGCTAACGGCACAACAAACGCCCTATATTTCGGAACAATTCACGAATCTACGACTCGCAGAAATTTGTTCCCAAGCAGGGCAACGGGCTTTCATCGGAAGTGTTACGATAGATAATCCAGATCAAACACCAGACTATTATCGTGATGCTTCTCCTGAAGAAGCCATTAATAAAACACAAACTTTTGTTCAAGCAATTCAAGATACCTATCGTAATGGGTTCATTCAACCCGTCATTACCCCGCTTCATCCCTAGTTGCACAACTGAAACACTTCAGCAACTCGGTCAACTTGCACAGTCCCAACACATCACCGTTCAGACACACTGCAGCGAAAGCGACTGGGAACACGATTATGTACGCGAACGTTACGGCCATACAGACTCTGAGATGTTGCAATCATTCGGATTATTGAATCAACATTCGGTATTAGCACATGCAACACAACTGACAACTACTGACCAAAGTATCATTAAAACCGAACAAGCAGCGATTGCGCACTGCCCTATCTCAAATGCCTATTTTGGTAACGGGATTCTCCCCGCACACGAGTTACTTAATCAAGGCATTAAAATTGGGCTTGGCAGTGATATCGCCGGTAGTTATACCCCTAGCTTATATGCCAATTTGCAACAAGCCGTAACGGCCTCCCAAATTCGACAAGACGGGGTTGACGCCACCATTGCGGCTGACCAACGCGGTGTTGCGAACAGTCGGATCAGTGCTAAACAAGCTTTTTATATGGCAACCGTCGGTGGTGCAACTAGTCTTGGCATTCAAGCTGGTGCCATTGAATCGGGATTGCTTGCTGATTTCCAAATCGTTCAAGCGCCACCACGCTTTGCAAGTCTTACACCAGATGAACAACTCGAACAACTTTTATTCCGCCACACCAAACACCAAATTAAGGCCGTCTACGTTCAAGGTAAACTGGTCCACGAAAAGGAGCACAACTGGTATGAATGAACAATCTCAAAAATTAATGGTCGGTCCTGACGAGCCGATTTCGAATCAAGAAGCTGGCTTCTTAGGACTACAACACGTTTTAGCAATGGATGTCTACGTTCCCCCCGTTATCATTGCCGGTTTATTGGCGATGGGTCTTGATGCAAAAGCCGGCTTAATTCAAGCGACATTCCTTGCTGCCGGGATTGGTACGATTCTTCAAACCAAATTTTTTATGAAAATGCCTGTTTCCCAAGGTCCTTCATTTGTTCCAATTGGGGCAATCGCCGGGATTTACTTTGCTAGTGGTGCTAAAGACGGCGGGATGGCAACGGTGATTGGCGCTTCAATTGTCGGTTCAATTCTGTTAATTCTTCTCGGCGTCACCGGCCTCTTCCAAAAAATTATTAACAGCTTAGTCCCCCAAGTCGTCGGTGGCACAATCATCACCATCGTTGGTCTTTCACTGATGCCATCTGCTTTAGGTGATAACATTTTCAAAGCACAGGGCAATATCAATGAGAACTTACTCCTGGCTGTTGTGACCGTCGCCATTCTAATTCTTTGTGTTTCGCTAGGTATCTACTTCCCTAAATTACAAAAACTCTTCAAAGTTAGTTCCATCATCATCGCCTTATTAGGCGGAACTGTTTTAGCAACCATGCTTGGTAAATTTGACTGGCAAAGTGTGAACGAAGCGAGTTGGTTTAGCTTGCCAAGTTTCACCGCATTCCACTATGGTATGCACTTTTCGATGACAGCAATCATGACCTTCGTCATTATCTACGCCGTTTTAATGACCGAAACGACCGGGACTTGGTTTGCAATGAGTGCCGTTACGGATTCGCCCATCAGTAAGAAACAATGGAATCACGGGATTATCGGTGAAGGAATTAGCTGTTTAATCGCTGCACTCTTAGGCGGCTCACCAGTTACAGGGTATGCAACTAACGCCGGCATTATTTCAATCACCGGTGTTGCTAGTAAAAAAGTATTCGTTTCTGCCGGGATTTGGTTTATCATCTTCGGCTTCTTTAATAAATTAGCGGCCTTCTTATCAGCGATTCCAGCCCCAGTTATTGGTGGGATTTTCGCCATCATTTGTTCAACTATCATGCTCAACGGGTTAAATGTTATTCGCACACTACACACCCAAGAACGTGATATGTACATCATCGGAATTCCAATCATTCTATGTATCGCCATCATCATCATGCCACAATCATTGGTGAAAGCAACGCCTCAAATGATCCAATACTTACTTGAATCACCAATTTCGATTTGTGCGCTTGCCGCAATTATTCTCAACTTAATCTTACCAAGAGACAGACAAATTGCGTTTAATTAGACTGAAATAAAAAGAAGCCCCCTGATAAAAAAGTTTATCAGGGGGCTTCTTTTTTCGTAAATGTATTTCCCGATTGAGACAGCACACTTTTTTTAAACGTGCTCCAGCAGGCATATTCCTGTGCTTAACCAAACTTGTCGCATCGGCGATTGCAGACAAATCCAGTTAATACTCGAAATATAAACGCCTGCTTGCGCACTCTTTTAGACACTGACCATTCGAATCGTCATGATGTTCTTATTCATCGAGATATCTTCCACAATTTCTGCATATTGCATTTCCCGGGGAATTTCGATGCGATAGACGTTAGTGTAAATCGTATCACGTTCGTTTTGCGTTACTGAGAAGTTCACATCGCGAATTTGAATCTGATGTTGTTCAAAATAGCTCTGAATAAACTCCTTGGTTTCCAATTTATGCTTATACTTAATTTCGATTTTTTTCAACGTATTGATGTGAATAATCTTTTTCAAGAAGACAATCACGAAAATGACAAAGACCGCACTGATCACCGCAATTTGATAGTAGCCCATCCCAATTGCAAGTCCTAATCCCGCAGTAGCCCAAAGTGAGGCCGCCGTCGTCAATCCTTGAATCTTGTGGCGGGTGACAATAATCGTTCCAGCTCCTAAAAAACCAATCCCACTGACAACTTGTGCAATCAGCCGCGCTTGATCAGAACGAATAGTGGTACTAATCGCACTATGCGCTAATGCAAATTGAACGTTTTGCGCTGCGATTTCCTGCTGAATCATCGCAATCACACACGCACCAATGCAGACCAGAATGTGTGTCCGCATTCCGGCTGGGCGGTTCTTATATTCCCGATCAGATCCGATAATCCCAGCAATTAAGGTTGCCAGTAGCAGTCGAATAATGATATGCACACTCGTTACTTCAAACAATAAAATCCCTCCAAAATAATACCTTATCTCTAGTCTAGCATACCGAACAAAAAAAGCGCTCGTCAATCCATATCAATTTACGGATTAACGAGCACCTATTCATTAGCCAACTAAGCCGATTGTTTGTAGAATCAAATAGATATTTAAAAGCGTCAACACAATTGTGACAAACCATGCCGTATATTTCACCCAAGGGCGGTTAACGAATGGGCCCATGATTTTTTCATCACTCGTGAACATTGTCAATGGAATCATCGAGACTGGCAATGCAACACTCAAGAAGACTTGTGAGTAAATCAAGAGGTTTTCAACTTGTGCTTCGTTCCCATGGTAGTAAACCGTGAAAATAATAACAGGTAAGATTGATAACCCACGGGTAATCACCCGTCGTGCCCACAATGGAATCTTCATGCGAACGAAACCTTCCATGACGATTTGTCCTGAAAGTGTCCCTGTGATGGTTGAATTTTGACCAGAAGCTAATAAAGCAACGGCAAAGAGTAAACTCAACATTGGGCTAGCAATGCTCCCAACAATTTCTTTGTTTTGTAAAGCATTGAATAAGTCAACGAATCGTCCTAAATCACTGTTAGTTCCAAAGAACATTGCTGCCCCTAAAACTAAGAGTAAACAGTTAACGATAAATGCGACTGATAATTGAATGTTTGAATCAATGACTGTAAACTTGATTGCTTTCTTCTTTTCGGCGTAATCGTCACGGTCATATTGACGTGCTTGTGCGATTGACGAATGCAAGTAGAGATTATGCGGCATAACAGTTGCCCCGACAATCCCTAATGCCAAGAATAGCATCTTCTGGTTGGTAACAATCCGTGTACTTGGTACAAATCCGCGCATTACGTCGCCCATATTTGGTTGCGCTAGAATCACTTCGTATAAGAAAACGAATAAAATAACGGCCACCAAGGTTGCGACAATCGCTTCGATCTTCCGGAAACCAAGTTTCATTAATAGTAATAATAGCAAGACGTCAAATGCGGTAATTAAGACACCCCAGAGCAATGGGATGTTGAAAATCAGTTCTAACGCAATTGCGGAACCAATAATTTCGGCGATGTCGGTCGCCATAATTGCTAATTCGGTGACAATCCAGAGGAAAATCCCCATCTTTTTACCGGTTTTGGCCCGCGTCATCTGCGCTAAATCCATTCCGGTCACAATTCCTAAACGCGCTGCCATTGCTTGTAATAACATCGCAATTAAGTTTGATACTAGGATCACACTGATCAAGGTGTATGCGTATTGCGCACCACCGGCGATTGACGTGATCCAGTTCCCTGGATCCATATAACCAACGGCCACTAACGCACCAGGTCCCATAAAGGCCATCAACGTCCGCCAAAAACCAGCGTTCTTGGGAATCGCAACCGTGTTATTAATTTCTTCAAGACTCGTGCCATCAGCATAGTGTATGAATTTCTCATGCTTTTGTTGATTAAGTTCACCCTTTTGTGAATCTTCTCGCTGCTTCTTATCCATATAAGTACCTCTTTCTCTTCGATTGAGTCGTTCAACTATTAGGATTCAATGACTTTGATTTTAGGATGACCTAACTCTGATCGTCTCCAGTGTTCAAATTAATCCTTACCCATTCTATCATATCTCTTTGATGTTGTCCCTGAACAAGATTAAAAAAAAGCTGTTTCTCAGCGTTTTTTTAGGTAACCGATTACAAATAATTGCCCACCTTAAGTGCTATTAAAAATGACGTTGACTGTCTTTAACAGGTAGATTGCAAATTTAATCCGAATTTTTGGACAAATTTGTCAGCATAACCTGATACGGTGTTTGCCAGTCGAGTATTTTAAGCGGTCGCTGGTTAATTTGGAGTAACGTCGTCGTTAAATCTTGAGCACTAATGTGCTCAAAACGAGTCCCTTTAGGATAAAAATAACGTAAATTCCGATTAAAGCGTTCATTACTACCACGTTCAGCTGGAGTATAAGCATGGCAGTAATAGGTCTTAATACCATATTGTGATTCAAGTGATACTAGCCCACTAAACTCAGTGCCACGGTCCACAGTAAAGCTGTGCACCGGACCATTAAAAGTGGTTAGGAACTTAGTTAGTGCTTCATTAACAGTCGCTGTCGTCCGATCTTTTAACCGGTATGCCCAAAGGAACCGTGATTTTCGATCGATTAAAGTTAATAAAACTGCCTTACTATGCCCACGAGGACCAACGACTGTATCTAGTTCAAAATCGCCGATGCGCTTACGTTGATTAATCATCATGGGACGCTGTTCAATTGATCGCCCCAAAGATTGATTATATTTGGATCGTTGGTCAACGTTACGCCGTTGGCGTACGCCATGTTCAGGTAGATCATTCAAGGAGAAACCAATTCTCCCCTGATTTAG
Source organism: Latilactobacillus curvatus JCM 1096 = DSM 20019 (assembly GCF_004101845.1). Taxonomy (NCBI): domain Bacteria; kingdom Bacillati; phylum Bacillota; class Bacilli; order Lactobacillales; family Lactobacillaceae; genus Latilactobacillus; species Latilactobacillus curvatus. The sequence goes on along the minus strand of NZ_CP026116.1, from coordinate 1,777,815 downwards.
CCAATTATAAATAGATTTAGTAGCTAGTTTAAATTCGTGAGCAATCATTCCTGGTGACCAGCTTAGACGTAAATGGTTGAGAATTTTTTGCTTTAACTCATCGCTCAGCTTAGTTTTCCGACCACATCGTGATCGCTTGTATTCGGCATCTGTTTGTGCTAATTCAGCCTGATAAGGTTGACATCGAGATAATTCATAAGAAATTGTTGACGGTGATCGGTTCAGCCGAACGCCCATTTGGATATTGGACAGCCCTAGTTCACAAAAGGTTTCGATTTTAATTCGTTCGGAATAGGTTATACTAGACAAAAGATCAGCTCCTAAAAGATGGGTTTGTGGTAAACACCATTTTAAAGGAAGCTGATCTTTTTTGTCCGAACAGCGTTCGGATTAATTTTACAATCTACCAACAGCCAACGTCATTTAACTTTTATTTAGACGACTAAACTTAATAGTAAAACGCCAATTAACCCAACAATCGAAATCAATGTTTCCAAAACTGTCCAAGTTGCAAGGGTTTCTTTGAGACTTAAATCAAAGTATTCCTTGAACATCCAGAACCCGGCATCATTCACGTGGGAAGCCGCTAAACTGCCGGCTCCAATTGAAAGGACCATCAGTGCAGGGTTCACACCGGCTGATTGCATTAGTGGTAAGACCAAGCCTGCCGCCGTCAATGACGCAACAGTTGCTGAACCCAATGCCACCCGTAAGACAACTGCGATTAACCAACCTAATAATAGTGGTGATAAATTGGCATTTGCGAATAATTTAGTGACACTATCGCCAACCCCACCGTCGATGAGGATTTGTTTAAACGCACCACCCCCACCAATGACTAGGAGTGACATCGCGATTGATTTAACGGCTTCTTCAATCGTCTTCATAATCGCTAGGGTTTTAATCCGACGCGCCCAACCCATCGTATACATCGCAACCATCAATGAAATGGTCATTGCAATGGCTGGTGTCCCGATAAAACCGACGATTGAATCCAGCATCGTTGGATTTTTAGGTAATTTCCCGCCGTTAAAGGCCATTTGATAAATCGTGGTGACAGCCATCAAAATGACTGGGAATAATGAGGTTATGACACTAATTCCAAACCCCGGTGTTTCGTCTAATTTAAAGGTTTTCTGAGGCCCAAGTGCCGTCAGATTACCTTGGCGCGCGAACGCATCTGGTACTAAGCGTTTTGCAATCTTAGTGAATAATGGACCGGCAATAATCACTGAAGGGATCGCAATTAAGACCCCATATAACAATACGTGACCAGCATTTGCCCCTAAAGCTGAGGTAATTGCTGTTGGTGCTGGATGGGGTGGCAAGAACCCATGTGTGACAGAAAGTGCTGCAGCCATCGGAATTCCAAGGTACAAAATTGACACACTTACTTCGATTGCAATCGCGAAAACGATTGGTACTAACAAGACCATCCCAACTTCAAAGAATAAGGCAATCCCAATGATGAACGAAGCCAACATAATTGCAATTTGAAGTCTTTTTTACCGAACATATCGATTAAGGTATGCGCGATTCTAAACGCGCCACCAGCGTCGGCAACTAACCGCCCCATCATGGCACCAAAGCCAAAGACAATTGAGAGCTCACCAAGTTGACCGCCAATCCCGTTTTGAACACTGGTTGCAATGTCCGTTAATGGCATACCTAGGCCAACCCCAACGGCCATTGCCGTTATAACTAAAGCGATAAACGTATTGATCTTAAATCGAATAATAAGGGCGAGTAATAAGATAATGCCCAATAATAGGACTACTAATGCCATAATTTTCCCTATTTTCAATAATGTTTGCGCTATCATGATATTGTTAAAAGTAACTGGGCTTTCAGACCCAGTTCACTTCGTTACTCTTTAACTTGCATATGTTTGCGTTGGAAGTCAGCAATTGCGCCGTATTCCGTATTTAATTCCCGTGTTAATCGAATCCAGATTGGTAATAGTTCGCGATAAACTTCAAAGTTGGCTTCTTCTGGATGATGCACATTCGTCACACCAACCATTTCTTTGACAGCTGATAGATCATCCACTAAGCCTAAACTATACATCCCTAAGACAGCAGCACCTAAACATGAGCTTTCGAAACTTTCTGGAATCGTGACGTCTTGTTCAAAGACATCCGCCAACATTGGGCGCCATAATTCTGAACGGGAGAAGCCACCCGTTGCCTGAATACTCTTTGGTTTACCTGCCACACCTTCAATCATCAGCATCACCATGTATAAGTTATAAACGATGCCTTCAAGCGCTGCACGCACCATGTGCGCCCGTGTATGTTGCCGCGTCAAACCGAAGTATGATCCACGTGCATCTGCATCCCAGATTGGTGCCCGTTCGCCACCCAAGTAAGGATGGAATAAGAGTCCATCTGAACCAGCCGGAATTTCTGCCGCAATTTGTGTCAAAATATCGTATGTTGAAACATGCATTTGTTCAGCCTTGATTTTTTCAGGTGCAAAAAGTTGATCGCGCACCCAACGGAAGACAATTCCCCCGTTATTGACCGGTCCACCGACCACCCATTTATCCTTGGTTAAGGCGTAACAGAATAATTTACCGTTTGGATCAACCACTGGATGATCAACAACCACTCGCACGGCACCGCTTGTCCCGATAGTAACGGCGACTACGCCTGGATCAATTGCATTTACCCCAAGGTTTGATAAAACCCCATCGCTGGCGCCAAAGATAAATGGTACTTCAGCACCAATGCCGGTTAATTCACCATAGATCGGATCAATCCCTTTAACATAATCCGTTGGTTCGACTAATTCAGGTAGTTGTTGGCGTGTGACACCAGCCACTTCAAGGGCTTGTTGATCCCAATCTAAATTAAAAATGTTGAACAAGCCGGTTGCTGAAGCGATTGAATAATCCATTTGATACGTATGGAAAAGTTTTTGGAAGACATACGTTTTAATATCGATGAATTGACTAGCTTGGTTGAACAATTCAGGTTGCGCTTCTTTCAGCCAAATCAGTTTTGAAAGTGGCGCCATCGGATGGATTGGTGTGCCAGTGTGTTGATAAATGGCTTGGCCCAACCCATTTTCTTTCAATTGTTGACTTGCTTTAGCAGCTCTATTATCCGCCCAAGTAATTGCCCGAGTTAGCGGTTGATCATTTGCATCCATCAGAATCAAGCTGTGCATCGCAGCCGAGAAACTAACGCCCTGTAATTCGCCGGCTTGAACGTTGCCCTTGCGCATCACCTGTCGTAATACTTCTGACACTGCATTAAAAATTTCATCCGGATCTTCTTCTGCCATATCGGGTACGGTTTGATATAAAGGATAACCAACGTTTGCGTAAGCTTTAACATTCCCTTTTAAATCATATAAAACCGCTTTCGTACTTGTTGTTCCAATATCCGCACCAATCATATATTTCATCATAATTACCTCGTTTATGTGGTGTTTACTGACTACTTACTAGGATACCACTTATTTCTTATCAACTGCATGGCCGCCGAATTCATTTCGTAAAGCAGCGACAACTTTACCAGTGAATGTATCATCTTCAAGTGAACGATACCGCATCATCAATGATAAACCAATGACCGGTGTTGGGACTTGTAATTTCAAGGCTTCATCTAATGTCCATTTTCCTTCACCTGATGAGTGCATGATACCTTTTAAGCCTTCTAAGTTAGGGTCTTTTGCAAAAGCAGATTCCGCTAATTCCATCAACCAGCCGCGAATCACAGAACCATTACTCCAAACCTTAGCAACCGCTTCGTTATCATATTCAAACTCACCATGTGATAACACATCGAATCCTTCAGCGATAGATTGCATCATGCCGTATTCAATTCCATTATGCACCATTTTGAGATAATGACCACTACCAGCCTTCCCGGTATAGAGATAGCCATCTTTTTGAGCAATATCTTTAAAAATCGGTTCAATCTGTTTGAAGACTTCCGCGCTGTCGCCGCCGATCATGAAGTTTCCGTCTGCGTTAGCACCGCTCATCCCGCCAGAAGTTCCGACATCGAAGAAATGAATCCCTTTTGCGGCAAGCAATGCATTGTGTTGTTTAGAATCTTCGAAAAATGAATTACCACCGTCAATGACAATGTCACCGGCTGTCAATTTGGTACTTAACGTTTCGATTGTGGCTTGTGTTGGCTTACCAGCAGGTAACATGCTCCACACAATTTTAGGTTGTGGCAATTGTGCCACCACATCATCAATATCCTTTGCAGGTAATGCACCTAAGCGGGTTGCTTCTTGAACCGCTGCTTCATTTAAGTCAAAGGCGACAACCTCGTGCCCATTACGTCGTAAGTTAGCGACCAAGTTAATCCCCATTTTGCCTAAACCAATCATTGCTAATTTCATCTTTGCCAGTCCCCTTATCCACAATTTCATGTCACTTTTATTAATGTCTTTATTATATGTAAATTATTTTCTTTAATCAACCCTTTTTGAGAAAATAATTTTCTTTGTTGTTTTTTATGCTATACTATCGATAACAGGGGGGCACTTCAATGACACAAAACATCGATTCCTTACTCCGTGCGTACTACACGAATTTAAGTGAAAAATACAAACAAATCGCAGATTACATCTTAAAAACTGAACATTTCAATCAAAGTTTAACGATTCAAGAATTTGCGGCTGACTGTGGTGTTTCAACAGCCACTATTTCCCGTTTCGCCAAAATGTTGACCTTCGCAAACTTCCAGGCACTCAAAATGGCGTTACTTGCTAAACAAGCAACCCCAACAGATAATCCACTCTTCCATGAAATTAGTAATAATGATGACTATCTGACCATGGCCGATAAAATTTTCGCATCCAATACTAATGCGCTCAAAGCAACTCGTTCACTACTGACTGAAGCGCAATTACGGCAAGCCGTTGATTATATCAACCAGGCCAAGCGCTTAAGTTTATTTGGCTTGGGCGCTTCTGGAATCGTCGCTCAAGATGGCTACCACAAATTTTTACGAACTGCGATTCCAACTGTTTACAGCCAAGACTACCATCTACAATTGATGCAGGCCACCCAACTCACCGAACAAGACTGTGCGCTGATTATTTCACATAGTGGTCAAAATAAAGATGCTTTAGAAATTGCACGCATCTTAAAAGAACGTCACGTTCCACTGATTGTCATCACCAGTTTTGGCAATTCAACCCTCGCTAAATTGGGTGATGTGACACTGTTGTCCATTTCCGAAGAAACCAATTACCGCGCCGAAGCACTACACGCGTTAATTGCACAAATCAGCATCGTCGATAGTCTGTTTATGATGGTCGCCGTTAATAATGGCCCACAAACAGAACAAAGTTTCAAAGCCATTCGGACTGAAATTGATCGGACTAGACAAAAATAAAAAAGCTGAGGTTGAAGAAATACTTCAACCTCAGCTTTTTTGCTGTTCTATTTTGAACATCTAAACGTGCTTTTTGGTTGCACCAACTTCCGCTTAATAAAAAATTGGTAGTCATCCTGAATTCTGGATAACTACCAATTTTTTATTAATGCTCAGTTGCTGAACGCAACCAAACGCACTCTATTCTTAAACGTGCTTTTTTAAACAGCTTCCTGCGCTTAACCAAATTTGCCAAATCGCCGATTGCATCGGTAATTCGTCAAATCCTGTTAATGCTCAGAAGCTACCCGTTTCAAACGTACTTTATTTAATTTCTGCTAATGTCTTTTCAAGGTGGGCTAGGACACGGTCTTTACCTAACAATTCGATTGAATCAGGTAATGATGGACCATGCATTTCGCGAGTCGTTGCAATCCGAATTGGCATGTACAATTGACGGCCTTTAATCTTCGTATCTTTTTGGATGCCTTTAATGATTTGCATAATCCGTGGTGCTGTGAATAATGTTAAATCTTTCAAGCGTTCGCTGAATTCCTTCAAAACAACGGATGCTGTTTCGTTATTTAATTCTTCAAGCGCTTCGGCGTCTAATTGTTCAGGTTCTTCAAAGAAGACATCTGACATTTCAACGATTTGAGCTGTGTAGCTCATTTGATCTTGGTATAACGCAATCAAATGACGGGCCCATTCGATCATTTTGCTATCAGGATTTTCAGCGATTTTACCCGCTTTAATCAAGCTTTCTAACGAAAGATCCATGATTTTGTTTGGATCTGATTGTTTAACGTATTGGTTATTCACCCATTCGAGTTTCTTTTGATCGAAACTAGCTGGTGATTTGCTCAAACGTTTTGGATCAAATTGTTTGATGAATTCTTGGCGATTGAACAATTCGCTTTCGCCAACTGGTGACCAACCTAATAGGGCGATAAAGTTAAACATCGCTTCTGGTAAGTAACCCAATTCGCGGTATTGTTCGATAAATTGAAGCACTGATTCATCACGTTTACTTAACTTCTTACCTGTTTCAGTATTGATGATCAATGTCATGTGGCCAAAGACTGGTGGTTCCCAACCAAAGGCTTCGTAGACAGCCAATTGTTTTGGCGTGTTGGCGATATGATCGTCCCCACGCAAGACATGGGTGATTTCCATCAAGTGATCATCAACGACAACGGCAAAGTTATATGTTGGCATCCCATCGCGTTTCATGATGACAAAGTCGCCACCTAAACGATCTGATTCAAAGCTGATTTCACCTTTAACAATGTCATCAAACTTGTAAACGTGATCCTTAGGAAGACGTAAACGAACAACTGGTTGTAAGCCTTTTGCTTTAGCAGCTTCTTGGCTAGCCTTAATTTCATCATCACTCATACCTTCGTATTCGTAGATGTAACGTGGTGCTTCGCCAGCTGCTTTTTGGGCTTCCCGTTCTTCAGTTAATTCATCTTCTGTTTTGTATGATTCGTAAGCTAATCCCTTAGCCACTAACTCTTCAATTAAAGGCGTGTAAATTTCGCGACGTTCTGATTGACGATAAGGACCAAAGTCACCAGGCTTATCTGGACCTTCATCCCAATCCATACCTAGCCACTTCAAATTATCTAACTGACTGTTTTCACCGTCAGCAATGTTTCTTTTCGTGTCAGTATCTTCAATCCGAATCACGAAAGTCCCTTTGTTGTGACGTGCAAATAAATAGTTAAACAATGCTGTACGAGCATTCCCGATGTGCAAATGACCTGTTGGACTTGGCGCATACCGCACTCGGATTTTATTTTTTGCCATAAAAAAAACGCCTCTTTCTAAAATTATACTTGTCTACTAGTTTACCGTTATTATGCCTAAAAATAAAGGCTCAGAGACCACTAATCCACAAAAAAGAATCTAGGACAAAAGTATGTTTGTCCCAGACCCTTCTTCTGATAGTAGAATTCTATCATTTAAACGTGCTTTTTGAACCATCTTCCTACGCTTAACCAAATTTGCCAAATCGACGATTACATCGTCAATTCGTCAAATCCAGTTAATGCTCAGAAGATAACCAGTTCAAACGCACTCTTCCACTTAAACGTGCTTACACTAACTGCCTCCTGCGCCTTGCTACATCAGTCACATCACCGGCTTTACCGGCAATCCGCCTGATTAGGCAAATGCTTAAAAGCAAACCGTTAGTGACGCACTCTCACCGCATTAACGGAGTGGTGTCCATTGCCATTCTTCAACTTCTGGTAAATCAGTACCTTCATTGCGAATGTATTGATTGTGTTTAGCAACCATGTCATCCATTGATTGTGCGAATTGACCAGCTTGATCACCAAGTACGTCACCTGCAACTTCTTTAGATAGACTGAAACGATCCATTTGATTCAAGACACGCATGTCGAATGGTGTTGTAATATCACCATTTTCACGGTAGCCATGAACATGAAGGTTATGGTTGTGACGGTCAAAGAAGATATCACGTACTAAGCCTTCGAAACCATGGAATGCGAAGACCACTGGTTTGTCTTTTGTAAAGTACATGTCGAATTCTTCATCTGTTAAACCACGAGGGTCCACTTTAGGTGAACGAAGTTTCAATAAATCAACAACGTTAATGAAACGAATCTTCATGTCAGGATATTGTTTGTGCAAGATTGAGATTGCAGCCAAACTTTCAAGTGTTGGTTCTGTCCCAGCAGCTGCAATCACAACATCTGGTTCAGCATCTTGGTCTGTACTTGCCCAGTCAATAATCTTCAAACCATTCTTAACTAAGACTGTTGCTTCGTCAATTGAGAACCATTGTTGACGTGGGTGTTTTGAAGCAACCACTAAATTGATCTTTTCTTGGCTCTTGAAGACAGTATCCATTGTTGCTAACAACGTGTTAGCATCAGCAGGTAAGTATTCACGAATGAATTCAGGTTTCTTTTCAGCTAAGTGTGTTAAGATACCTGGATCTTGATGTGTGTAACCATTGTGATCTTGTTGGAAAACAGTTGATGTGGCAATCACGTTCAATGAAGGATACTTGTTACGCCATGCTTGTTCATCAGCCTTACGTAACCACTTGAAGTGTTGTGTTAACATTGAATCCACAACGCGCAAGAATGATTCGTAACTTGCAAAGAAACCATGACGACCAGTTAGGACATAACCTTCTAACCAACCTTCAGCTTGATGTTCTGATAATTGTGAATCAAGAACACGGCCTTCTGTTGCCATGTATTGATCGTTTGGTTCTTTGATTGATTCCATCCATTGACGGTTTGTTGCTTCAAAAATATGGTTCAAACGGTTTGACATTGTTTCATCAGGGCCGAAGATTCTGAAGTTTTTATTTTGATCGTTGTCTTTGATGATATCACGAACATATTCGCCTAAAACAATCATGTCTTGCGCAACGACTTTACCGTGTTCTGAATTATCCACAGCATAATCACGGTAATCTGGTAAGCGTAATGGTTTAGGATCAATCCCACCATTGGTGATTGGGTTAGCAGCCATCCGTTGATCGCCTTTAGGTGCAATTTCTGCGATTTCAGGTTTTAATTGACCTGCTTCTGTAAACAATTCTTCTGGACGGTATGATTTCATCCAATCTACTAATGCATCAACATGTTGCATGTCAGCACTGTCAATTGGCACTGGAATTTGGTGCGCACGGAATGAATTTTCGATTGGTACGCCATCCCATGTCTTAGGACCAGTCCAACCCTTAGGTGCGCGGAAGACGATCATTGGCCATACTGGACGAGATGAATCGCCGTTTTCACGCGCATTCTTTTGAATTGCTTGGATTTTTTCGATGGCTTCATCCATTGCAGCAGCAGTTGCTGGGTGCATCTTTTCAGGGTCGTCGCCTTCAACAAAGATTGGTTCCCAACCATTGCCTTCGAAGTATTTCGTTAATTCTTCATCACTCTTGCGTGAAAGAATTGTTGGGTTAGAAATCTTGAAACCGTTTAAGTTCAAGATTGGTAAGACAGCACCATCATTCTTAGGATTGATGAATGTGCTTGATAACCATGATGCAGCTAATGGGCCAGTTTCAGCTTCCCCATCACCCACAACAACAGCAGCAATCACGTCTGGGTTATCTAAAATCGCACCAACACCGTGTGATAATGAATAACCAAGTTCGCCACCTTCATGGATTGAACCAGGTGTTTCAGGAGCCGCATGAGAAGCAACGCCGCCTGGGAATGAGAATTGTTTGAATAATTTCTTCATCCCTTCAACATCTTGAGAAATTTCTGGATAGATTTCTGAATAGCTACCATCTAAATATGAGTTTGAGACCATCACTTGACCACCGTGACCTGGGCCTTCAACGTAGAACATGTTTAAGTTATATTTATTAATTGCGCGGTTTAAATGAGCATATAGGAAGTTTTGGCCTGAGATTGTCCCCCAGTGACCAATTGGTTTTGCCTTAACATCTTTTGCTTCCAAAGGACGTTTCAATAGTGGGTTATCTTTTAAGTATAATTGACCAACTGAGATATAATTTGCAGCCCGCCAAAATGCGTCAACTTTAGCAAGGTATTCTTTGCTTGAATAATCTGTCATTTTAATAGCACCCCTTTTTAATTTTAAAAAAGTTCCTAATAGCTTTACTTTAAGTTCCAGTCGCAGCTTTTGCAACTTTGTTGTTTCTGACTACTCTCTTATCATACTAAACTTTTTAAAAAAGTCAACCATTTTTAATATTGGGGCGTACCAATTTTTTAAATCTAAAAATAGCGGCCCTATTCGCGACCGCTAACCGTAACGAATGTATTATATTTCATGTATTGGTAGTGCAGGCGCATCGTTGAAAATTCAAACGGTGTCCCATCGTCTAAGAAGAAAATCCCTTCCATGATGCCAACTGGTTCCGTCGGTTTCAACTTTAAGTGCGCTTGATCATCATCAGTTGATGGTTCCGCGAAAATTGACAGGAAAGCGCGTGTGACTTCTTGATTTTTCTCGGTTTCCAAGTAGTTAAAGATTGAACTCGACACAATTTTTTCGGTCAATTCGGGCATTACCTTAATCGGAATGAAGCCCGTTTCAATCATGAATGGTTCATCATCAAACAACCGGAGACGCTTGATTTCGTAAACAAAATCATCTGGTTTCAGGAACAAGTCTCGTTGCAATTCCGCGCTCGGCTTGATGACTTGGAAATCTAATAATTTAATCCCCGGTGTCCGATTACCGGCTTTAAAACTGTCGGTAACCCCTAGGTTAGAGCCATTGTAATTAAAAAACGAGCCGCCCTTTAAATAAAGTGGATTAATAAAGGTTCCTGAACCCCGTTTTTTGAAAATGATCCCTTGATTAGCCATAATGTTTAACGCACGTTTGACCGAGCTACGACTCACTTGATAGTGTTCAGTCAACGTCCGTTCATCGGGTAATTTCATGCTGGGAAATGATTCTGCGTTAATCGCTTTTTTTAAGTCCGCGATAATATTCTGATAAACTAAGTCGGCCATGCTAAACTCCTTTATAAATCATTTTATCTCAAGCTTATTATACATGATTCCTAAAAGTCGTCTACAAACAGACTCGATAAATGTTCAATTATTAATGCAGGCCAATAAAAAAAGAGGTGCTGAGACAATGTTTATTGCCTCAGCACCTCGCGCGCTCCAGATCAGACTATCTTGCAAAAAATGCCTCACAGCGCCTACTTTTTATTTAATGTGCTTGAAATTGGGTATAGTATTCTGCTAGTAATTGGGCAATCCGGTTCCCAGTAATGGCATAATTTTCAGCGGGTTGGTTAGCTAATGAAATCCGCAAGTAGCCATCATCAGTCCCCATTCCTGCCCCATCCATCACAACAACGCCGTATTTAGCTGCAAGTTTATCTTCGAAATCAAGATAGCTCACATGCTTTTCGAAATAGTCGTGGAATTCATGCCCATACTTTCTTTCAGCAAAATCATAGATGTTAAATACCGCATAATATTCAGCGTTTTCTTTAGAGTGATCACATTCCATGCCCATCGATTCCCAAAAAGCGTTGTATCGCGCATCAACCATTTTCTTGGAAGCTTCGATGTATGGATCCTTTTCACCTTCGTGAATTAAGCTGGTCAAACTAAATAGTGCCATCAAAATTTGTTGTGGTGTTGATAATCCCGCGGTGTGGTACAACGCGATTTCACGACTGTCAGCCACTGTTCGATCAATGAATTTCATCGCAAGCGGATTAGGCGCCACAACTGAGTACCGTTTTTCAAAAGCTGCCTTAATTGCTGGTTCTTCAGCCGTTCGCTTAGCAATAATTTCATCAAAAACATTATCTTGGTGCACTGCTAGTAAGCCTAAACGATGCCCAGTTGCCCCATAAAGTTTTGAATACGAATAAACTAACATCGTATTTCGGGGGGCAATTGAGTAAATTGTTTGGAAATCATTCACAAAAGTCCCATAAACATCATCCGTAATGATGATAATTTCTGGGTTTGCTTCAACGACCTCTTTAATCTTAGCTAACGCGTGTTTGCTGAAAGCCCGCGAAGTGGGGTTCGTTGGATTAACCACAAAAAAGGCTTTGATTGTCGGGTCCTTCAATTCTTCAAACTTGGCGTCCATCATTTGCCAGTTGTCATCTTCAACGGAACTCACATCGAATTGCTTTAATTTATATTCACTTAATTCTGGGATTTGCAAATAAGGGGTAAAGATTGGGGTATTGATGGCAATCGTGTCGCCAGGCCGTAAGATATGGCTGATCTTCAATTCCTTGAACAAATAAACCATTGCGGCTGTTCCGCCCTCTGTTGGGAAGACATCCGTTTGATTAGCTAATTTTTCACCATTATATAGTGACACTTCAAGGTATTTATTTAGGATTTTTTCCACATTGATTAAACTTCTCGAAGGTACTGGATAGTGATTGCCAATCGCACCGTCGACAAATTCGTGAACCAAATCATCCTGATTGAGGCCCATGTGCTTTTCGGTATAATCTAAAAAGGCTAATATAAATCGATCTGTTTTATGACTGGCATCAAGGTAGGCATGCAGCCGTTGTGCAATCCCTGCTTTATCAACGTAGCCCGCCATATCTCCATCAGCCTCGTTAATTTTCTTAGCAGATTCTTCGACGCCAAATTCGACAAGCTTATTAAAAGCTAATCGCGCCCGCGTATTAATCCAGTTAGGGTCCCCACGACCAACATTAATTGGCGCATTATGCATTGTATTTTTTTCTGAATTTTCTAAGAACAAAGCGGCAACTTCAAAGTTTGACATCTCTTTTAATCGCTCAATATCTAATGAGTGCATCGTTTTTCCACCTTTTTCAATTACTTGCTACATTCATAATCGCATCTAAAAGCACTTTAACGCTAATTGACAGTCAAAATAACGGCTAGCATTGTAAATTTATTGTTTGATTTATTATATCGTTTTTGTCTCAAAAATAAAGCACTCATTCAAAAATCAAACCATAAATGCCACAGCGATTCTCCAACTTCATATTGCATCATTTACCACAAACCTGCAACCCTGCGGCGGGATTTTTTCTAATGCTGCTAAAAAAGCACATCATCGTTCAACGATGATGTGCTTTTTAAAGTTTTAAGCGACGTTATTCCTTATTTTCTTTGAAGAACTTCGCGAAATTTTTGCGGTAATTGTGCAACATCCATTTAATCAATAGCCAACGTTTGAGATTCATATCTTTGCTATATTCAAAAGTGGTGCCGTAACGTTTTTGTTTGATGAGTGCCAATGCCTTGTCTTTTTCGGCATTATTGCGGGCATATTTCTTAAAGACATCCACTGAAACGCCCAACCAAAGTGCGGGACTGTCTTCATCTTTATTCGCCCAAACAACAGGTTCATCTTGCAAGTCATTTGTCACGTAATCGCGCACCACCCATTGGGCTAAGTTATAGCCGTTCAAGGTAACAAAGAAACTACTGCGGCCCATCCGTAAATTGATGTCGAATAACTTGTAGGTGTTATCGCGTTCATCATATTTCATATCGAGGTTGGCATAACCCGTAAACTCGATATCTTCAAGGAATTTTTGGACTTGTTGATAAATTTGTGCGTTGTATTCCGGCAAAATCGCCACGTAATTCCCAATAGCTGCGGGTGCTGGATCTTCCAATAATGGATGGCCCAGACACATCATCTTCACGTGATGTTGTTGGTCAACATAGATGTTCATCACGTGCATCCGACTGTCATCCCCAGGAATGAAGTCTTGTAAAATCATGTCTGATTGGTAGCCATTTTCATATACTTTTCGCATGATGTCTTGGAATTCAGCTTCACTTTTAATCGTGAAAGCTTTTTTGCGCCCTTCAAAATGCACATCAAGCCATTCCACAGAATCCGCCGGTTTTAACGCCACTGGATATTGGAAAGGTTGTTCCACCTGATTATCTTCAACCATTTGCTTGGTAATGATGTGCGTCTTGGGATAAGGTAAGTCATATTTGTCACAGATTTCATAGAAGGTTTCCTTATAAGTCAACTTTTCTAGTAAATCGTGATCAATATATGGACAAACAAAGACATCTTCCAATTCCGCTTTATGTTGTGAAATTAAGCTCGCATAGCCATCACCACAGCCAATCAAAATGACTGGGCCATCGCTATCGCGATAGATTTCCTTTAATTTTAGCATTTCAGTAATGAATCCAGGATCTTCACTGAAGCCTGGAATCAATTCTAAATCGACGATTTTTGTAAACCGAGTTGGTGCTAATTCCTGACTTGCGTAGGCCTTAACAGGTTCATGATACATCTCATAAAACGAACGGGCCATCCCGTAAACGTTAAAATCGCTCCCCAATAAAATGGGGGTGAAGTTTTTACCGTTTGCTTGCATGCTGTCACCTTCTATATCAATATTTATCGTAGTATACCAGACTGCCGTTCAATATACGTCAGCTCAGGATGCTCTTTGTTAAAACTTAATTAGTAATTGCTACTTGTTGTATAGCCCGTCGACAATATTTTGGCCGACCACTGTCATCGGATCAATCACTTTGTCGGGATACAATGGAAATTCCGACTGTGCAACACTCAATTCGGTACAGCCCAAAATAACCGCGTCACAATCATAGTCATTTAACATTGTATCGACAATTTTTTGATACTTGTCATGGCTGAATGTCCCAGTCGCCTTAATGTCATCATAAATCAAACTCATCGTGGCATCTTGCAATGTTTGGTCGGGAACAACACTTTCAAGACCAAAAGCAGCAATTGCTTTTTGATAAATACCGGCTTGTCGGGTTCCGGTTGTGCTGAGAACACCGATTTTCTTCAAGCCGGGAATTGTTTGTTGCATGTGTTTGACCGTTTCCCGTGGCATGTGGATAATGTCGAAATCTGCGGCAGCTTGTAATTCGTCGTAGAAGTAATGGGCTGTGTTACAGGTCATTACCATGAACTTCGGCGCTAACAAATTCATTTGGCGAATATCTTTTAACATCACGGGCAACGGATTTTCTTGGCTGTTGTCGAGGATGTAGGCTGTGCGATCTGGAATTTCAGCGTGGTTGAACACGACGTAATTCAGATAATCTTGATCCTTCTTAGCCGGTGTTAATTCATCGATTAGATGTACGAAAGTTTCGGTTGCCGCCGTCCCCATGCCGCCTAAAATCGTAAACATTTCTTCCATGGCAATTCTCCTTTACTTAATTGACTTCATTTGATGCTGGTTAGTCCTTCTTTTGAGGACTCACTTCGATACCTAATTCTTCTAATTGTTCCGGTGTCACTTCACTAGGCGCATTGGTCATTGGTTCTGTGGCCCGGGAATTTTTAGGGAAGGCAATCACGTCACGAATATTGTCGCGACTAGCGAGCAACATTGCGAAACGATCCAAACCAATCGCTAAGCCGCCTGATGGTGGGAAACCGAATTTCATGGCATTTAATAAGTGGCCGAAACGTTCTTGAGCCACTTCAGGGGCAACCCCTAAAACAGATAACATTTTTTCTTGGACTTCTGGATCAAAAATACGGAGTGAACCGCCACCTAATTCATAACCATTCAAGATGATATCGTATGAAATTGCATGTGCCTTATGTGGATCAGTATCCAACAATGGAATATCTTCATCACGTGGACGCGTGAATGGATGGTGGGCTGCAATCCATTTGCCAAAGCCTTCATCATATTCAAATAATGGCCAATCAACAACCCATGTAAATGCAAATTGGCTCTTATCAATCATATCCATTTCTTTAGCGAAGTGTGTTCGTAAGTAACCTAAGCTATCACAAACCACTTGGAAGTTACCGGCAACGATTAAAATTAAATCATCATCCATTAAGTTCAAACGTTCAACAAGCGCTTCTTGGTAAGGTAATAAGCCTTTAGCAGAAGCCCCTGATAATTTATCACCAGCGTATTTCGCCCACAACAATGACTTAGCGCCGTAACGTTCAATGTATTGTTGTTGTTCGTCTAACGCTTTCCGTGAATATTTAGGGGCGGCATTATTAACGACGATTGCGCGCACATATTGGCCTGCTTCAACAGCTTCAGAGAATGGCTTGAAGTCAGAATCTTGCACGATTTCTGTAATATCTTGAATTTGCATATCAAAACGAACATCCGGTTTATCTGAACCATACTTATCCATTGCATCTTGCCATTTCAAACGTGGGAATGGTGTTTGCACATCGATGCCCTTGACGTCTTTCATAACTTTTTTCAATAAACCTTCTGTTTCGGTTTGAATTTCAACGTCTGATAAGAACGTTGTTTCAACATCGATTTGTGTAAATTCTGGTTGGCGATCCCCACGTAAATCTTCGTCTCTAAAACAACGGGCAATTTGATAGTACTTATCAAAGCCGGCTGACATCAATAATTGTTTGAAGAGTTGTGGTGATTGCGGTAATGCGTAGAAACTACCTGGATAAACCCGTGAAGGCACCAAATAATCGCGTGCGCCTTCAGGTGTTGAACTCGTCAAGTTCGGTGTTTCGATATTTAAATAACCATTGTTATCATAATAGCTGTGAACTGCACGAGTAATCGCAGCCCGTGTTTTAATGGCATTTTGCATTTCTGGTCTTCTAAGATCCAAATAACGATACTTCAATTTCAAATCTTCAGAAGCCGTATTGTTATCTGAAATTTCAAATGGGAGGGTTTCAGCTTTGTTCAAGACCACTAAGTCTTTAACAATCACTTCGATTTTCCCCGTCTTCATGTCTGGATTAATGGCCGCTTCATCACGCGCCATCACTGTTCCTTGGACTTCAACGACATATTCACTCTTTAATTTACTTGCTACTTGGAAAATATCTGCATCTGTGTCTTGATTAAACACCAATTGAACGATGCCTTCGCGATCTCTTAAATCAACGAAAATTAAGTTCCCAAAATTCCGTTGGCTTTGAACCCAACCATGTAATACGACTTCTTGGTTGAGAAATTCTTCCCCAACTAATCCACAATATGTTGTTCTTGTTCTCATATTTGCCAATCCTCTCTGAATCTACATTTTATAAAAAATAAAAAAAAGCACCCTCGTCTTTCGACAAGGGTGCTTTGCGCACGGTACCACCTTTAATTTCAGCTGTTGATAACGCTATCTGCTAGCGGGATATTCATCCAAGCCTCAAAAGCTGTCAACTGGAATCAATAAGTAACTTTCAACGGGGTTACTCTCTCTGTGATTGATCGCTAAAACCAAGTACTTTATCGATGGCTACATTTTATTATAATGTCCAAAATATATCACAAAGCCCTTTAACCGTCAAGTTTTGCAGTTGGATTGAGCTAGCTGGATTCGAACCAGCGCATGACAGGATCAAAACCTGTTGCCTTACCGCTTGGCCATAGCCCAATAATGCGGCACCAAGATTAAGTTGGCGCCGTAAATTGATTGAATTGAAACGTGCTTTCATTAACTGCTTTCTGCGTTTTGCTACGTATTGCAAACAATCAGCTGTGCTGATTATTCACAACACTAGACAAGTGTTCAAAAGCAACCCGTTAATGACACACTCTAAACGTGCTTTTGATGACAACAATTTCCGCTTAATCTAAAATTCCCAATAATCCTAAAAACCCGGATTATTGGGAATTTTGTATTAATGCTCAGTTGTTAACCGTCATCAAACGCACTCTAAACGTGCTTTGGCAGCCATCTTCTTCCGGTTAGCTACATCAGTCAAATCACCGACTTTGTCGGTAATCTGCCTGATTAGGCTAATCCTCAGAAGATAACCGACTGCCTGCGCACTCTTTAAATTACCATACAAATAGTCCGACTGTTGCTGCTGAAAGAAGTGATACTAAGATTCCTGATAGCAACATGTAGCCGACGTTTTTGGCAATCATGTCGTTCTTTTCACGGTCCACAAGGCCTTTGAAGGCGCCGATGATCATGCCGACTGTTGAGAAGTTGGCAAATGATGTCACGAAGACCGTTAAGACAGCTTGGTAATGTGGTGCGAAGCTCCCGATTGAATGTTGGACTTTACCCATGACAACGAATTCGTTGGTCACCAACTTCGTCCCCATGAATTGTGCAAATTCAAAAGCGTGGTGCACATCAAGTCCCATTAACCATGCGAATGGGAACATCACGATTCCAAGTAAATGTTCAAGGGTAATCCAAGGGTTCACTAATTGAAGCACCTTGTCGATCAAGGCAGCCAACGCAACAAAGGCGATGACGTTTGCCGTGATAATTAAAACTAATTTACCAGCATTTAAGATTGAATCACCTAAGAATGAGAAGAATGGTTCACGTTCCACTTTGCCTTCAACCATTTCGGTTGCTTCAACAGCTGCGGAACCACTCCCACCCATTTTAGCAATCGTATCTTCTTCGGGTGTGACTTTCACTGGGTTTAAAATATTGGTGACAATAATAGCGTTAATAATGTTGACCGGAATCGCCGTTAAAATAAATTGGCCCGGCATCATTTGTGTATATGCGCCGATGATGGAAGCTGTCACACAGCTCATTGACATCATCGCAAGTGTTAATGTTCGTTCTCCTTTCATTTGTTTCAATTGTAAGCTTGAAACAGCTAATGCTTCGGTATTGCCTAAAAACATCATTTCAACTGCAAAGAATGATTCAAACTTTGGTTGTCCCGTAATCTTAGCTAACCCACGGCCTAACCATTTAATCACCCAAGGCAAGACCCCGATATACGTTAAGATATCGAATAATGGGATAATCATCAAGATTGGTAATAACACGCTAGCAACGAAATCCATTTGTTTCACATTGACCCAACTTGGTAGTGCAAAAGCAATCCCAGTATAGGCAACTTGCACTAACCAGTTAAAGCCGTTTGCTGCACCTAAAACAATATCCCGCCCGATTGAAAAACTCGTTAAAAACCAAGCAAGCACTAAGTTAATCACTAACATGATTAAGACGGAGCGCCAATCGATTTCTTTCTTTTTCTTTGAGAACAGAAAGCCGACTCCAATAAAAATCAGTAATCCAACAACATTTACAAGCAAATACACGACACGCCACATCCTTCATTTGTCTTTTTCGTACCGCTTTAAATAATACCGTTCCCCCTTGTAAATGTAAACTATTGTTCACCCCCTAATTGCATAAATAATCACTTGTTAAACGCAACTAAATTAGTCCACAAAAAAAGCGGTCCCCTTTTGCAAAGGACCGCTTTTCCATTCATTTTTAATAGCCCGCATTCCACAGATTTGTAGACTGTTGCATTTGCCAAGTATTGGTCGTGTTACTGTAATCGTTGTTACCACTATAAGTTGCACTGTTCGAGTAGCCATAGTTACTTTGCGTCGTCGTTGCAGCACTCTTTCCACCATTCATGACACTTTCAGAATAAACCGTAAACTCTTGATGATTTTCTTCACCTGTAAAATACGTGTTCAAATCATTTTGTTTGGTTTCTGCGTTGTTAATCGTTGTTTTTTCTAATCCCAGTGACGTTCTCAAGACATCTGAAACGCGTTGGATTTCTTCATTGGTTGGAATCTGATACGAGCTACCATCAATATCAGCATTACGTCCAGTTAAAACATCAGACTCAATTGATTTAGCTGCCTTTCGATAATTTGCTTGAATCGCTACCATGTCATCAAAACTGAGGTTAGTGGCAACACTATCTGACAAGGAGTCTAAGATAGATTCAAAGTTGGTCAAAGATTTAAGCGAGACTGCAGAATTAATCATCGACGTGATAACTTGTTTTTGCCGTTTTTGACGGCCATAATCGCCTTCTGGATCATCGTAACGCATTCGTGAGTAGTCTAAAGCGGCTTTTCCTTTCAGATGCATCTTGCCCTTAGTAAACTCGCTCCCGTTCCATTCGAACGTAAATGGTACGTCAACATCAACGCCACCGACAGCGTCAACAATCTTCGATAAGCCCCCCATGTTAACCGTGACATAGTAATCAATTGGGACATCGAACATCTTTTCAACCGTCGACATCGCCATATCAGAACCACCAACATTATAGGCAGCATTAATCTTCTGCATGTTAAATTCATCTGCGCCTTGTAACTGCACTAGCGTATCCCGAGGAATGCTGACCAACTTGACCTGCTCTTTATCTGGGTTGACCGTCGCCACAATCATTGTATCGGAATTCCCTTTATCAACCCGGCCCTCAGCACCAGTATCCACTCCGAGTAATAAAATAGAGAATGGTTTTTTATGTTTAATCGTTTTAGCGGCTTTTTTAGTCGTATTTGGTTTATAAATTTTATTCGCTGCAGACTTCACTTGATTACTGATGCGTAATGCATACGCGCCGCCACCGAAGAGGACTAGCGTTAGAATGAGTATCAAAACTTTCATCGTGCGATGCTTTTTAACTTTTTTGTAGTTTGCTTCTCGAGATCCGAAAAATTTAGAATTCTGCATAGGTGTTTCCCTTCTATCATGTATCATACCGGCATTAATAATGTTATGTTGCTATTATAGCGGAATTATCATTTCAAACAACGCCTTTTAAGAAAAGTTACACAATTTTAATAATTCCTTCAATTGTTGAACAACACTTTCCTAAGCGCTTTTATGCTAAAATATAAGCAATTCTTAATTATGGAGGTTTCATATGTCAACTCAACAACTCCCCACCCGCAATGCTGTTCCAGAAAAGCTCACATGGGACTTAACCACGATTTTCAAAAATGATGCAGCTTTTGAAGTAGCCTTTAAGAAAGTTAAAACGCAATTACCCACACTCAAAACACTTGATCGTCCGTTTGAATCGGCTGATCAATTAGTCGCTACAATCAAACAAATCTTAGCCACTTTCCGCCAACTCGAAACAATTTACGTTTATGCTAGCATGAAAAATGATCAGGATACTGCTAACGCAACTTATCAAGGCTATCAAGCCCAAGTGGACAGCTTAGCGGCCGAAGTTTCAGCCGCCGCTGCTTTCTTAGACCCTGCGATTCTCGCAATTCCTATTGTTCAATTGACCACTTGGTTGTCAGAATCCCCTGCTTTAGCCAAATACAGCCATTTCATTCAAACCATTACCGATAGTCGAGACCATGTCTTATCTGGGCAAGAAGAAGCCTTGTTAGCTGCTGCCGGTGATATCTTCAGTGCTGCTAGTCAAACCTTCAGCGTCTTAGACAACTCGGATTTACAATTCCCAGAAGTGACTGACGAAAACGGACAAACGTTTCAGCTTTCAGACGGGGTCTACAGCCAACTTTTGCAATCAGCCAACCGATCAGTCCGCCAAGCAGCCTTCGAAGCACTTTACAAAACTTATGGTCAATTCAAAAATACATTTGCGACGACGCTTGCCACTGAAATCAAAGGTCATAATTACTTAGCTCAAGTCCATCACTACGATAGTGCACGCCAAGCAGCGCTAGCACCCAAAGCAATTCCAGAAGCCGTCTATACAACCTTGGTTGATCAAGTGAACCAACACTTACCACTTTTACATCGCTATACTGAATTACGCAAAAAGCAACTTA
This sequence comes from Latilactobacillus curvatus JCM 1096 = DSM 20019, assembly GCF_004101845.1. Classification (NCBI taxonomy): domain Bacteria; kingdom Bacillati; phylum Bacillota; class Bacilli; order Lactobacillales; family Lactobacillaceae; genus Latilactobacillus; species Latilactobacillus curvatus. Next base: position 1,756,521 of record NZ_CP026116.1, on the reverse strand, counting down.
ATTTATCTGAATTACACATGTTTGATCTCTACACACCACTTTTAGGAAAACCCGCATTAACCTACACTTATGAGCAGGCGCAAGCAACTGCCAAAGAAGCATTGTCGATCCTAGGACCCGATTACGCCAAACAAGTTGCCCATATTTTTGATGACCGCTTAATCGATGTTTGTGAAAACCAAGGGAAACGGAGTGGCGCCTATTCTGGCGGCGCTTATGACACCAATCCCTTCATTTTATTAAACTGGCAAGATGATTTAAACAACTTATACACATTGGTCCATGAAACGGGGCATAGTGTCCACAGCGCCTTCACCCGTCAGACCCAAGATTATGTTTATGGCGACTATCCAATTTTCGTGGCCGAAATTGCGTCAACAACCAATGAAAATCTCTTAACGGAATATTTATTGCAAACACAGTCTGATCCTAAGATCCAGGCCTATCTACTAAACTACTATTTGGATGGTTTTAAAGGCACTGTTTTCCGTCAAACGCAATTCGCTGAGTTCGAACATGCGATGCATGCTGCCGCTGCCAATGGTCAGCCACTAACTGCCGAGTTCATGTCACAACAATATGCGGACATTAATAGCCGCTACTACGGACCTGCCGTCGTTAACGATCCACAGATTGCCCTTGAATGGACTCGGATTCCACATTTCTACATGAACTATTATGTTTACCAATACGCAACCGGCTTTGCTGCTGCAACGACTCTCGCTAACGGTATTAGCACCAAACAGCCCGGTGCTCTCGATCACTATTTAGACTACCTAAAAGCTGGGAGCTCCGCCTACCCAATTGAAATTATGCAACAAGCCGGCGTCGATATGACGAGTGCCGACTATCTCGAACGCGCTTTTGCAGTTTTCGAAGAACGTCTGGATCAACTCGAAGCCCTACTTGCTAACCTAAATTAAGCCTCATGAAAAAACGTCCTCAATGATTGAGGACGTTTTTTTAACGGCTAATTCGTCGATGATATAACAATGCAATAAAGTAAAAGCCAAACTCAATCGTGGCGATGAAGAAGGTCACTGGCCAGTTCGTTAGATAACCAAGCCATAAACCAAGCCAAACCCCTAATAACGCTGTGGCAACCGAGATTGCCAACATCCCGGGTACGCTCTTCGCTAAATATTTAGCAATGAACGCCGGAATCGTAACTAAGATGAATACTAGTAATGACCCCACAATCTGAGCAGCAATGCTGACACTGACGGCTAATAAAATTAAGAAATAAATCGATAGTAAGTTGGTCTTTAAACCTTGTGCTTGAGCGCCAATCGGATCATATGAATCAAATACCAAGTACCGGTAAAAGATCAACAGCCCAATCATAATTGCCCCAGATAAGATGATTAATTGATAAACATCTGCTAAGCTAATGCCAATAATCGAACCAAATAAAATATTGGTAGCATAACTAGCATTTCGGTTTGAAAGGGATAAAAAGAGAATCCCAAAACCGACAAACAGACTTGAAATCGCACTAATCGACGCTTCTCGCCGTGATTCTTTGGCACTCATCTGACCAATCGTGATTGAACTGAGTAACGTGAACAATAACATCCCATTCAATGGTGCAATTCCCATGAAAACCCCAAATGAGGCTCCGGCAAATCCAATTTCAGATAGGGTATGCGCTAGAAATGACATGTTCCGCGCAACAACAAATACCCCGATTAAACCGCAGGTAATTGCGATAAAAGTACTGGCGACAAAGGCATGCCGCATAAAATCAAAAGTTAACACTCGCTTATCCTCCGCTTTAATCTAATTCCAAATTGGGATCCAACTGACTCATTGGTCCGGCTTCATATTGACCTCGTTTTAAAAATAGGTATTGATCCGTGTATTTCCGGGCCAATTCTAAATCGTGGGTCACAAAAATAACCGTCAAACCATGTTCCCGGTTCAACTCTGCAACCAAGGCCATCACTTCTTCTTTAGTTTCAATATCCAAACTCGCTGTCGATTCGTCTAAAATCAACAAGTCTGGTTTACTGATTAATGCTTGGGCTAAATACGCCTTTTGCTTTTCACCACCAGAAGCATTCCCCACGGTCGTCTTTTGCAACGCGGTTAGATGGGTCTGTTCTAAAATTTGATCAAGCGCTTGGCGTTCTTTGCGCGATTTCCACGGTAAGTGGCTATCAAGTTGATTCAAACTCACAAAACTACGAATGGACAACGGATATTCAGCTTCTAAATTTCTAAACTGTGGCACATAACCGATGTTTAGCTTTTGCTTATCCGGGTTAAAAACGAGTTGTCCTTCTGTCGGTTGTAAATTACCGATTAATAGGCGCACCAAAGTTGTTTTACCAACCCCGTTTGGACCGATTAAACTCGTCATGCTACCACGTTCGATCGTAAAACTGAGATCTTTTAGTACTTGTCGATTACTAAAGGCAAGCCCTAAATGTTGTGCATTCACTAATTCTGTCATTTTGAATCCTGAGCCTTTCTAACTGCATCAAATTGCTGTTGCATCCATGTTAAATATGTTTTTTTAGCGGGTAGTGTTTCAGTTACTTGTACAACTGGCACCCCTTCTTTATCCGCTAGTTCGTGCATTTGTTTAATAATGGGACTTTCTTCTTGCTTATTAATCACTAAAAAGGCAATCTGATGGGTTTTAATTAAATCCCGCATCGTTGTAATATCTTTTGGTGATGGATCAGTCCCATCTTCAATTGCTTTGGCAAAGTGTTGGTTAGCGACTTTGTAACCCATTTCAGCCAATGCATAGTCAAAAACGGGTTCACTAACAGCCACTTGTTTTCCTTTGGCCTGCGCCTTTAGTTGTTGGAGTTGTGCGTCTAACGAAGCTAACTTTTTAAGATACACCGCACCATTTTGCTGATACGTTGCCTTATGTTTCGGATCGCGCTTGCTAAATTCAGTCACTAATCGCTTGGTCAATGTTGGCATCGTCTTTAAATCATACCATAAATGTTCGTTAGCGCCATTAGATTGTTTCATTAATTGACTGACTGTCAACACAGTTTGGTCATCTGGTTGGGCACTCTTAACGACTTTGTTTAACCAGCTGTCGTAACCAAGCCCGTTTTGAATCACAACATCCGCTTTAGCCACGAGTTTAGCATCATTGGTTGTTGCTTCGTATGAATGTGGATCTAAACTGGGACTATTGATAATCGACGTCACGTGACCTTGATTACCTAAAACCGCTTGTGCGGCCTCACCATAAAAATCGAGTGACGATACAACTTGAATCCCACTCGCCTTTTTCGTACTCTGACCACAACCAGCCACTAATAGCATTAGCAGTAAGATTCCCGCCATGATTTCCAAACCTTTTTTACGCATCTTTTTCTCCTCTTTTCTAAATCGTAATTATTACGTTTTACTAAAAATATTTTACACGAGTCTCACTAATTGTCAACCATTTTTCTGAAAACACTTAAAAAGGGATTGGGACAAAGATTGCTTTTGCCCTAACCCCTTTTTTGAATTGTTGAACTTTAAACGTGTTCTGTAAGTCATTCTCCTCCGGTTAACCCTGAGTCGCAAACAATTACTACAATTATTCACGCTCTGTGTTAATCCTCGGAGCATCCCGACTTACGCCACACTCTTTAATTACCAGATTTGTTCCACTGCACCTGTTGCTTGGACAACAAAATAACCTGCCCGTGGTTGATCTTCGTTTGGTACGTAAATATTAATGAGATAGCCTTGTTGTCCACCGCGTGTGATTAAGCCATTATTCAAATACGATGCGGTTTGACCAAATTGTGAGCCAACTTGTTGAACCACCAACTTAATCGCTTGGTTGCCATCTACGGCAGTTGTTTGTTGTGGTGTCGTGGTAGTCGTTGTTGTTGCACTGCTGCTAGATTGGCTCGCAGATTGACTACTGCTACTTGCCGTTGTAGCAGTTGATGATGATTCAGCAACACTTGCAGTTGATGAACTTGCTTGTGGGGACTCTACTTCAGTTGAAGATGCCATCGCCGCTTTGGAGCTCGCTTTTAATTGGCTTGCACTACTTGAAAGTTCACTTTCGCGTTTTGCAACACTACTTTCACGTGCTTTGAGACTAGCCGTGGTTGAACTTTGCTTGGCATCAGCATCTTGATTTGCCGTACTACTTTGACCACAGGCCCCTAATAATAGTAGTCCTGATACCAAAACTGTACTAACTGTAACCATCTTTTTCATAATAACCCCTCCAACTCCTATTGATTCATCTTTATTCTACGAGACACACCTCAGAATAGCAATTAAATCCACATCTGATTTAAAAATCTTTAAGAAACACGCTGATTAGCTTAACTTAGCAGCCACTTGCTTGGCAATCACCATATCAGTTGGATATGGTGTATCAACCCCGCGTACTTTCTGATAAGCATCGGCCCCTTTAGCCGCTAAGACAACAATTTCGCCCGGTTTACTTTCCGTAATCGCCTGTTCAATCGCTGTTGGACGATCAATTTCGATGGTGGTTGTCACCTTATCCTGGTCAATCCCGGCCAAAATTTCAGCGGCAATGGCTGCTGGATCTTCAAATCCTGGATCATCAGTCGTCAAAATGGCCCGATCTGCATATTCATTAAGGACTTGCGCAAACCCAGCACGTCTAGAAACACCTTTATCGCCAGGACTACCGACAACAACTAGTAGGCGTGGTTGATTGTATTCCTTTTGCAAGAAACTCAAGAGCGCCTTCATGCTGGCATAATTATGCGCGTAATCAACATATACTTGACCATGTCCTGGAACGGCTAAGGTTTCCATCCGTCCTGGAATCTGCAAGTCGCGAATCCCTTGTTGAGCTGCGATTAAATCCGCCCCTGCCAAACCGGCACCAATCACTGCAGCTGTCGCGTTACTTTCATTGAAATCCCCAATTAAACGCAATTGGTAATCACCAGAAACACCAAGCTGAATGGCTCGTTCAGAAGCCGCGGTAACTTTAAACCGACTTTCTGCTAAGCCCGTTTCTAGATTTTCAAAGCGGAAATCAACCGCCACCGGAATTGTAGGTTGATAATCCGTTTCGGCAAATAAGTAAATTGATTCCGGAGCAGTCGTCGTAGTTGCTGCAGCATACACATCCGCAAAATATTGCGTTTGCGCGTTAATCACACAGTGTCGTGAGTTGACCAATAATTGTAATTTGCAGTGTAAATAATCTTCAAAATTAGGATGTTCATTTGGTCCGACGTGATCAGGCGAAATGTTTAGGAAGAAGCCAACATCGAACGTTAAGCCGTACACTCGGTTTTTCTTATACGCCTGTGACGAAACTTCCATCACTAAGTGCGTCATCCCGTTTTCAACTGCTTTGCGCATGTCGCGGAATAAATCCAAACTTTCTGGTGTCGTTAAATTCGATTTGAAGCGATCCTCTGGTTTAGGCCCTAAGACACGATCAATTGTTGAAAATAATGCTGTTTTTTGACGGGTCGCCGCTTGTAAAATCGATTGAGTAAAGTAGGCCGCAGTTGTCTTGCCTTTGGTCCCAGTGTAAGCCACGATAAATAAATCATCTTGTGGGTAATCATAAAAAGCCGCTGATAAAACCGCCATCGCTTTTTGGACGTTCGTGACGATTAAGGCGTTCATCCCGTTGCCTTCAACAATCGCTTGTTCGGCAACATATGTTACGGCCCCTAATTCTTTTGCATTTGTTAAATAGACGGGACGAAAATTCCCTTTACAGAAAAAGAGCGTGTCCTCAGTTACCTGCCGTGAATCATACGCGATTCCGGTCATATTTAAAGTCGGGTCACCATTAAGCGCCACACTTTTCAATAAATGATGCTCTTTTAGAATTAACGTACATGCATCTAATGTTAAAGCCATTTTCGTCCTCCTCAAAATCCTTGTGAATGGTTTTAATTATAGCACGATTTAATCATGCTGCGCTTGAAACGGCTTATAATCGTAGCCATAAAAAAACGCGCCACCGTTAAGTGTCGCGTTTCGATTCCAACTAAAATAGGTTCGTGAAAAATTCTTTGATCCCTTCACCGATTAAAACAAATAAATTGGCTTTGGGGTCCGCCGTTTTAGTGCGTAATTGTGATTGTGGCGCTTGTCCGATATACCGCGTAGTGACACCGTTCAATTGTGGCATCACTTGACCAATTTGCACATTCTTTTTAATAGGTGCTTCCAATTGGCGTTTTGCACCACCTTTGACTGCTTGGTAATGCCAGTCAATGTTGGCTGCTGTGGTTCCTTTTGGCACCCACATTGAAATAGCTTTGTTCGTAATCAATTGCACTGTCTTTTGGCGACCATATTTAACCGTCGCTGTCTTATAAGGTGCGAGACTCTGATTGGCTTGTGCCAATTGTTTTTGTTCCCAACCATCGAAGACATATTGCATTAACTTGTTAGTTTCAATGAACCGCCGGCCAGTATCTTCACCATTGGCATGCATCACCACTGTTAGAATCCGTTGCCCATCTTTCGTCGCAGTTCCGGTAAAACAATCGCCCGCTTTGTCCGTTGTCCCGGTTTTTAAACCATCGACCACGTAGTCTTGCGGTGCATTATTTTCGCCAGGTAACATTAAGTTCCACGTTGACATGGCCGTTTCATCACTTGTTTGGGCGCCAAATGTAAAATGCGCTTGCTTGGTTGTTTCGAGAATTTCAGGATAATCAGCCAACAACTTTTGCGCTACGAGTGCGACATCTGCCGCACTCATTTCATTTTCAGCATCAGCCGGACTGCCTGGATAAACTTCAGCGCCGAGGAATTCATTGTTCAAGCCGGACACTGAATAAAGTTGTGCGTCTTGAATGCCCCAATCCGCCACTTTTTGCCGCATTAAATCGACAAAATCCTTTTGTGAACCGGCCACTTGGTTGGCGAGCATCATAGCTGCATCATTCGCCGAAGCGACCATCATGGCTTGGAAAAGTGCCTTGACGGTATATTGTCCGTCCGCTTGTAGAGGCACATTCGTTAAATCCTTATTTTGACTCAATTGATAAATGAGGTCATCGGGCTTCACCGTTTGTTCCCACGTTAACTTACCTTGCTTAATTTGCGCTAACACGATGTAGGCTGTAATCATCTTTGTCATCGAAGCGATTGGCAACGCCTGATCCGCATTTTGTTCGTATAAGACTTGTCCAGTTGCTGGGTCGAGCGCAATTGCTGCACTCGCATCGATTTGAGGGGCGGTCGGCAAACTCACCGGCGTACTTGCCGCTGCGACTTTGGTAGTCTGGGCACTCAAAAGACCGCCCACGGGTGCAATTGCCAATAGGCCGACCATTACATATTGTACTAATTTTTTAAACACAACATTACTCCTTAACTGATTTTGCGCCAGCAGTTTGAGGATCAATCCGCCGACCTAACTTCAAAGGTAAGTGTATCACAAAACTGGTTAATTCTGGCGTCGAATCAGCATAAATATAACCGCCATGTAACGCGACAATACTTTGGGTAATTGCTAACCCAAGTCCAGTGCCACCTGTTTCTTGTGAACGCGATGCTTCAACGCGATAAAAGCGGTCAAAGAGTTGGTTCAATGAATCACTTGGAATTTGTTGACCATCATTTGACACTTTAATAATCGCCTCTTGGCCGATTTTTTCAGCCGCCAACGTAATTTGTTTGCCACCCTTGCCATATTTCAAAGCATTAGCAATTAAATTATTGAAGACTCGACCAAGCTTTTCAGTATCGGCTTCCATCATCAGTGGTGCAGGATTACAAGTTACATTAATCTGCATCCCCTTCTTATTCGCTTCTAACTCAAAACTGGCCGCTAATTGATCTAACATCTGCTCCATATCAAACGTTGTCTTGGTAATGGGGGTCGATGTTTGCCGCACCTTCGTGTATTCAAATAAATCCTCGACTAAGACCTTCATTTGTTGCGCCTTCACGAAAGCGGTATGCGTATATTTGGTTAGTTCTTCCTTGGTTTGATACTGATTATCTTCAATTAAACCAAGATATCCGATGATTGAAGTCAGCGGCGTCCGCAAATCATGACTGACATTGGTAATCAATTCGTCCTTACTCTTTTCAATCTTGCGTTCTTCTTCCATTGAACGCACAGTACTATCAACCAGCGTGTTCACACTATCGATCACGCGTTGCAAATCCCGGTTGACACGCAAATTAATCCGGTGGTCCAAATGACCATCGGCAATGTAATGCAACTCACCAATCACGTGCCACATCTGCATTTGATGGTAACGCCGAATAAGCCGCCAATAGACGACTAACACATCGGCAACCCCCATCAAGATGACAAACCAATTTTGCCAACTCCAAATATGCGATTCATTCGGACCAATTGTAATGGCGTTTTTAATCATCCATACGCCGCCGCTTAGTTGCGGATTATTCACAATCGCCTGTTGTAACAGCACCATGATTGATAAATTTAATAGTAATAACAAAATAACCGTGATGATACCCTCGGCAAAGAGTTCGCTCTTTTCCTTAGCGGTTAGTGCCACTTTTTGCAGGTTCTTTTCTCCTTGATAGTCAGCCATTAAACTTCTACCTTATACCCAACACCCCAGACGGTTTCAATCACTTTTTCACCATCGGTTGCTTCTTCAATTTTGTCGCGCAAATGACTTACATGGACCATGACCGTCTTGGCAGAGACGATACTTTCTTGTTTCCAGACCCGTTCAAAAATATCGTCCGCTGAAAAGACCCGGTTGGGGTGACTGGCAAGTAAGTATAAAATCCCAAATTCAAGTGCGGTGAGTTGGATTTGCTTGTTATTAATCGTCGTCACTTCATGTGAGTCGCGCTTAATGATAAGCGGACCAACTTCTAAGACATCCGGCACTTCGTTGGCCACTTGTTGTTGGCTCCGCCGTAACAATGACTTCACCCGCGCCATCACTTCTAATGGATTGAATGGTTTTGAAACGTAGTCATCTGCACCGGTTAGGAGGCCTTGAATCTTGTCCATATCAGTTGTCTTGGCAGACACCACAATAATGGGCACTTGTGAATCCTTACGGACCGCCTTAATGACTTCGATACCACTCATATTCGGCATCATAATATCCAAGATCATCAAATCAATATCGGGATTCGTGGCAATTTTAGTCAGGGCTTCTTTACCCGTGAAGGCTTGAATGGGTTCGTAACCTTCGTTTTTAACATAAATACTTAATAATTCAACAATTTCTTTATCATCGTCTACAATTAGAATTTTCATAATCGTTACCTCGTTTAATTTAACATCATTTTGCATGATTCGCTTTCATTGTAACAAACTATCTTCTACTTAGGGTTAAAGAATTCTTTAAATCCTCCCCATCATTTAACCACAAAAAAAGGATTTAAGTCGTGCAAAACGCTCGACTTAAACCCTGATAGAAATGATTTGAATTAACGTGCTGAATAGTTAGGTGCTTCTTTGGTAATTTGCACATCATGTGGATGTGATTCTGTCAAACCAGCATTTGAGATTTGGACAAATTGTGCATTATCTTGTAGGTCCTGTAAATTAGCAGCACCAACGTAGCCCATCCCTGAACGTAAGCCACCAAGTAATTGGTAAATTACATCGCCGAGTGCACCTTTGGCAGCCACACGACCTTCGATGCCTTCTGGGACTAACTTGTTGGCTTCATTCACACCACTTTGGAAGTAACGGTCTGATGAACCATGCGACATAGCAGCCAAGCTACCCATCCCACGGTATGTTTTGAAACGACGTCCTTGATAGATTTCAAATTCGCCAGGTGCTTCGTCAGTCCCAGCTAACATACTACCAAGCATCACAACGTTTCCACCGGCTGCAAGAGCTTTAACGATGTCCCCAGAATATTTAATCCCACCATCAGCAATGATGGTTTTGCCATATTCGCGGGCAACACTGGCAGCATCGTAGATGGCTGTTAATTGTGGTACACCGACACCAGCCACAATCCGAGTTGTACAGATTGAACCAGGGCCAATCCCCACTTTAACGACATCAACCCCAGCATCATACAAGGCTTTTGTGCCTTCTGCAGTTGCGACATTCCCAGCAATCAAGGTTGCTTCAGGGAAGCGTTCGCGAATTTCACTAATCTTACGTAACACACCAGCTGAATGACCATGCGCAGTATCGATAATGATCGCATCAGCCCCTGCTTTCAATAAGGCTGCAGCCCGTTCAAAAGTATCGCTTGTGACGCCAACAGCGGCAGCAACTAATAAGCGACCATATTGATCCTTAGCCGCATTCGGGAATTCTTGCACTTTTTCAATATCCTTAATTGTGATTAATCCGGCTAAGCGACCGTCATCACCAACTAAAGGTAACTTTTCAATTCTGTTTTGTTGGAGGATTTGTTCAGCTTCTTCTAAAGAAGTGCCGACAGGTGCGGTTACAAGTGCTTCGTGCGTCATCACGGTTCCGATTTCAGCAGAGAAATCAGAGATAAAACGTAAATCACGGTTCGTAATAATGCCGACTAATTTTAGATCATCGAGATTTGAAACGATTGGGACACCACTAATACGATATTTACGCATCAAATCTTCAGCAGCACTAACGGGTTTATCCGCTGTTAAATAAAATGGATCAATAATAACGCCATTTTCTGAACGTTTAACCTTCAAGACTTCATCTGCTTGACGTTCAATACTCATATTCTTATGAATCACGCCTAAGCCACCTTGACGCGCCATAGCGATTGCCATGGGTGCTTCCGTAACGGTATCCATGCTAGCACTCATAATTGGTGTGTTTAACTTGATATTCTTTGCAAGTTGCACCCCTAAATCGACTTCGTTGGGGAGTACATGACTCTCCGCAGGTATTAATAAAACATCATCGAACGTAAACCCTTTTTTTGTAAACTTTGATTCCCATGCAGACATAATCTTCCTCCAATTTGTGAACTAAATTAACCGCCGACCCATCGATTGTTCGTATTATCTTTAATCGATAACCAGTTTAAAATTTGATAAAATATTAGCAGATTTTTCTGCAAACGTCAATAAACTCTTATTGAAAATTCATTTTCATCAATATCGTGTACGAATGAATCACGAACATTTAAAATAAGGGTGCACACCACCCAGCTTCGTTATACAATAGAAATAACTGATTATAAAGGATGGATTGGCATGCAAGAACAACAACGGGTTCTAGATTTAACACGAAGTTATAACCTACGCGAATTAGGCGGTTACCAAACGGTTGATGGCAAGTCCGTTAAATGGCACAAATTATTACGTTCAGGTAGTTTGAACGCGCTAACCGCAACTGATATTGAGGATCTCTTAAATTACGGTGTTGCTTACGATGTCGATTTCCGTTCACGTCATGAAATCAAGGTCGCCCCCGACCCATTTGATGACAACCAACTAACCTACCATCGTCTTTCGGTATTTCCATTCACTGACCAAGCCGATACCCCTAAAAAGCCAGCCAAAAAAGGCCTAATGCGGCTTTTTAGTAAAAAAGAAGCTGCTACTCCCGAACGATCAAGTATGGATCGGATGTACCAACAATTGATCACCGACTCCCATGCTCAAGCAGCTTATCGCGATTTATTTACCGTACTATTAAATAATCACGATACAAACGGTGCAGTCCTTTACCATTGCTCAGCCGGTAAAGATCGCACCGGTGTCGCAACTTTTTTAATTCTAAGTGCTCTCGGCGTCGACTGGGAAACAATCGTTGCCGACTATGTCCTCTCAAATGAGGTCCTAGGACTCAGCTCAGCAACCCCAACCCGAATTTCAAGTAACGATAGCCAGGTCGCTTCAATGAACGCTAAGAGCATTACACAGGCTAATCTAGAACTTGTCCGCGACACGATTAATCAAGAATACGGCAACATCGAAAACTACCTATCAAAGGCAATGGCCCTCAAACCCTCGGAATTAGCACAACTAAAAGAAAACTATTTAGAATAAAGGTGTGTTTGAAAAGTCTGTCTTGTTCGTTGTTTTTCTTCCTCAATTAGTACTGGCAATATATTAAAAAGCAGTTAACACAGCAATCTTGAACCGGATTACTGTGCTAACTGCTTTTTAATATACATTTATTTACTTAAAGCCTCTACATCTAATTCTCTTGAAGTTTTTAACGCTAACGACAGAATACTTGCCAGAAAATATAAACATGAAAATACAAATAAAACAAAATCTCCACCAAAATTTTGAAAAAGAATGGTGACTAGAAACGGTCCAATAAAGTTACTTAATCCTGATCCTAAATTTAACACCGAAATTGCAGTAGACTTACGGTCTGGTACAATTTCAGGAATCAGCGCTGATAATGGTCCAAATGCTGCAATCCCTATAGCAAAAACCATAAACGCACTTAATAATAAAAGATAATTCTTAGGTGTAAAATTAATAACAAAATAAATTAACAAACATGATAAACCGGTGATGGTTCCTGAAAAATAGACCAATACTTTTCGCCATCCGATTTTATCGCTTAACATTCCAAAAAATACACCCGCAAATGCATTTACAATATAACTAATCGACCAGATAGTGCTCCATTCCACAAGTGTATATCCGTTTGCGATTAAAAATATTGGCATCATTATGGTAAAACCAAACTGCCCAATATTATTAATTGTTTTAACAACCATTCCGATAAACAATCGTGGATATTCCATCATTATATAGATTCCAGTTTTCATTTCCTTTAAAACAGTCGTATCCATCTCATTCCGTTTTTCGTTACTCAATAAAAGCGCAGTTAGTCCGCCAGCTATTGCCACGATACACCCTACAATTAGCACATAAATTGCCGAGATACTTTTTAAAAGATGAACGGACAATGCAGGTCCGATAATTGTCATTCCTAAATTAAACGCTAGCCAGAACCACGATGTTGCTCGCCCAAGTGCAGAAGATTCCGTCTGTAGTGTAACTAGTATTAAAAAAGAATAGGCAAACAATGGATAAGCAGACCCTCTTAACGCATATATGATTGTTATCATCAGCGCATTTTTAAGAGCAATACTTATCACTAATAATATAGTCGTTATAATTAATAAACATAATCCGACTAACATCACTTTTTTAGCCGTATATCGATTAACTAAAAAGCTTGTAATCCAGGAAAATAATGCAACTATCACACCATAAAACGTAAAAGCAAGCGATACCGCACTGACAGTTACTCCTTGATTATTCAAAAAAGAAGAAAACCAACTTGATTCGATCGTAGAACCAAACATAAATAAAATTAAGCCTACGTACCCAAAAACTAAATCTTTAGATACACCTATTTTTTTCACTAAATTCCCCATCATTTATCCTTTCTAAAAGGGCTGAGACAATAATACTTGTCCCAGCCCAACATTAGATTATCTAACTATTCCGCTTTCAGTTTGAAGGTCAAAACACTGTACGCTGAGATAGTATTTGTAGATTCAAGATTTTCTTCCAATGCATTAATTCTCTCATATTGATAACCGCTAAACATTTGATCCAATGGCAAAGTTACTTCTTCGTCTGTAGGATTCTCTAAACGGATAACAAAAGCATCTGGGTCATAATATGCGTTATAAATACTCGAAACATGGTACATATTATCGCCAAAGTCCAATATTTTATCCTGTTTAGTCATTTGCTTTTGATTATTCTCTAAACTTTGAATTTTATTATCGATGCGATGAACAAAATAGTTCAAATCTTGTTTTTGATAAGCAATATCTTGTTGATTGTGCCTATCTTTCCACCAGCTCAACGTTTTATCATCAACAACCTTATCTTCAACCTTTAAGAAGAAACTAAACACTATATTTTGATCTAATAATTGTGCATCTGGTGTATCCATCATGATATGCCCTTTTTTAGTAGTATCCCCGGATGCTCTTCCTGGCCGATACATTAAATTAGGTTTCCCTAGGCTGTCAGTGGTTGCTAATAATGTCACCCAGAGTTTATTCTCCCCATACTCATATTCTCTACTATCATTTGTAAATAAACTTAAACTACCTTTTTTGTAGCTTGCAGAGATAACTTTTTCAAATGGTTCCACATTAACTGGCATTTCTGCGTATGTCGCTTGCCAGTTTGACAATGATTTATTTTTTCTTTCAATAAATCCATACGGAATACTTGCTTTGACAGCATCGATTACATCTAACGTCGCTAATTGTAATCTAACTCTATGATTTAAGATTTTATTTACAAATTGAATTTCTCCCGTAATTTCATCATCAGCTGAAAGTGTTAATTTTAATTGATATTCAAATTGCTTACCTTGCTTATAATTCAATCTGTCGTCTAATGTATATGGCAACTGCACTGTTCCCGATAATATCATTTGTTGTCTATTTGAATCTGCCAGACATAAACAATCATTAAATCTCAAACTAATAGGCTCGCTATTTACTTGTGGCGAAAAATCATAGGTATCCCCAGCGTTCCCTTCATCAATCAGTTGAATGAAATCACTACTCTTTTGGTTTCCATGAATGATATTAATTCTTTGACCGTCATACTGAATGGTAATATGCTTTCCCGTTATTTCATTTTTGCTAATCGTTGCTAATGCTTGGGAATTACTGCTTTCTTTAAGGCTAAATACTCGATAACCCACCCCCGGTAGTTCGCAAGTAATCTCTAATTCCAAAATATAATATCCTGGTTCAGTAATGAATCGATTGCCCGAAGAAGTTTCCTCTAATACATCCTCTCGACTCTCTACATATTGAGACGAAATAATCCGAGAATCCATATCTTCAAATACAACGTTGGGCGTTGCCGCTAGAACAGTGACCTTCTTCTGCCCTACAAAATGATTGCTAGATGCATTCACCACGAGTACTTCATTTTGTGAAAGATTCAGAAAATCACTGAGTTGTTTCATAACGGTATTTTCAATACTATCGCAAATCTCATTTGCTTCTTTTAATCTATGCTTAATATCATTTGCAACAGTATCTGAAACACATCCTGCCAAACTATCATGTGCTTGAGACTCTAACAATTTTTTCCAAGCTAGCATTAATAGATGATTGCTTAGCTGAATACCATTTTTTTTGGCAATCACCATCAATGGTTCAATCCGATATATTAATTTATCTTCTAAATGAAAAATTTCTTTTTTTAGATCCATTCTAACTGAACCAATTGTCTTATGAACGCGTGCTAGTACCGGTTCTCGAAGCTCTCCAGAATATTTTTCTAAATCTGTTTGCTTTATATAATCAAGAAATTTCTGGTAGGTACTAATAACATAATCATATTTACCAAGTTGATTTATTTTTTCTAATTTCTTGGAAAAATCATGGATAATCGCTAATTGATCATTCCCAGATGGAATCAGAATATCACCTTTAGTGTACTGTTTTATAAAATCAACTGCCGGATCCAGACGACCATCAACATATTCAATAGATGGTTCCAATAGCATTCCAGTTCCATATCCTTGTGGTAAATTCAACGCGTAGACACTATTCTTATTTCCCAATCCGGACCATTTAAAATACGGCGATTGAACATGTTTTGTTAAATGTAATCCACGCCACATGATGACATTATCCATTCCTGCTTCATTTAAAATCACTGGTAATTGGGCGTTAAATCCAAAAGTATCCGGTAAATATCCAAGCCTCATGGGCTCACCATACTTTTTACTTTCGTAAATTCCAATCATTGCATTTCTTAAAACAGATTCCCCAGACGTAAAACCAGCATCTGATTGGGTATACCATGGTCCAATAAATAATTGATTATTAGCTACCAATTGTTTTATCAATGGTACTTTTTCTGGGTATAAAGTCACATAATCATCAAGAATCGATAATTGGCCGTCCAATACAAAACTTGCATCTTCATTTTTTTTTAGTTCATTTAGGGCATCTGTAAATAGTTGATCACTCAGGACTAAAGCATCCATCGATGTAAAATACCACTCACGATCCCAATGAGTATGATTTACAATGTGAATTTTAGTCATTAGTTTTCCCACTCTTCTTCATCAACATCATAATCGACTACTTCTGTTTCTAATTCCTTACCTGCATCTTTACTACGCAATAACACACTAGATATCGCAACAAATAATGAGCCAGTTGCTACGGAAAGAATATAGATTGGCCACTTTGTTACAGTGAACCAGCCATAAAAACCACTAATAGGGGCTTCATTAACTGCACCTAATCCAACTGCCATGGCAGACCCAAGTGCTGATCCAATAACGGTTGAAGGAATTACCTTTAATGGATTTTCAACAGCAAATGGAATTGCACCTTCACTAACACCTACTAGTCCCATGATGATTGAAGACTTCCCAGCTTCACGAAGGGCACTATTATATTTATTTTTTGCAAATACGGTTGCCAATCCTAATCCAATTGGTGGAATAATAATTGCCACTTGAGCAGCTGTGTTTGGTGCGTATACTTGGCTCGTTAAAAGTGCCATTGCAGTTGTAACGGCCGCTTTATTTACAGGACCACCTAAGTCAAATCCAACCATAGCGCCAACAATTGCTGCCATAATAATTTGATTACCACCGCTTAAACCGTTTAACCACTTCTCAAGACCAACATTAATACTTGTAAATGGTACACCAATGACGTAATTGATAATAAGTACCGTTGCAAGTGTTCCAATAACTGGTACTAAGAAAACGGGTACCACTGATGACATTGATTTGGGTAATTTCACATGGTTTTTAATCCACAAACAGATATACCCAGCAATTAAACCAGAAGCAATCGCACCTAAAAACCCTGCGTTGATATCTTTAACAAGCATCCCACCAACTAAACCAGGGGCGATTCCCAATTTATCAACAACTGAATAAGCGATAAACGCAGAGATAATTGGGAACATTAACCCTAGCGCTGTCCCCCCAAAGCCATCAATAGAATGTAACAACTGAATTATGCCATTAGCACTATCTGCATATTTTGCATCCCAAATATCAGTAATGCCATAAATCGAACCACCCACCCGAGAAATGGCCATAATTACTGCACCTGCAATAACTAACGGAATCATATAACTAATCCCTGTTAACACATGATTCTTAATATCAGATAATATCTTTTTCATTGTTCTTCCTCCTTAGATTTAGTCCTTATCTACCAAAATTAGTGCATCTTCGATCACTTTTTCTGCATTCTTAATTGGTGCAGCAACAGGTACTTTTAATATTTTTTTACCTTCAAACCGTTCCTCATTGCGGACTTTAGTATCCACAGCAAAGATCACAACTTCCCCAATTTCACAATCTTTGTGACTTAATTCGTTTTCAATTCCTGTTGCCCCTTGAGTTTCAACTTTAATTAAATAGCCCTTTTTTTGTGCTTCTTTCTTTAGTGCTTGTGCCGCCATATACGTGTGTGCAATCCCCGTTGCGCAAGCTGTTACAGCAATAATTTTTCTTTTCATCATGATTCCTCCTAATTTTTTATGAAAGTAATTCTACAACTTCGTTTGTATCCGTAACTTTTTTTAATTTTTCAACAAGATCCTCATCCATTAACTTAACCGCAATTTCAGAGAGCAACGACAAATGTGTCGCGCCTTTTTCACTGTCAGGAATCGCCAGCATAACAACAATATCAACTGGTTTATCATCTAATGACTGCCATTCCACAGATTTCGCCATCTTAGCAAAAACAATCGCTGGTCTATTTACGCAAGCACTTTTCCCATGCGGAATTGCAATACCGTTCCCAACCCCCGTTGTAGAATGCACCTCTCTTTCTAAAACAGAATCAACATACATCTTTACATCTGTAATTACCTTTTGAGCATAAAGTAGCTCTGCTAATTCTTTAATAACTGCATCTCGAGAGCTAACCTCAAGATCTAACAAAACTCGACTAGAATTAAATACTTCTAAAACTTTCATCTATATGCCTTCTTTCAAATACTTAATTACCTTCTGCTGATTTTCGCGTTGCAAAATATTGCGCTGATTTTCATCTATTATTTCAAGTAGCGAGTCAAAAATTTTCTCCAATTCTTTGGGATTCTCATCGCTTACACAAATAAAGAAAATAAATCTTACGCTCTGGTCGCCCCATTCTATTTCATGATTTAACCTTAAAAATACAATTGCAGATTTTCTTACATAGTCTAATTTGCCATGCGGTGTTGCATATTTCCCAAAAGATGTTGCCGAAAATTCTTCCCTAGCTAGCGCACTTTGAATGATTCCTTCTGTTGCAAATCCTTTTTGAACTAAGTGCCTACCAATATATTCAATAACAGCTTCTTTAGATTCCAAATCAAGGTCCAGAAACACTAATTCAGGATGAATTAACTTACTAAATTCTATATTTCGAATTATCTCTATCCTTTTATTTTCGGATAAAAACTGCTTAATCCTACGATCATCCGTCTGATTTAAAATTGGCGAAACCACGATTAGAGGGTGATCTGGCAACGTAATATTAACTGTCGAAAGTACCAGTCCTTCGGTTATTTCTGTATGCCATAATTCATTAACCGATAGAATCCTATTAATCTTTAAATCCGGAAAAACCCTTCGTAGTCTTGCAGCAAGTAATTGTGCCGTGCCTTTACCACTGCTACATACTAAGAGAACTTTTAGATCTGAATCATCAGCTAACTTGGCTTGTTCTCTTTGTGCTTGAATGTGCACTGCAATATACGCCATTTCGTCTTCAGGGACATTAATTTGGTAAAAATCTTCCAAATTTTTCTTAATAGCAATTGCTTCATCAAAAGATAATGGAAAATTTGTTTTTATGTCATTTGTATAGGGATTGGTTAGAGGCAAGTTATTTTTAATTCGTTCAACTGCTACTTTCAGATGCACAACTAGCCCTTGTAAGCGACTTTCACTCAACGAATGATTTGTTCTTAAAATAATTGCTTCTACATCGCTATCCTTAATTGTTGAATCGCTTAATGCCGTAATACCGTAGGAACTCATTTTGAGATGAAAGCCAATATATTGAATTTCTAATTTTGACAACCCAATATCAAACGTATTTTCAATGCTAGTAACTAAAGGTCTAACATCTTCAAAATCACTATAATTCTGTAATAATGGCCGATCATTTTCTTGCAATAATCCATCATTTTTTATTCGCTCAACCGCTATTAAAATGTGCAGTATCAAAGACTGGTAGCCCATATCACTCATCTTGATTTTTTCAAATTGCATATAATTCTGCACAATGTCATTAATTTTCTTTAGCATTGAAATATTAATAAATTCTTGTGCAAAATCGGGGATTCCTTCTATCGTATGAATATAATGATTATCTTGCTGAATAACTTGCCAATTTTGCCCCCAAAAATAATGAATCAAATCTAAGGCTAATCTTCTACGTTCATATTCCATGATGTTTAAAAAAGACCCTTTTCCAGGGATTTTTTCAATTGTTACGTGAAACTGATTAAATATTTCATTTACTCTTACCATATCTTTATCTAACGTTGTTTTGCTAATAAATAAAAGCTCGGATAGTTTCTGTAAAGTAAAATAACTCGTGTTTTTCAAAATTTTAAAGCATATAAATTGGACTCGTTCCAATTTTGTAGTTGGTAATTGATGGTGCCCTGATTGATTAATTAAATCTGCAATAACCTGGCGACTTCCATTTAGAGAAACACCTACCTTAGGTTTACGTATTAATTTAATCTCACTTCCTTCAAAAAAATTTTCAATAACATCTAAAGATTTTGAAATTGTTCGATATGACAAATTCATCTTCTTTGCTATTTGGGAAATAGTTAGCTGTGGATTTTCTAACAGAATATCAACGATGTCATATTCACGTCTTTCTAGCACATTCACCACTATCCTTCCTGTATTTAACAATAACAAGTAAGCGCTTTTATGTGAACACTCACTTTTACCGCATTCAATGTTGTAAAAAGTGGGCAAAGCCACTATAGCCATTTTAACGCTTAATTATTCGTAATCATTTCAACTAAATCGTAAATATCGCAAAAAAAAGCTATGACAAATGAATTCGTCATAGCTTCCATTTATTATATCCGTTATCGCTTGATGCTATCTTTATAATGCCGCTCCATTGGTCGCAATCACTTTTTGATACCATTTGAAGCTGTCTTTCTTAATCCGTTTTCCGGATCCTTGCCCCTCTTTATCTATGGCGACGTAGATGAAGCCGTATCTTTTCAATCAGATGTCCCACTTGATGCGCCTGAACCACAAATCAATAAATCATTTTTCATTGCGCTCCACCACTTTTTTTATTGAAGCATTTTAATGACTCTTAATATAATTTTCGCCGTCCGCTGCTGGCGCGACGGCCTTGCCCAAGAAAATCACCAGAATAATAATCGTAATCGCGTATGGTGCAATTTGGAACCAAACACTATTCACACCTGCTAACACTGGAATATAGCCGCCGATAATCGGCAAACTTTGTGCGAGTCCGAAGAAAATCGCTGCACCTGTCGCGCCAATTGGATGCCACTTACCAAAAATCATCGCCGCCAATGCCATGAAGCCCTGACCTGAAATCGTCGCTGCGCTGAAGTTTAACGTAATCGACTGCGCCATCACCGCGCCACCAATGCCGCCTAACAAACCAGACAACATGACCCCGATATACCGGTAACGACTCACATTGATGCCCAGTGTATCGGCTGCCGCTGGATTTTCACCGACTGACCGCAAGCGCAGCCCAAATCGCGTTTTATACAGCACATACCAACTGATAATGCCGACCAAAACCGCAGCGTAAGCCACTAACGACGTCTTCGTAAATAAAATGGGGCCAATCACTGGAATTTGGGCCAAGCCGGGGAATGTGAAGTTACCGATGCTTTGATTAATCACCGGCGTTTGCCCCTTACCGCTATACAGCACACGGGTTAAGAAGACACACAATGCAGGCGCCAATAGGTTTAACACCGTCCCACTAATAATGTGATTAGCGCGCAATGTTACGGTCGCTAAAGCATGTAATAAGGAAAACAGTGCACCAAACAGTCCACCAACCAATAAGGCAATCCACGGCGTCAATCCGCCAAAAACCGTACTAAATTGAAGGGTAAAGACGGCACTGCTGAAAGCCCCAACAATCATAATCCCTTCTAAACCAACATTAATCACACCGCTATGCTCTGAAAAAGCACCACCCAAGGCTGTAAAAATCAATGGCGCCGCGTAAACTAACGTGGTCGCACAAATCGTCATTAAAATCATTGTGATTGTCATTATTTTTCAAGCCTCTCTTTCATCAACGCGTGTTTTTTCAGTAAGCGGTGATTGAGTAATTGTTCAAATAAGAAGCGCACACCCACGAAGAAGATAATCGATGCAATCACGATATTGACGATTTCTGTCGGAGTTGTTGAGTAGACGGAAATGCTTAAGCCACCAATCTGTAAAGCAGAGAATAAAATCGCCGCAAAGATAATCCCGATTGGATGCCCATTCGCTAATAACGCGACCGCCATTCCATTAAAGCCGATATCTGGTAAGGCATTTGAAACGGAAATATTTTGATAATTCCCTAGACCATCGACAGCCCCCGCTAACCCAGCTAGTAGTCCAGATAATAGCATTGCCCACATAATCGTTTGTTTCGTATTCATCCCCGCGTAACGTGCAGCTTGTTCGTTCAATCCAACTGCCTTAATTTCAAATCCAGTCTTCGACCGTTTCAAATACCACCACATCACAATCACCAAGACTAACGCGATGAAAAAGCCCCAGTGAAACGTTGAGTGATTGGTAATCTGTTCCAAAAAAGGGGTCCGCAAGCTTGCTTTAGGGACAATGTTGGCCGATGAGTCGCTGCCTTTTGGCGCCAACCAACGTTTAATCGCAAAATTGACGAAATACAATGCGATGTAGTTCAACATGATGGTTGTGATCACTTCACTGGTCCCAAAGTATGCCCGTAAAAAACCGGCCAACCAAGACCAAAAGCCACCGAGCAGCATCCCCGCTAAAATCGCGCCAAGAATCAAGAGAATCCCCGGTAAATTTTTAAAGTGGAGTGCAAAGACAATCGCGCCAAACCAGCCCACTAATAGCTGACCCGACCCACCAATATTGAAAAAGCCGGCTTTGCTCGCAATTGAAAAGCCAAGGGCTGTCAAAATTAACGGAGTCGCATTGCGTAATGTCTCGCCAATCGAATAGATATCGCCGAATGCGCCATTAAAGAGGTTACTGTAATTTTGAATAGGCGAATATCCAAAAACCAACATCACAACTCCGCCCACTAACAGTCCCGCCGCAACGGATAGGATTGCAATGATTAATCCTGAAGATTGTTGTTTATTCATTCGTCTCGCCCTCCTACTGGTTGTTGCCCGGCCATTAATAATCCGAGCGTCTGACTCGTTGTGGTTTGTGGATCAACTTCACCAACAATTTGACCGGCGTGCATTACAAGTACTCGGTCAGCTAACTTTAAAATTTCATCTAATTCAAAACTAACAAGTAAAATCCCACAGCCTTGGTTCCGTTGTTCAATCAAGCTCTGATGAATGTATTCAATCGCACCTACATCAACACCGCGGGTCGGATTGGCAGCAATCAAGACTTTTGGTTGTTTGGCGATTTCGCGCGCAACCACCACTTTTTGCTGATTGCCACCTGAAAGTTCTCCGGCAAGCGTTTGTTCAGATTGCGTCCGAATGTCGAATCGTTTAATCAGTTTCTGCGCCGTTTGATTGATCACCCGATAATTAAGCCAGCCTAGATGACTATACGGTTGATGGTAATAATCCTTCAGCGCTAAATTTTCAGCAATCGACAGTGGCAAAATCAAACCGATATTCTGGCGATCTTCTGGAATGCACCCTAAGCCTTGTTCACTAATTTGGCGTGGTGTCCGTTTCAATAATGACTGACCTCCTAATTCAATTTTTCCAGACTGCGGTTTTAATTGTCCGGTTAAAACCTGAATTAACTCACTCTGCCCGTTGCCATCAATCCCAGCAATTCCAACAATTTCTCCCGCATGCACGGTCAATCCCAGATCATCTAGAACAGTGCGTTTAGCAACACGAGCAGCGACATGTTCCACCGATAGCATCACAGCGCCTTGATTAGCCATTTTCGGTGTGGGGGCTTGTTGCGGACGGCCAACCATCATTTCCGCTAATTTTGTCGGATCCGTTTGTGCGACTAGTACCGTATCAATCACACGTCCGGCACGAATCACGACGCACCGATCAGCAACTTGTTTAATTTCCTTTAGTTTATGCGTGATAAAAATCAACGACTTCCCTTCCGCCTTTAACTTCTCAAAAATGGCAAGCAAGGCTTGAATTTCATTCGGTGTCAAAGCTGCAGTCGGTTCATCAAAAATCAATGTCGTTGCTTCTCGGTAAAGCGCCTTGATAATCTCAACCCGCTGTTGCATCCCGACCGAAATATCAGCGATTTTTCGATCAAGGTCGAGCGCCAGTTGGTATTTATCGACTAAAGCCGTGACCTTTTGCCGCGCCGTTGCATAGTCAATCCGGCCCTGTTTAGTTGGTTCGTCACCCAGGATAATGTTTTCTAAGACCGTAAAAGCCGGAATTAACATGAAATGTTGGTGTACCATCCCAATCCCGAGGGCTTTTGCATGTCGAGGGCCATTTAAGGTCACTGCTTGTCCGTTCACCAGTAATTGCCCCGCAGTCGGCTTTAATTGTCCGGTCAAAACACCCATCAAGGTTGATTTCCCCGCACCATTTTCACCAAGCAAGGCAAGGATTTCACCCTGTTGCAAGGTTAATGAAATATCATCATTGGCGGTAAAGGCGCCGAACCGTTTTGTAATGTGCTGCATTTCTATCACAGTTTTTGCCATTTTTACGCTCCATTCATTAAGCATACAAAAAGGATGGCTGATAACTGCTGCCATCCTTTAGCATTCAATAGTCGTT
The DNA here is from genome assembly GCF_004101845.1 of Latilactobacillus curvatus JCM 1096 = DSM 20019. Classification (NCBI taxonomy): domain Bacteria; kingdom Bacillati; phylum Bacillota; class Bacilli; order Lactobacillales; family Lactobacillaceae; genus Latilactobacillus; species Latilactobacillus curvatus. The sequence goes on along the minus strand of NZ_CP026116.1, from coordinate 1,732,713 downwards.
ATTCTGCAGCAACTTTAATGGTGCCTGATTCAATTTTTTGTTGATATTCTTTGACTGCTTGCCATGTTTCAGGGGAAGCATTGTCGTTCACTAAGGCAACGCCTTTGTCTTTCAAATCATATGTGACGGTTTTGCCACCAGGGAATTTATCATTCTTAGCTTGGTTAGCAAGATCTTCCACTGCTGTGCCAACTTGTTTAACGGCAGATGCTAATGTGACGTTGCCACCATCATATTTCCCATCGGCTTTTTGATCTTGATCAACACCAATCACCCAGACTTTTTGACCACCCTTAGAAATGTTCTTAGCAGCGGTAAAGACGCCAGCGCCAGTGCCACCAGCAGCGTGATAAATAACATCCGCGCCGTTGTTGTACATCGCGGTTGCCAATGATTGGCCGACATCGGCTTTCGTAAATGAACCAGCATATTTCACATCAACGGTGATTGCTGGGTTAACGGCTTTCACCCCTTGTTTAAAACCAGCTTCGAATGTTTTCACGACGGCACTATCAATTCCACCGACAAAGCCGACTTTATTCGTCTTAGTGGTTTTCGCAGCGGCAACCCCGGCTAGGAATGATGATTGTTCTGTTTTAAAATTGACGGACGCGACGTTTTTCCGATTCTTAACGTTTGAATCGATGATTGCAAAGTTAACATTTGGATTATTCTTTGCAGATTGGCTGACCGCGTTATCTAACTTATAGCCAATCGCAAAAATTGTTTGGTATTTTGCCTTGATTAACTTATTAATGTTCGGGAAAAAGTCCGCATCAGAACTCGATTGTGCGTAATTGTAACCATTGACCCCTTTTTTAAGATCATGACTAGCACCCCATTTTTCCAAACCTTCCCAGGCAGATTGGTTAAAAGATTTATCATCAATCCCACCACCATCAGTGACTAAAGCGGCTGTGTGCGTTGCTTTCTTTGATGCTGTCTTTTGACTCCCGCACCCGGCTAACACGCCACCTAATACAAGGACTGTCGAGAAAAGTACGACCAAACTTTTTTTCATGAAATAAGCCTCCGTCAATAAATTTGATAATTTATTATAAACACGTTATCGACATAAAATCAATACATTTATTTCATTTTATAAAATATTGTTCGTTTATATTGTATTTGTTGCTAAGAAATATAGATAATGCTAATATTAATTGATAACTAACGAACAATCAGGAGGCGAACCATGCAAACACAAGTCTATTTTAATCACGATGGCGGTGTTGATGATTTGATTTCATTAACTCTGCTCCTACAAATGCCGACAATCAAACTACTTGGCGTCGGCGTAATTGGCGCTGATTCATATGTCGAACCAGCCGTTAGCGCGAGTCGTAAAATCATTGATACGTTTTCAGATCAATCAGCGCGGTTAGCTGTGGCCGCTTCTGACTCACGCGCAGTCCATCCTTTTCCAAAAGAATGGCGAACTGACGCTTACTCAGTCGATGCACTTCCCGTGCTCAATGAACGTGGCACCGTTCAAACGCCTCTGAGTCCTGAAGCCGCACATCTCGATCTAATCACTAAACTCAATCAAGCAACCGAACCCGTCACATTGCTCTTTACCGGCCCATTAACTGACTTGGCACGCGCACTCGCCATCAATCCAAGCATCGAATATAAAATCGCTAAACTTCTTTGGATGGGCGGTTCTTTTCTTGAACAAGGCAACGTTGCTGAGCCCGATTCTGATGGTACTGCTGAATGGAATGCCTTCTGGGATCCCGAAGCAGTGAAAACTGTCTTCGATACACAAATCCCTATTGAATTAGTCGGGCTCGAAAGTACGAATAATGTTCCCTTAACGCCGGCGATTCGCCAACGTTGGGCTAGTAAACGTGCCAATGCCATGATGGACTTTATCGGCACCTGTTACGCCTTTGTTCCTCAACTGGTCCATTTCAAAACTAATTCAACTTATTATTTATGGGACGTTTTAACAACTTGTTACCTTCTTGATCCAACAATCGTTAAAACAAAAGCCATTGTATGTGATGTCATTCCAAACGGAATTGCCGGCGGGCGCACGTTCTTAACTAAAAACGGACGTCCGGCTAAACTCGTCTACGACGTTGATGCAGCTGGATTTTTTGATCTAATTGAAACCATCATAAAAGCAGACTAATGCAAAAAGGAGCACCGACTTATCAGTCAGTGCTCCTTTTTTGAACGTGCTTTCATCAACAGCTTCCTGTGCTTTGCTACACTTAGCAAAGCGGTGCTTGCAGCGCCAATTCGCTAAGTTAGGCAAATGCTCAGAAGCTACCCGTTGATGACGCACTCCTTTTTTGAACGTGCTTGCTAAACTAGGGGAACAACTTTGTAAAGGGGCTGTTTGAATGACGACTGATTTCAATCAAGAACAAGCGCATCTATCCACTGTTTATCAACAATTAACCACCACTTTGACGGCCATCAATGATGCCCAATCGCAAAACCAGAAAAACGGCAACACCATCAAAGCGCAGATCACCGGTGAAGCCAAACTCAATTTCGATTCATACGCTGATAATCTTGATACATTCGCTGCTTTAGAAAGTATCAACAAGGAAATCGATATGCTCAACCTGAAAACCGATTCGCTCGTTGCACGTCATGATGAGACCTTACGGCTGTTAGAGCAACCCTACTTTGCAAAAATCACGCTGACTTTTCCTGAGGAAATAGACGCCGAAGATTTTTACCTTGGTTCAGCTAGCTTCACAAACCAAGCCGGCGATCCTGTGATTTACGATTGGCGTTCACCTATCGCCGATGTTTATTACCAGCAAACATTCGGCCCCACCAGTTATCAAGCTAACGGTCGCGCCATTGCGGTCAATCTCGACCGACGGCGCCAGTTCCAAATTCAAGCTGATCAGCTAATCGATTTCTTTGATACGCAGATTGCCATCGAAGATCCCTTGTTATTAGCCACTTTAAAAGAAGCCAAAACAACGCAAATGAGCGCCATTACCGCGACGATTCAAAAGGAACAAAACGCGATTATTCGGCAACAAACGACTGACCATTTACTCATCGATGGGATTGCGGGCAGTGGTAAAACATCGGTCATTTTTCAACGCATCGCCTATTTCAAGACTATATCGCCCAAGTTTTACCAGACTTAGGTGAACAAACACCAGTCAACTTAACCCTACAACAACTATTGGCGCAATTGTTACCTTCTGATCTAGCCGCACTCCCCATCGCTGATCAACCAGCTACTTTGACCATCACACAATTAACGTTGCAGGCGAGCGATTTCCAATCTTTAAGCCCTGGTTTACCGCTGACGATTGATGCCGCAACAAGCTACCAATTCTTCTTAAAAACACCGGTGGATACCCCGCTTGATAAACGAATACAAGCAACTCAGCAACAACTCACAAGTTGTCTACAGGAAAGCATCACAAATGAAGCCCAATCAGCAGATGCTTTAACTCAACTTGAAAGCCTCACTGAAACCGAGCAACAGCGCTTATTCGACCGCTTAATTCGCGAAGATGAACCACTAGCACCGCTAGCACGCAAAATGATTCGTCATGATTACCAAGACTTAGCTGATCAGCTAAGCGGTTATCAATGGCTTGCTTTTGATCAAATAATTGCCCGTCAAACACCGATTGATGCTGTTATTGCAGCTCAGATTTATGCTTATTTAACGCATCACGTCTTCCCAAACGTTAAGCAGGTCTTTATCGATGAAGTGCAGGACTATCACGCAAGCACGTTATCTCTTTTTAAACAACTTTTCCCCAAAGCACAGTTCACGGTTTTCGGTGATCAGCATCAAAGTATCACCCCGCATAAAGTACAATTCGAACAATTACCCACCATTTTTCCATAACTACAAACTGCGGCACTGCGCACAAGTTACCGCTCATCCGGTGCAATCACGACGTTATTTAGTCAACTATTCACCGATTTAACAGATGTCCATGCCGTTCAACCAGCAGGCAAGCGGCCAACGACGATTTGTGCGACTGATTTTAACGACTACCTCACCCAAATCCAAGCTCAGATTGACCAACTACCAACTGACCAAACCTTAGCCATCATCACGCCTGCTGGTGACTTTGACGAGCGGTTAACTGGCCTCAAAAATGTCCACCACTTATCCACAGAAACGACGAATCTCCCCGAAACCGGCGCCTTCACTTTACCGCTGACGCTGGCTAAAGGGTTAGAATTTGATAACGTTTTGTTGTACGATCTGACTAACAATTATTATACCGAGCCAACTGTCGGCCACAACCGCCTCTATACCGCCATTTCGCGGGCAACGCATCAATTGACGCTCAGCGCACTGGGCAAGTTGCCGGTTGAATTAAATGGCCAATAAATTGGTCATTTGACTGACTAGGCTAGTCCTCAAAATATAAACGCTCGCTGTCGCACTCTATTCAAATACAAACTGATTGTTGTACAGTTCGGCGTAGAAGCCTTTTTCGTCTAGTAATTCTTGGTGACTGCCTTCTTCGATGATGCGACCGTCTTTGAGGACGATAATGCGATCCGCATTGAGAATCGTCTTTAAACGATGGGCAATCACGAAACTGGTTCGGCCTTGGATGACGTTGTCCATCGCTTTTTGGATATGACTTTCAGTCACCGTATCGACGTTACTTGTCGCTTCATCCAAAATTAAGAGCGCTGGACCGGTGATAATCGTCCGAGCGATACTGATCAATTGTTTCTGACCGGTACTGAAGATGTTATCTTCTTCACTGACAGCCGTTTGATAACCATCATCTAACGTCATAATGAAGTCATGAATATGGGCTTGCTGGGCAGCTGCCACCACTTCTTCATCTGTTGCATCGGGTTTCCCGAAGACAATGTTGTCGCGAATCGTTCCTGAGAAAAGCACGGATTCTTGCAACACGATGCCGACGTGCGAGCGTAATGCATCCAAATCCATTTCACGGATATCAATGTCATCAATCTTGACTGCGCCTTGATCAACATCATAGAACCGATTCATCAAGTTCATGACGGTTGTCTTCCCAGAACCAGTTGGACCAACCAACGCAATCATTTGGCCCTTATCCACTTCGATATTCACATCATGCAAAATTTGCTTACCTGGTAAATAGCTAAAGTCGACATGTTCCATGGTCACGGAGCGTTCAATGCCCTCAAATTGCACACCGTCGGTTGGACGCACTTCATCGTCTTCATCAAACACTTCATTCACTCGGCGGGCACCGGTAATTGCCAATTGAATCATGCTGTAACTCGATGAAAGTTGTGCGATCTGGTTATAGAATTGTTGTGAATATTGAACGAATGTTACAACTAAGCCCAAAGCGATCGACTTTTTAATGTCACCGTTCACCGCTAACCAGCTACCATAGGAAATCACAATTGCGGTATTCACCAACGACATCCCTTGCATCAACGGAAAGATCATCCCAGAATAAATCTGACCTTTTAAAGTCGCCTTGCGGACATTTTCATTATGTTCAATGAAGCCATCAATCGTTTCTTCTTGAAGGCTGTTAGTAATAATCACTTTTTGGCCCGTGATTTTTTCGTTAATGTAGCCATTGAGTTTCCCGACTTCATCTTGTTGCACATTAACGTATTTTTGCGCTTTATTAATGATGATCCAAGCAAGGATGAATGAAATTGGGACGGAAGCAATTGTCACCCAAGCGAGCTGCACATCTTTTCTAAACATCATAATCAATAAACCAATTAAGAGCGCCGTGCCTGATACAAGTTGGCTCAACACTTGATTCATCGCATTGTAAATATTATCTAAGTCACTCGTAAAGCGGCTGAGAATATCGCCATCTGAATGACGGTCGAAATATTTAATCTGCATTTTTTGGAGCTTATTGAATAACCCAATCCGCATCCGGTTGGTTGATAACGCGTTGACGCGTGAGAAAACCGCGCCTGATACCAACGTCGCTGCTGAACTAAAGACGTAGAATAAAATCAACGATACAATCACCTCTACGAAGGCGTCTTTAGATGCCCCACTGGTTGGCAAATGTTGGGCTTTTAAAATTTGAAATTTCGTTGCATATTTGACTAACTCATTGAGCGCGTCCCCGATATATTCGGGTGCTTTCACCTGAAGATAAGTCGCAATCACAGTCATCACGAGGATGATTGCAAAAGAAGGTTTATACCGCTTTAGATAATGGAAAAAGAACTTCATTGCTCGGTTAAATTCTCGCATTGGTTATCCTCGCTTTCCTTTTTGCGTTTCAAAGATTTCTCGATAGACATCACTGGTTTCAAGTAATTCATGATGGTTACCAACACCGACTAAACGACCTTCATCTAACACTAAAATCCGATCCGCGTTGACCACAGATGAAATCTTTTGCGCGATAATTAGTGTTGTTGTGCCAGCTAATTCACGGTCTAACGCCTCTTTAACTAATTTTTCAGACCGGGCATCTAAGGCACTAGTACTATCATCCAAAATCAGAATCTTCGGTTGCCCGATTACCCCCCGTGAAATTGAGAGCCGTTGTTTTTGACCACCAGAGAAGTTCGCACTGCGTTCTTCGACGGTTGCATCATATTGATCAGCAAGCTTTTCGATGAACTCTTTGGCTTGGGCAATCCCCGTTGCGCGGTCCATATCGGCGTCATCCGCATCTTTTTTCCCGTGCTTCAAGTTTTGTGCGATTGTGCCGGAGAATAAAATCGCTTTTTGGAGGACAAATGAAACGGCGCTGTGTAAATTATGTTCGTTTAAATCTTTGATTGGCACGCCGCCAATTTTAATCTGCCCTTCAGTCGGATCGAACAAGCGCGGAATCAATTGCGCCATCGTTGACTTACCGGCCCCAGTTGCGCCGACAATCCCAATCATTTCACCAGCGTTAATTTTGAAATTAATATCTGTTAACGTGTTACGATCGTCTTCTGGATAACGGAAGCTGACGTGATCGAATTCCAACGTCCCCGCTAAGTCTTGATCAGGGACATCTGGATAAACGATATCAGGCTCTGTTGAAAGAATTTCTTGGAGTCGCTTCAACGAAACTGCCCCACGAGATGCCATCATCATCATCATGCCGCCCATGATGATCGACATCATGATTTGCATTAAGTAATTCATAAATGAGGCAATCGCCGCAATCGCTTCTGGATCCGTATCGACTAAGTTTCCAACGAAATAGATTGATGCGACAACCGCTAAGTTCGCCACCAACATGAACGCTGGAATCATCACAGAAAAAAGCATCCCGACGATTGTCGTATGGTGTTCTAATTGATTGCTTGTTTTGAGAAGCGACTGATTTCGTTATCTTCTTGGACAAAAGACTTCACAATCCGCGTGCCCATTAAATTTTCTTTAGCGAGGTTATTAATCTTATCGATTAAATTTTGGATGGCACCGAAGTGTTTCCCCATCGAACCCATTGATAAGAATGTAATGATGAAGACCGCGATCACTAAGAGCACGATAATCCACCATAAACTCGGAATCGAATTCATCGCAAGGATGAAACTGCCGACAAATAAAATCGGGATTCTAAAAATCGTTTGGAGCGTCATCATAATGACGTTTTGAACCTGGGTCATATCATTGGTCAAACGCACGGATAAATTCCCAACTGAGAATTTTTCAATATTGGCAAATGAGAAAGTCTGTATCTTCCGGAAAGTAGTTTCCCGCATATCGGCAGTCATTCCCTGCGCCGTCATCGCCGACGTAATGGTGTTGACCACGCCCGCAATTAAACCAACCACGGCAATTACAATCAAATAAATTCCAATTTGACGTACCTTATCTTGATCGCCTTTCATAATCCCTTCCAAAACATCTTGTAATAGTTTTGGTTGCCATAGTGAAGACGCAACAGAAATAACCGTCGCTAAAATGGAAAGACTAAACACGCCCCAATAAGGCTTTAAGTGCTGTTTAAGTATCGACATGAGCATCCCTCTTTTTCTGTAGTTGAATCTCCTGTACAAATCCTGTACAGTATAATCGAACAGTGTTCGAGTTACTACTTTATCAAATTTTAAAACGAATTACAATCATCTTTTCATAAAAAGTGAAGGAGCTTCATTAATATGGTAAAACAGTCAATCTCTGCCGAGCAAATCATCACTGCCGCGTTTGAAATTTTACAAGCATCCGGGACCGTCGATGCCCTTTCAATTCGTAAAATTGCCAATCAATTAGACATCGGGGCGGCCACATTTTACTGGCATTTCGAAAACAAACAAGCCCTCCTACAGGCGATGGCTGATAACATTATTCAACAAATTGAGATTGAGCCATGTAACACAACCTTAGAATGGACAGACCAAATTCGCCAAATTTTTAGCGCCATTTACACCACTTACATAGCACAGCCCTATGCCGCTGAGTTGATGATGCGGACCGTCCCTGCAACTAAGGCCCGCCTAGGTCTTATCAACCACTTAATTCAAATCCTTTTGGATGCCGGTTTCACGCCAGAACAAGCAAGCCTAGCGATTGAATCCATCGATCACTTCATGTCCGGTCTCTTCACTGACATCACCGGTGAGCTTGAGATGAAACATCGCGTCTCACAACATAAAGACACTTATCTTGCACAGTTACCGCTTAAAATGCAGCAGATTGCGACTGACAATCATTACAATGCTTTCTTAAAAACTTTTGAACATCATCGGCACCAACAACAACGCTCACTGGAAAAATTCATGCTAGGCCTCGATATTTTCCTCGCTGGTTTGCAACAACAACTTGCTTAAATAAAAAGCGCGCAGACAACTGATTGTCTGCGCGCTTTTTACATTTAAACTGCTTTTGAACGAATCCCGAATCCATAACTCAGAGCCATCACGCCGACAATCATGATCATGTATAACGGTAATCTAGTATTCGATCCCGTATGCAATAGACTCATGCCGTACGTTAAGGCGCTGATTGCGAGGTAGTAGCCAAAACTAAACAACCCGCTGGCCGTGCCGATCACATCTTCGTAACCCACTAATGCTAAATTCAAGACCACCGGTAAGGTCGTATTCAATCCCCACAAGAAAAGAGGCCGTGGGACGACCTCTTCTTTTGTGGGTTTCTAGCTTTAACGCGCTTTTTGAAACTGACTTCTGTGCTTAGCTCCAATCCGTAAACAATCGACTACGTCGCTCATTTACAGATTTAGGCTAGTGCTCGAAGTCAAACCGTTTCAAACGCGCTTCTATTTCTTTAACGTGCTTTTAATTCGCAACCTTCTGCGCCTTGCTACATCAACCAGACAATCGCCCTTGGCGCTTATCCTTCTGATTAGGCAAGTGCTCAAAGGCTAACCGCGAATTAACGCACTCATTTTTTTACCAGCTTGCTTTTTTGACGCCTGGGATTTGGCCTTTATGGGCTAATTCGCGAAAGTTGATGCGGCTCATACCAAATTGCCGCATGAAACTTCTTGGTCGACCATCGATTACATCGCGGTTCCGCAATCGCACTGGGCTAGAATCCTTGGGTAATTGAGAAAGGGCTAAGTAATCGCCCTTTGCTTTTAATTCTGCGCGCAAGTCAGCGTATTTCGCTACTAATGCGCGTTGTTTTGCTAATTTTGCCACTTTTGATTTTTTTGCCATTGATAAAACTCCTTTTTACCGTGCTTTCAAAAGCATCCTGTTCCGGTTAGCTACATTAGCCAAACAATCGGTTACGCCGCTAATTTGGCTAATTAGGCTAATCCTCACAGGATAACCACTTTTGACGCACTCATTTTCTTTAACGTGCTTTTAATTCGCAGACTTCTGCGCTTAGCACCGTGAATCAAATCATCGACTTCGTCGCTAATTCGCTTCCCCGTACTAATACTCAAAAGTTGATTAAGCTTGAACGCACTTTTCCCCGATTGAAATAGCCTACGCTAACTATTTATGAAATGCAATTAAAAAGACTTATAAAAAGTAACCATTTTTCAACACTGGCCTGTGCTATACTTAATCTAAGTTGATTTCACAGAAAGGGGCACTTTCAGATGGCCCAAAAAAACATTCTCCAATACTTAATTCTCGGGCTGTTAAATCAGTCTCCCAAAACCGGTTATGATTTAAAACGCGTCTTTGAAGATGATATCGGTGAGTTCTGGCAAGCCCAACACAGCCAAATCTATCCTGAACTCAAGCGACTCGAACAGGCTGATCGGATCACCCACGTCGAATTGATCGCCGGAACAAAATTAAAAAAGAAGCAGTATTCAATCACTGCAGATGGGATTGCCTTTTTTGACGAGTGGCGATACTCCCCAACCAGCGAAATTATTGCCAGCAAAGACGAATTTATTTTGAAGCTATACTTTATCGACTCAAAAAATGATGCTCATTTAGACGCAATGTTCACCGAACAAAAAAACTTACACCAAGCCAAACTAGATCACCTACTCGACCGGCGTCAAACCCTTTTCAGCCAACAAGCTGCGGTGGATGCGCACTATGGTCATTATCTTATTTTAGAACACGCGATTAACCGCGAACAAGACTATCTTAATTGGTTAACAACCGCACGGCCGTAAAATCGACCCTTAACAAATTTGAGATAAGTGCTATCCTATTAGTAAGAAGTAAATCAAGTTAGGCTGTTTCTTCATTTGTATACGTTATAATAACGCGCTTGTACAGGTGGTCAGTTGACCAATTGTATGGGCGCTTTTTTTGTTTGATCCAGCAACCTAGACTTTAACAAATTCAGGAGGAATATTATTTTAAAGCGCAAGAATGTTGATAAAGTCGTCTTCATCCCCACGATGTTACTGTTCGGGATTGTCTCCGCATTTTTAATGTTGGGGGGTGACACGCTTCAGCAGTCGATTTCACAACTACTTGATGTGATGACGGCACATTCTAAATGGCTTTACATTGGTATTTATATCATTAATTTTATTTTCCTATTTTGGTTGGGGTGTAGTCACTATGGCCATATCCGCCTCGGCCAACCAAATGAAAAGCCAGAATATAACGACTTCCAATGGGGGAGTATGGTTTTTGCAACTGGGATTGACGCTAGCATCTTAATGCTTAGTACCACTGATCCACTGCAATACTTACAGAACCCACCATTTGGCGCTAAACCTTTCTCGGCTGAAGCATACCGCTACGCCAACGTCTGTGGGCAATTTCACTGGGGACCCATGGCATGGATGATTTTTGCCACCGCGACTGTCGCAATTGGCTACGCTCTCTATGTTAAGAACTTACGGGTACAACGTTTAAGCGCCGCAATCGACCTATTAGAAGGACCACAACCTTACAAAAAAATAATTCGCAAATTAATCGACTTTACCGTTGTTTTCGGCATTATGGGGGGCATCGGCTCATCAATCGGAATGGAAATTCCCGTGATTTCAAAAGTCTTGAGCACAATGACCGGTTTGAATGATACCATCTGGCTTAAACTTGCCCTCTTCATTATCTTACTGGTGCTATTCACCCTCACGGTATATGCCGGCTTAGATAAAGGCATTAAGAAGCTCAGTGCTTGGCATATCTATACTGCCATTGGCTTTTTATTACTCGTCTTACTAATCGGTCCGACATTCAAGCTAATTGGCGCTGAAGGCCGCGATGTCTTCCATCTCTTTGGTAACTTCGGGCGTTTAAGTTTAAATCAGACTGGTGCACACAGTGCGTTCGCACAACACGAAACCCTCTTTTACTGGGGATGGTGGTTATCTTACATGCCTGTCATGGGCTTATTCATCGCTCGGATTTCACGCGGCCGAACCATTCGCCAAGTTTTATTGGGAATGGCGACATACGGCGCATTTAGTTGTATGAGCTTTTACGCTGTACTTGGCGGTTATGCGCTCTTCTTACAACGTTCCGGTCAAATCGATCTTGTTCATCTATTGAATACCCAAGGACAAGCCGCTGTCATCGCGGCGGTCATCACGACCTTACCGTTCAAAATTATCATGTTAGCAATTTTCTGTCTGTCATGTTTCATTTTCCTGGCGACAACGATCTCTTCTTCGGCCTTCATCGTCTCATCATTTACCAGTCTTGAATTGAAAATCGGAGAACAACCTAATCGTTGGAATCGGATGGCTTGGGTGATCATTTTCATTCTATTTTCACTTGGAATTGTACTTGTCGGTAGTTTCCAAACCATTCAAGCCGTTTGCGTGATTGCTGGTTTCCCATTGATTTTTGTCTGCGCATTATTGCTCGTTTCGATTTTTCACGCCGTTCATGATGGCGAGATTCCCATTGAAATTGAAAAAGAAGAAACTTCTCATTTTCTGAAAAAAAAGCTTACGCCGAAATTTTTTATGTGATACGGTTATATCTGTTAACTTTTCAGAAAGAAGGAATTTAAAATGCCAACTAATAAAAAAGAAGGTATTATTTTTACAACATTAATGTGTTTCTGCATGGTACTTGGAATGAGTATCTATAACTTAGTTTTACATGATAGTCTATCATGGGGTGCTTTGTCTACCGGTTTAATTCCAGGTTTCATCGTCGCATTTATTCTAGATGTATTCGTTGTCGGTGCAATTGCTAAAAAAATCGCATTTAGCTTACCATTGAACAAAGAAAATAAATTAGTCATGATTCTCACAATTTCATGTTTAATGATTCTCGGCATGGTCACATGTATGTCACTTTTCGGAATTCTCATCGAAGGTGGTATCCCTGACCACTTAGGTAGTGTCTATCGTCACACATGGTTGATGAATGTCATCGTCGCATTACCATTACAACTGATCATCGTGGGACCTTTCTCACGCGCCATTCTTGGTAAAATCCAAGCAAACGCAGCCGCAACTGAAACAGCTGAATAAAAACAAAAAAAACGACGACTAGCTTACGTAGCTAGTCGTCGTTTTAATTATGCTAATATTTTTTGAATAGCCGCTAATTCTTCGGCCGTAAACGTTAAGTTATCTAGTGCATGCACACTGTCTTGTAATTGACTCAAGCGCGAAGCACCAACTAACACACTGGCTACAGTCGGCTGTTGTAAATTCCACGCAAGCGCCATTTCAGCCAATGATTGCACACGTTGTTGCGCAATTTTGTTCAATTCTTGAACCGTACTGATTGTTTGATCAACCTTTTCAGGTGATAGGAAGGGACTATCTGGACGAGCTTGCCCGCGAATCAGCTGGAATCCCGTTTAAATAACGATTGGTCAATAATCCCTGTGCCAACGGACTAAACGTAATTGCACCGATACCTTCATCCGCCAAGACATCCGTTAGTCCATCTTCAATCCATCGATCGAGCATGTTATAACGTGGTTGATGAATAATAAAGGGTGTCCCGAGCGCTCTGAAAACCTTCGTAATCGCTTTGGTTTGTTCTGCCGAATAATTCGAAATCCCAATATATAGCGCCTTTCCTTGTTGCACCAATAAATCTAGGGCCCGAGCTGTTTCTTCAATCGGCGTATCTGGATCTGGTCGGTGATGATAGAAAATATCGACGTAATCTGACTGAAGTCGTTTTAGTGACTGATCACAGCTAGCGATAATATTCTTCTTAGAGCCCCACTCACTATAGGGACCGGGCCACATATAATAGCCAGCCTTCGATGAAATAATCATTTCATCACGATAGCGACGCAGATTATCATGTAAAATCCGCCCAAAGTTTTCCTCGGCGCTGCCCGCTGGTGGCCCCTAATTATTCGCCAAATCGAAATGAGTGATGCCCATATCGAACGCGCCAAAAATCGTTTCCTTTTGAGTCGCCATCTTATCGGTTTCACCAAAGTTATGCCATAACCCTAATGAAATCGCTGGTAATTTCAACCCAGAATGTCCGACGCGGTTATATTGCATCCCTTGATAACGGGTTTCTAATGCGTGATACATGTACAACGCCTTCTCTACTCAAGTATTTTGACTATTTAGCCGATCGTCTTAATTGCGTCTTCCACTAATCCCCAGAACTTCTGATGATCGAGTTTTACAGCGACTGATGTGTGACAGTCTGTTGGAATTGGGAATCTAAAATCGGCGACCGTCATCCCACGCGTCAATGTTCCATTGAGTTCGATATCAACGGGCACTTTCTTAGTGGTCATCACACTTGGATCAATCACGTAAGCCACGGCACATGGATCATGAACGGGCGGTGCATCGAAATTTTGCCCCTTCTTGTACATATCGCGGAAAAAGGCTAACAAATCAACCACGAACTGAGACGTTTCAGTATGAATGCCTTCAATTTGTTCAACAATATCTGGTGTCGCTAACGCTTGATGCGTCAAATCCAAACCAACCATTGTGACATCCCAGCCGGCATTGAATACAATCTTGGCCGCTTCTGGATCAAATTTAATGTTAAATTCGGCCACTGCACTCGCATTCGCTTCGTGATAACCGCCACCCATTAGAACGACTTCTTTAACGCGTTCAACAATCTTAGGTTCTTTGCGTACCGCCATTGCGATGTTGGTCAACGCACCTGTTGGCACTAATGTAATTGTATTAGCTGGATGCGTCATAATTAAATCAATGATTAAATCAACTGCATGACTTTTTTCAAGCGCCACCGTTGGTTCTGGAAGAACACCCCCGTCAAGGCCAGTCTCCCCATGGATATCAGCTGCTACTTTAATTTCTTCAATTAATGGTCGCGAACACCCAGCAGCAATCGGTACATCGTGCATGCCGATCATGGTCGCAACTGCGAGGGCATTGCGCGTCACTTTCGTTAACGTCTGATTGGCAGCCACCGTTGTCACTGCCAACAAATCGATTTCTGGATTGCCGTATGCTAACATCATTGCAACAGCATCATCATGGCCTGGATCACAATCAAGAATTATTTTCTTTGCCATTCGTAAAACCTCCACTCTCTTTCACTTCGTGCATACTATCACTATAGAATTTAAGCGGTTTCAAGTCAACCATATATAATAAAATTCAATCATGAAACGGAGTCTATTATGCGCATTGATACTGGCGAATACCCTACCGGCGAAAACGCCGTCCACCCTAAGAAAGTTAAACGTTTAAAATTACTTAGCAAGGTTGCAACAATCACCTGTATTACGATGTATGTTTCATACATCCCCCAAATTATCGCTAATTTTTCAGGGTCACCTGTCTCACCTTTACAGCCCTTAGTCGCAACAATTAATGGGTGTCTATGGACCGCCTATGGCTGGAATAAAACCTATAAAGATTGGCCGGTTATTATTTCTAACATCCCTGGCGTTATTTTCGGACTCGTTACCGTAATAACTGTTTATATTCACTAAAATTGTTTGTTAAAGCCACGATTTGCGTCAAATAATTTTTGATAACTAACAGAAAAGCAATCCATCATAAGTTGCTTCTCTGTTATTTTTTTATCCCTTTACCCAAACATAAAAAGCCAAGGTGATTCCTTCTTTTATCGAAAGAAAACCATCTTGGCTTCACTTTGAAGTACCGACTATGGGACTAGTCGGCCTTAAGCTTGTTATTTTGCTGCTCGTTTAACGTATGTGCCTTCTTGTGTGTTGATTTCAAGGACTTCGTCAGCGCTGATGAAATCAGGGACACTAACGACTAAACCAGTTTCCATCGTTGCAGGTTTACCTGAACCAGTCACTGTTGCGCCTTTAATCGAAGGTTGTGTTTCAGCGACCCGTAAGTTAACAGTAGTTGGTAAAGTAACCCCGATCACTTCTGAACCGAAGAATTGAATCTTGCAGTTCATGTTTTCTAATAAGTATTTTAATTCAGCTTCAATAGCAGCTGTTTGAATTTCATATTGTTCGTAAGTTTCAAGATCCATGAAGAATGCCACGTTATCTTGTGTGTATAAGTATTGAACATCTTTTGTATCAATCATTGCTTGTTCAACTTTAACTTCTGGGCGCATTGTTGTTTCAACAATTGAGCCAGTCCGTAAGTCACGCAACTTAACACGCATAACCGTGTTTCCCTTACCCGGTTTATGATGGTTAGCTTCTAAAACTTTGATTAACTTGCCGTCTTGTTCAAACGTCATTCCTGCTCTGAGGTTTACTGCTTCAATCATGACTTGATCTCCTTTATTTAAAAAAATATTCATCTCTAACTGTACCAAATGAAAGCCGTTTAATCCAGCCCTCCTGTGGTAGTTATCCTATTTAATGTCGAGTTTATGAATCTTATCCGTTGGTTGTGGCTCATAATGTTGGTACATCTTCGTAATGGCCACCTTAGGTAAGCCTGATTCACTAATATAAATATTAGGTTTGAGGTATTTCTTATTTTGCACATCTTTTAAGTGATAATGTTGAATCACTTGTTTCTGATGGCCAGTCGGCGCTTCATCTTGACCATAGAATTGAATCTTGGCTAATGGTAAGCTAATCGTTGCATTATTAATCTTGAAATAAGCAACATCTCGATTGCTGCCAAGATACGTCATCTTTTGTTGCTTATCAGCTTGATAGAATTGCTCGATTTGCTTCATGCTGTGATTATCGACCAGCCGGACAATCGGTTGATCACCTTTGAAAAGGTGTAAGCCATCTAGCGACTGGCGCACGTTTTGAGCACTCAACATCAACCAGACAATCACCAACATACTGATAAAGTACACAATATGTAAGCTAAGACTGCTAGCAGCATGATTCAAACTAAAAGTGTAGCTATCCTCTAGCTCTTTATTCATGATTTGGCGCCGAATGCGCATTGCAATAATCTTATACGATAGGTACCACACTACAAGCGCGACTAAGGTTGCCCCAAAAGCTGTCAAAATTGTATTTTTTAGAATTTCTGAATCCGTCAATAATGGACTAAAGCCGCTCACAAGTTTAATTGTGAGCGCGCCAAGGATTAGAATCACAACCATTTGTAGTACAAAAAAACGGGTCCGAATACTTTTGCTAATCTTCGTGGGTGTTACCACTTTCGTCTTATCTCCCATACCATAAATCCTCCCTTGTTAACCTACTTACCATTTTAGCATACCGTTTCCATCAAGTTGATTAAAAGTCCCTCGTTGGCTTATTTTTTACAAAGGCATCTTTCTTCAAAGTTAGCTGTTCAATATGATAAGATGAAGTTAATCAAACGGAGGTGTCGATATGTTATATCCAGAAAGTTTAACTCAATTACTCGCCGATTCAAATCAGCCAGTCATCTCGTTATTCATTAACTTAGAGACTGGCGGACAAGCCATTAATGCGAACAAGATTAAGCTCAATAGTTTTTCTAAGCAAATCCGTGAACAGTTAACCACCGACTATCCTGAAGAAAAAACCTTACTCAACCAACTTGAGGACTTACTAAGTACCGCTCCCCAAGAATTAGCACATATACAGTCAGTTGCGTTTTACATCACAGCTGCTGGTCACTACAGCCAACCCCTTCATTATCCGATCACGACTGAATATTTTCTAATTGCTGATCAACCCGACCTGCGTCCACTCAGTTCGGAATTAAGTCTGAGTCTGAACGGGACCATTCTCTGTCTCAACAAGACTACTTTTAGTTTGAAATCCATTCAACAAAATGTCATTCGGGATTATCCTTTACCTAAAGACGCCCCAACAACCATTGAAATTGGGATTGGCACAGAGCGTAAAGGCGAAGTCGTCCAAGGCTTCTCAAGTCCAACCCACAGTTTTGTTGTAAAAGAAAATGAACAACTTATCGATCAAACTAACTATTTCCGCGTGATTGGCCGCTATCTTGATGACTTGCTACCTGAAAAAGCACCGATTTACGTGGTCACATTACCCGGCAACTTAAATCTCTTCAAGGAACTCGTCGTTAATCCAAACTACCGGATGGATCAAGCCATCCAAACTTCCCCTGATTCTCTTTCAGATGACGACTTACTCGACAAGTTACTCACAAATGCGCGTCATGAACTCCGACAAAAAGCGCTCGGATTAGCAGAACGGGCCGCTAGTGCGTATCACGGCGATTCAAACCTTGGTGATCCTGAGATTATTCTTTCACGCATTAACAATCGCCAACTAACAGCACTCATTATCCCAACTGCACTTGCACCATCAGCAACAATCAGCGCCGATCAAATCATGGATCTTAATCACATGATGATTGCGGCCATCCAAACCGGCCTGCCATTCTACCCAGTACCAGTTGAAAATATTCCGACAGGACTGGTGGCGATGGGAATTTAACTCTTAAAACACGTGCCAATACAGCAACGTATATTCAAGCGTTGTTGTACTGGTCCGTGTTTTTTGAGTTGCAAATACTTGATCTAGATAAGCTGCCAGTTGGTCCGTTGGTAATTCTTCGTAATAGGCCTCCAAAAATGGCCTGTCGAAAACTTCACTTGTTTGATATTGAAAAATTTGTTGACTAACTTGGTAGCCCGCATCTTTTAACACGTTTTCCACAGCTGGGATGATTTCCGGTGTAGTGTTGGGATCTTGCTGTTCAATCCCAAAATAACGTTCAAGCGGTGTGAACAAGTCGTCCTCGTTTTTAGTGAGCCGTAAGAATGCACACCACTGACGGCTCTTTTCGCTAATCGTCAGTAATGCTTGATTGGCTTCGATTGCCGGATTTAACGCCATCCAAATTAAATCATAGCTTTTTTGTGGCGTTTGCGCCATAAAGTCAGCCACAGACTGCTGTTGATAAGCAATCTGTTGGTCTGGTACATGCTGTTTAGCTTCTTGTTGTGCATACTGGAGCATTTGCGCCGAGATGTCGATAATCGTATAAGCCTGACTGTTTTGCACTAGAGGTGGCAAATAACGGCCGCTACCACCACCTAAGTCAGCCACTGTCTCAACAGGCAGTAATCGCCGATCCTGTAAAAAAGCCACAACGTCAGTGACAATCGACACCTGTGACTCTTGTTGAATCTGATAGTATTCCGCTGCAAAATCATCCCAAAAAGCTGCGACTTCATTATCCACAATCTATCCTCCGCTTAAACTTTTATTTTCTCAGCTTAGCATATAAAAAAGATGCCGACAAAATAAATTATCGACATCTTTTTGAAACGTGCTTTTTGGTTGCACCAACCTCCGCTTAATCTAAAATACTCAGTTGCTATCCGCGACCGAACACACGCTTTTTTAAACGTGCTGCAATCGCCATATTCTTCCGTTGTTAGGCTAATCCTCAGAATATCTCCGGCGATTTTCGCACTCTTTATCTCACTACCAGCACTGGGATTGGTGCGTACTTTGCCATGTAGGCGGCTTGGCTGCCGAAGTATTTAGCAACGCCCTTTTGTGATTTCGAACCGACAATTAACAAATCGGGTTTAACCTTAGGAATCACATCTTCGATAATCGCTTCGCCTGGTTCGCCTTCTGCAATTACTGTTCGCACATGATTCACACCGCGCACATAGGCTTGATCTTGATATTCTCGTAGGTGGTTTTCAAGATCCTCATATTGGCCGTGGATAAAATCCTTGTTCAATGCTTGATAGACGTTCATTTCGTCATTTTCCAATACCGATACAATGACTAATTCTAAATCCTCACGTTTAGCCCGCTCAATTGCATAATCAAACGCTAATAACGCATCCTCTGAGTCATCGACCCCGACTAAAATTCGTTTAATTTCTAAAACTGACATGTGACCAACCTCCAATTAATTTTCAGTTGCTAATTGCTGTTCAAACCGCTTATTGCCTTTATACAATTCAATAATCATCCAAACCAATAATGCCATCACACCAGCAATCAACACATATGCAATGCGATCAGCAGTAGCCAATTGTGCAGCACTTGCGTGATCACCATAGAAAGCTTCGATTTGTCCTGGCAACCCCATCATATTCAAATAGGTCAAGCCAATGACCGATAACCAACCTAAGCTTTTAATCAACCAACTATTCTTGAAGCGATCCCCCATATCAACCCGGCTGTCGGTAAACATCAACAGTGGCAGCATTGAAAATGGTAAGGCAAACGCTAAGAAAACTTGGGAATTATTCATCAAGGTATTGAGCGCCTCATGCTCTTCCAAGGCTGGTTTATTGCTGGTCATCATGACGCAGATTAATACCGGAATCACCGATAACAAGCGGGTTACCAAACGCCGCAACCACAGTGGCATTCTCAAGTGAATGAACCCTTCCATGATGACTTGGCCAGTTAACGTCCCGGTAATCGTTGAATTTTGCCCAGAAGCGAGCAATGCAACGGCAAACAAAGTTGATAAGATTCCGGTCCGGGCAACACTTGCAAGAATTCCGTTACTCATTGTTGAGGTATCTGACAAAGCTTTAAATAACCCGAAGAATGATGGATCTTTAACCGTTCCCGTTTTAAAAACTGCAACCCCCATGATTAATAACAACGCATTAACGAAAAATGCCATCGTGAGTTGAATGTTTGAATCCCAAGTGGCAAAGCGCACTGTTTGTGCAACCTGTGCTTCGTTCTTGCGATCAATCTTCCGTGTTTGCGAAATCGCAGAGTGTAAATATAGATTATGTGGCATAACAGTTGCCCCGATAATCCCTAACGCACCAGTCAATGGGGTTAGTCCACCAACAGCTGGACCGGTGGCAAAGGTCTTAGCAGTTGGTACTAGCCCAACAATCACCCCTGCCCAATCAGGATCTGAGAGTGCTACTTCATAAGCAAAAACCACAAAAATCACGACAATTAATGCGACAACGATTGCTTCAATCTTACGAAAACCAATTTTCGTTAAGAGTAATAATAGCATGACATCTAAAATCGTAATGAATACTGCAATCAGCAGTGGAATCTTAAATAATAAGTACAAAGCAATTGCCGCCCCAATAACTTCGGCAATATCGGTTGCCATAATCGCTAATTCTGTCAAAATCCACAAGACAATGCCCAACGGTTTACTCGTCCGTGCGCGAATTGCCTGTGCTAAGTCCATCTGAGTTACAATGCCTAGTTTAGCCGCCATATATTGTAATAACATCGCGATTAAACTAGACACCAAAATCACGGACATTAACAGGTATTGAAAACTCTGACCACCAGTAATCGATGTTGACCAATTCCCTGGATCCATATAACCCACTGCCACCAATGCACCCGGTCCTGAATACGCTAGTAACATCTTCCAAAAGCCTTTGCCCTCTGGTACTTCGACCGTCCCATTAATTTCTTCAAGTGATGGGCCGTTCGCATATTCAATCAGCTTGTGCTTCTTGCCCTTTTCTTGTTGATTCATTATCCTCACTCCTTATTTTGATCTTGATAACAGTTTTATTGTACGCCGTTTTAATGAAATATAAATAAAAAGTTAGGCAATGCTAATTTATTTTATTCAAATCGATAACAAATTTATTAATGCAAGCTACAAAAAAAGCGCCGTCGAAATTATTCTCGACGGCGCTTTACATACTGCTTTAATCATCCATTTCTTTTTCAAGTAGCGCGCCAGTTTCAGCGTCTAATTTAACTTGCATTTTTTGCTGTTTTTGATGACCTTCTACTTCCCAGACTGTTCGGCCATCATCTTTTTCCAATGACCATTTGATCACGTTCCCGGTGAAGTATTGTTGCGCTTTTTGAAGAGCTTGTTGAGGCGTCAACAATTGGTCAAACGCTAATTGCTTTTGGTGTCGCTCGACGCCATTTTGTTCATCGGCATCAAGGGCTTCTTTCGACAATCGACTGGTTGCGCCAGTTCGAGCATCCACATGCATGTGAAGCTCTTCATTGTCGTTCATTCCCGTTAATTCATAAAACATTTGGTTACCCCATTGCTTCAGCTCAACCTCGGTTAAATCTGATGCAGGATATTGTTTTGCGTACAATTCACGGGCTTTTTCAAGCGTCACTTTCGGAGCTTGAACCGTTTGTTGCGGACTAGTCGATTCTTTTTGAGCGGGGGGTGCTGAATGTTTTGTTTGGTTGGCTGTACAACCCGTCAATAGGCCGAGCGTTACTAAACTAACAATGATTGTTGTTTTGCGCATCCTGTTCTACCTCGCTTTGTTTTGATACTTAAGGATACCATTCAACAGGGTAAATTAAAAAGCAATATCCCTTCCTAGAGCAATGTTGTCCCCACTTTGACCAATAAACCAAGCCCATACACGATGATGATGATGGCACTCACTAAGTTGACGCCCATCAAGAATTTTGGTGAAACTTTTTTCCGGAAAAGGCTAAAGATAATGGCGATACCAAAGAACCAGGTCGCGGTTGCCGAAACAACCCCCACGATGAATGGAATCGCCTCGCTACTCGTCATGCCACCCCGCAATGCGCCCAGCATTAATGTCCCATCAATCAAGGCTTGCGGATTACCCCAAACCGCCACAAATGCAGTCAAAATAACCTTCTCCAGTGGCATTGGTTCTAACGCGCCAAACGTAACGGTACTGCGGGCACTTTTTAAAATGGTGTATCCAATCCATAAAATCAAAAGTCCACCGATTCCCATAATGGCTAACCGAACCGCATCGTTTTGCACAATCAGTGCGCCAATCCCATAAAACGCCACGAGTGAAAAGAGCGCATCAAATAACCAGATGAACAAACTGTTGAAAACTGCCCGCCGTGTTGTATTCGACATGGCATTATTAAAAACGAAAATATTTTGCATCCCGATTGGTGCGACAAACGCAAATCCCATCAAGATTCCTTTTAAAAAGAACATCTATTAACCTCCTTGGCAAGTTACCTTTCAGCGTAACATATCTAGGCTAAACTTTCTTGTCTGGATTTAATTGTAAAATCAGCATCGTCATCAACAAGAATAATGCTGATAAAATCAACGTCCGTTCTCCTAAGAATGAGACACATAGTCCGACCATCACTGCACCAATCGTAAAACTGATAATGATACGTAAAATTTGCCAGCCCTTATCGGCTGCCTTACGATCATGTTTAAAAACAGCGTCATAAAAACTTTCCGCCATCGTCCGTACATTTCCAGTCATCATCAATGATGTAAATGGGCCACCATCCAATTCACGAAATTCCTGTAATTGCGCAGCCGCAATGATTGAAACAAGTGAACTTGCAACAATATCCGGTACATACGGTGAAATTCCCGCAACAATCGTTAAGACCAAGACTTCAATCCCCAAGATAATCCGTTGTCGTTTGTTAATCGATTCGTCTTTTTCAAACCGATGTTGTAAAATGCGCGTTAAGATTGTTCCCAACATAAAGGCGAGAATCGGGGTAATGTGCCGTAATAATACGGACCATTTCATCTGCCCCAAATGGGTTCCTAATAAAATTAGATTCCCCGTTTGTAATCCGGCGAAGACTTCCCCGTGCACCAAATAGGTGTAAGAATCAAAGCCCCCCGCAGCTGCCAGTAGCCCGCCATATAATAATTTGTCGCTCATTGTCATTTTGTTCCGCATTAATTCATCCTACTCCTCAACTAAACTATAAGTATTAACTCTATCGGAAAAACCACTCGCCGTCTACAAGTAGTTATCATTTAAAACGTTATCAAAAAAAGGCCTCAGCAAACTGATTTTGCTAAGGCCTTTTTGGCTTAATTTTCTACGTCACCATTGAAACCGGCTAATTGACTTGAATAAATTGATAAACGCGTCGCATAACTAGGATGGTCATTATTTTCCTTGACCACTTCTTTAAGCGTCGATAATTGATCGGTAATAATGCCGTCAACGCTTGTAAATAACATGCGTTGCATCACATCCTCATCATTCACCGTCCAAGCATATACTGTCTGCCCTTTGCCGTGTGCTTGACCCACAAAATCTGAGTCGAGCGTCGTCGCTTCCATCGTATAGCCATTAGCCGGCGTTTGGGGGAATGTAATGTTATACGGCAGAATAAAACTAACAAATAGTTGGGGTGCTTTTTGTTTAATTTCCGCCACAATCAGATAACTTAATGAATGAATCCGGTTATGATTCTTCAAAAGTCGTTTTTCGTATTTATCGATAAAGTGTTGCACCATCTGTGGACTGTCTTCATTCGTTGTCTTAATTTCAACGAGTAGTTTTTGATGGTGCTTTTCGGCTGCTGCTAGATATTGATCAAAACTAGCAACCTTTGCAGAATGACCATTTTCACGGACAGTCAATGCCGTTAATTCAGCAAGTGTCATGTCATGGACGCCGCGATCGACACCCGCCAAGTGTTTTAAATTATCGTCATGCATCACGACAAATTGTTGATCCTTGGTTTCATGCACATCCATTTCAACATAATCTGGCTCTTCCTGCGCCGTTTTTTCAAGTGCTGGAATCGTATTTTGCACACCATTACCATCATCTACCCCGCGATGCGAAATCAAGGCCGGTTGATCGTCCAACATTCCCTCTAAATAGACATAATTGTACAATGCTACCCCACCAGCCACGATAACAATTAAACCGATTGTGCCAATTTGGCGGAGAATCGTCAAATTAGTCCGTTTTTTCACCTTAGATTGGCGCACAACCGTCGCCATTGCTGGAACTTCACCATATTGGTTCAATACAATCTGTAAGACTAGTACCACCGTTAATGCGAGTAAAATCTGACTGACGATTTCTAAAATAAACAGATTCAAAATGGCTAAAAATAAAGCCTGGTGTGGCAAGTGTTGGTCGTAATACCGTTGACTAGCAAACAAGATTAAGCGGAAGCCCACTCCAACAATTGCTACCGACGTTGTTAATACAAAGCCTTTTAGAAAAATACGCCAAGCCTGATATTGGGTAGCTTGCCAACAGCGTTTGAGCGTGGTTCTTAGCTGCGCCTTTGGATGTGCAATCGTTTCTGGTAAAAACGTGATTAAGCGAATTGAAAGGACTAATGCACTCGCGTAGACCAAGATAATGGGGACCCAAATTTTGGGTGATGACCACATATCCTGAATAATAAAATCTGGAACGGTCACCTTGGATAACAACGCTGATTTAAAGAGGACCTGTCCAAAGGGTAAGATTAATAAGAAATACAGTAAACCAACCAACATCGTGGTTGGCCGTAAAGCGACTAATCCCCGGACTGTTTCCTTAAAAATCATCCAGTATGTTTCTTGTGTTTGCTTTTGAATATGGCGCATACTGCGCAACAAGAACGTCATTTGCAGATAAACTGCCGCGCAAATCAAGACCAGAATGATTAGTAAGCTAATCAGTAAAAGCGGATGACGCATCATCACCGGCACCAGATTGGTGTAGGTTAAATACGTCACGCCATTGAGTGCCACCAACCGTTCTACAAGCCACGTAAACAGCGGTGCCACCAAGCTGCCAATAATTAAATTCGTAATGACGAGCAGTAATAAATAAACACTCCAATGTTGTCTAAAGAGCCGATAATTAGCCCTTAAAAATGATGTTAAACGGCGCATATAAGTTCCTCCCGAATTGTTACGTTAAAATTGGTAATAATGAAATCATCAGATAAATCATGCTACTAATGAGAACAATCGCGACACTTGTCCAAAAATTACGGTGCTTTTGAAAATGATATAAGGCCAATAAACTGCCCCAATCGAGCAGTTCTTGACTTGGAACCGCAAACCACGATAACGTGCCAAATATTAAAAAACTGACAACGACTGCCGTTAACAAGCGCAAGAACCAACCGGATACCCGTAGACTTTGTAAGATTGTATTCACAAGCTGACCAGTCGTAATAATCACCATCATGTACAAACTAATGAATAATATCTGACAACAAAAGAACCATGCTAATGTCGGCCAGACCTGGTTCTGATAAATCAAGGCTGCGTAATCATTTATTAGACCGACTTCAAGTGATTTAAGCAGTACCTGATACATTAAAAGGGCTCCAACGATTGGAATGCCACAAAGGAGTACAATTGCACCGATAGCCCCACGAATATTGCGCCAACTAGGAAGCCCAAATGAACCTTCTTGTGCCAGCCATAAACCATCAAAACGCGTCAACCACCATCCTAGCGCAATGACTAACACCAAGTAATAAGCAAAGCTTAGAAGACGTAACCACCACGGTTGTGCGGCTAACTGCGCAAAGTCTAGGTTAAATAATTGCAACAGTGGTTGATTCGTATTCAAAAGCGTTAACACAAAGATCAAACTCGCAAGGATTAATCCCCATGTGCGCTTACTGAGCTTTTGCATCATCATTTTGCTTTGCCTCCTTTACCAGAGTATCAATATCAAACGATACAACCCGACCAATCCGCGTTTTAGCATTTAATGCATAGGCTTTGGCACCAGATTCAAAAACCGCATATAACCGATTGCCATCCAACGTAATCTGCTCTAAATGAGCTGGCATCCGAATCTTAAGTAGCGCCTTTTCTGGCGTAAATTGTTGGGGCCGCCCAGTCGTTGCAAAAACGTAAATCCATGAATCGTCTAACCCGTAGGACTGCGAAAAATAAGCCCGCGTATCACTAAAAGTTAGCCCTTGAATCTTATCCACTGCTTGCCAACGTTGTTCACTTTTAAGTTCATTACTGCGGATATTCCGCGCCGTCAATTTAACACCAGCTTTTTCGCGTCCTTTAATGACCGCTGAAACCTGAAACGACTGGACGTTACTATCCCCGAAAATATTGAAATAGCCGATCCATAATGCCCCATCGTGATAGCTAACAAGTGAAGCCCGGGTGATCGACTTCAACAACGTTGAATATTGGTATTGAATCGGCTTTTGCGGCTGATCTGCAGGGTACTGGCGAATAGTTGTTAACTTAATTGCAAATAGCTGTGCACGTGCCTTCTTACGGCCACAAACCCATAAGAGATCATGTTCAGGATCATAAGTAATTCCACCAACGTGTGGTCGGCCCTTTAAAATAATATTCTTCAAATGTCGGCCAGTCCGCTTATCCATAATGGACAGAATTGAGTTGCCTTGCCGTTGATGGTCATAAGCCGAAACGATCACATAGTCCGGCGTAACTGTTCCCCCTTGAGGTGTCATCATTTCTGCTGTATATGCTTTGTAACCTGCCGGCGTTTTTTTCAACATCTGCGCCTGGTCTAAATCTGGCACCAAGTAAGTTCCAGATTGGGTTGCCTTTGCATACTGTCCAAAAGAAGCCGGCGTTAACCCTTGATAGTAACCCAAATCCCGTTTTAGATGAGGGAGTGTAAATCGCGCATAAATTACCTGTCTAGATTGCGTGATTGCCTGTTCAGTAACCGTCTTAGCAGGACCGAAAATAAGCCACAAAGCAGCTGATAACAAAAGCAAGCAGCCAGTTAATAAAAAGGTTGTTCGTTTTTCCAAATGCATCATCTTACTCCTTATCCGCAACAAAATTAGATACTTGTTGATTCCCTCAGTATACCAAACTCTGAATTTAATGTACCCCTTTAACGAATGAACGAACAAAACTATTAGATGCACACAAAAAAAGCATAACCAACTAAGTGGTTATGCCTTTTTTGTGATGGCTAATACTTTAACTTTCCATTTATCTCTAGAATTTCATCAATATGGTTTGCGTACCAATCTTCATATGCCTGACCGACAAGTGCTAATACCTCTCTCCCTTTGTCGGTAACCGCCAATGATACCCGTCGCTGATCATCTGGTGTCCCAAATTCTTTGGTTATCAAACCTTTCCGATAAAGAGTGTTGATCTTGCGTGACGTTTTAGGAGCGCCACCACCAATTTCCTTAGCGAGTTGTCCTGGCGTAATCGCTTGCTTTTCTTCGATTAACTTTAAGATTAAATGGCTGTCAAAACTAACACCATATTCTTTACCAATTTGATTGAGTTTAAATTGAATCGTTTTGATTGCATTGACCCAATCAACAAATCTGTTAAATCTTTCTTTGCTTTATCTTCAGTCATTTTATATTCTCCTACTAAACTCTGTTGCCATCATTTGTAAAACCAACATTTACTAATAATAAATTAGCTTATAATTAAGCAATATTATAATTATTATTATCTAGTTCATCGCGCTATTATCTTTTGTGCAAGTCATTATAGTCTTAATTTCATAAAAAGTAAATATTTTTTAAAAACTTCTACGACAATCAAGATTTTCGGCAGTGATTCATTTACAATTTACCAAAATCCACATCAATAAATACCTTTTTATGACTAGAGTTACTCAGATGACCTTCTAGATTTGATTTATATTTTGTTTAGGCAAATTCTATAATTAATCCGAACAGAAATTAAAAAGCCCAAAGCAATCACTTACAATGGTAGTAACTAATTCCAACCAATATAGGGAGTGATTACTTTGGGTACATCTATTTTATCACGTTTTCAACGTGGCGCACTAGCACAACTGGTCAATGAGGGGAATAAATCTTACCAAGTAATGGCTGACGCCTTAGGCGTCGCCAAAGCTACGATTAGCTATGAGTTGGACCGAGTTAAACCTTATGATCCAGAATTAGCTCAGCAAGATGCAGATCGCAAAAGGCGGAATTGCGGTCGTCGTTCGATGCTGACGGCAGCATTAGCGACTTTAATTACCAATCACTTACGATTAACCTGGTCACCAGAAACCATTGCGGCCGCTTATAACTTGAGCACTGCGTCAATTTATAATTGGCTTAATCGTGGCTGGCTCCCCTTCAAATTGACTGATCTACCCAATCGGAATGTCCGCCAGCACCGAGTGAGCGAAAATCGTGGGAAATTTACAAGTGGGACTTCCATCGAACAACGGCCAACAACTGTTAATCAACGGTTAGCTTTTGGTCATTGGGAAGTAGATACGGTGCTTTCTAGTCGAAGTGAGTCACGATCATGTCTGGTTACATTCGTAGAACGTAAGACCCGACTTCTATGGGCCATCAAAGCCCCTAATAGAACGGCTAAGGCTCTAAACACCGCCTTTGGCAAGTTTATGGGGACCTTCGGTCCCCAAGTAAAATCCATTACTGTTGATCATGGTAAAGAGTTTGCCAATTATCAGGCCTTAGAACAGGATTATCAGATCAAAGTTTATTTTTGCCATCCATATTCACCATGGGAGCGAGGTTCCAATGAATATTTTAATAGACGGTTACGCTGGTTCTTCCCGAAAAAGACCAATTTTAGCCAAGTAACGACTGATGAGATCCTAGCAGCACTTGAACTAATTAATCAACGACCATTAAAAATACATCATCAACAGACTGCCATTGAAAGATTCCGGGCTTGTTCGGATTAAACTTGTAATTTGCCTCATAAAAAAAGGCCCGCATCTAGGATGCGGGCCTTCAATCATTAATGTCTAGTTATGGATATAAGTAAATGCCCCGGCATTTGAAATTGTTTGGGTGTTAGGACCAGCAGGGTTGCTGAAGCCCATCCCACCTTGAGTGATGGTAATTGTCCCAGCTGCGGCATCGTATGATTGAACGTAAGCAACGTGACCATATGTCCCATCTGCGGCCCAAGAACCTACCATTTGGCCACCAGCAAAGCTAACGATTGCGCCTGCTGCTGGTATATGGTTAACTGTGAAGCCAGCTGCTGCGGCTGAAGCACCCCATTGAGCGCCATTCCCCCAGTTATTGCCAGCCCAAGGTGCTACTGACTTAACATACCATGTACATTGACCCCATGCATATGAATTCCCAGCTGAATTACCAGCAACTTTTCCACTGCCACCGAAAACAGATGTGCCACCCTTATTATCTGATGGCGTGTCAATTGATGTAGGTTGAGGTGTGTCTTTTTTAGCATTGTTGGCATCGTCTGCAGCCTTTTTAGCAGCAGCGTCTGCTTCTTCAGTACTTGCTTTGTCGAAGTCTGCTTGTAAAGCTGTTAATTCGTCTTTGTTATCATTGATTTTTTGTGATAAAGCTGTTTGTTTTTGATCAGCTTCACTCTTCAATGATTCTAAGTTTGCTTTTTGTTTTTCTAAATCAGTCTTAGTAGCAACTAAACTTGCTTTAGTATTTTCTTGTTCTGTCTTCAAGCCGCTTAATTTTGCCTTAGCGCTGTTAACATCATCTAAAGCTTCTTTACTTGCTTGGTTTAATTTATTAATTGTGAATGAACGCGAAACTAAATCTGAAAGGTCATTTGAGTTTAAAAGGAAGTCAACATATACGTTCCCGCTGACAGCATCCCCACTCTTTTCTTGTAAGGTCACTAATTGTTTCTTCAATACGACTGTTCGTTTAGAAACTTCTTTTTGAGCATCCGTAATTTGACCTGAAAGAGATTCGATTTGATTATTTGCTTTAGTAATTGCTGCTTCTTGATCAGCAATTTTTGAAGCGTTTGTTGAAATCTTTTGATCCAACCCAATCACTTCTATATTAGCTGATTCGATTTGTTTAAGCAAATCGTTTGTTGCGTTCTTATTAGCAGTAATCGCTTCTTGTGCTTCACTTGAAGTTGCAGCAGATACTACGTTTGTTGAAAGAACTGAAGCTGTTAATAATCCAAGAGCAATTGTAGTCGTAATCGTTTTTTTAAATGACATGGTTTATTTTCTCCTATTAGTTAAGCCCGAACTCTGAGACTAAGTATATAGGGCGAATGTTACATTAACATTACATAAACATTATGCTTACTTAACAAATCATAAAATATAGGCTTTGTAAGCGCCTTTTACGACTTTAGAAGCCGATTTCAGAGAACCCTTCCTTATTATTTCCTTATCATATTTAAAAAGATGACGCCGAATTCATTCAGCGTCATCTTTTTATTAGTGGCAAATTACAAGTTTAATCCGAACAAGCCCGGAATCTTTCAATGGCAGTCTGTTGATGATGTATTTTTAATGGTCGTTGATTAATTAGTTCAAGTGCTGCTAGGATCTCATCAGTCGTTACTTGGCTAAAATTGGTCTTTTTCGGGAAGAACCAGCGTAACCGTCGATTAAAATATTCATTGGAACCTCGCTCCCATGGTGAATATGGATGGCAAAAATAAACTTTGATCTGATAATCCTGTTCTAAGGCCTGATAATTGGCAAACTCTTTACCATGATCAACAGTAATGGATTTTACTTGGGGACCGAAGGCCCCCATAAACTTACCAAAGGCGGTGTTTAGAGCCTTAGCCGTTCTATTAGGGGCTTTGATGGCCCATAGAAGTCGGGTCTTACGTTCTACGAATGTAACCAGACATGATCGTGACTCACTTCGACTAGAAAGCACCGTATCTACTTCCCAATGACCAAAAGCTAACCGTTGATTAACAGTTGTTGGCCGTTGTTCGATGGAAGTCCCACTTGTAAATTTCCCACGATTAAGCCAATTATAAATTGACGCAGTGCTCAAGTTATAAGCGGCCGCAATGGTTTCTGGTGACCAGGTTAATCGTAAGTGATTG
This sequence comes from Latilactobacillus curvatus JCM 1096 = DSM 20019, assembly GCF_004101845.1. Classification (NCBI taxonomy): domain Bacteria; kingdom Bacillati; phylum Bacillota; class Bacilli; order Lactobacillales; family Lactobacillaceae; genus Latilactobacillus; species Latilactobacillus curvatus. The sequence goes on along the minus strand of NZ_CP026116.1, from coordinate 1,701,646 downwards.
GTAATTAAAGTCGCTAATGCTGCCGTCAGCATCGAACGACGACCGCAATTCCGCCTTTTGCGATCTGCATCTTGCTGAGCTAATTCTGGATCATAAGGTTTAACTCGGTCCAACTCATAGCTAATCGTAGCTTTGGCGACGCCTAAGGCGTCAGCCATTACTTGGTAAGATTTATTCCCCTCATTGACCAGTTGTGCTAGTGCGCCACGTTGAAAACGTGATAAAATAGATGTACCCAAAGTAATCACTCCCTATATTGGTTGGAATTAGTTACTACCATTGTAAGTGATTGCTTTGGGCTTTTTAATTTCTGTTCGGATTAATTATAGAATTTGCCTTATATTCTTATTTTTGGCGTACTTAACGAATCGAAGCTTTATTTTTTGTTGTAAATGCAACAAAAATATTTTATACTATTTTTATCGAAATGAGGTATGCCATCATGACTGAAATTCTCCGCCCAATCGGGGTTATAGCCCGCGCGTTGGAATCCATTGCTAATATTGAATTCCAACAATATGATTTAACCCGCGGGCAATACCTTTACTTAGTCCGCATTACAGAACAGCCTGGGATCATTCAAGAACGTCTAGGTGAATTATTAAAAGTCGACCGCGCAACAGTCACGCGCGCCGTTCAACAATTAATTAAGCATGGTTTAGTTGAACGATACCCTGACAAAACCAATCGTAAGATCAAACATCTCTATCTCACCGAGGCCGGTCGAGCCGTCTATCCCGCCATCAAAGCTGAAAACGATTATTCAAATCAAATGGCACTGACTGGACTGACGACCGACGAGGCCCATAATCTTGAAGCACTCCTAAGCAAAGTTAGTGCCAACGTTGCCGCAAACTGGGATTTTGTCAAAAAGGGACACGTCCGACACTATTACAACAAAGGAGGCATCACAATGCCAATTCAAGCTGTCACATTAAACCAACTACCTGACTTACAATCCATCAGCCGTGAAACTTTCACAGCAACTTTTGGCGCTGAAAATGCAGCAGAAGATCTCGCTAACTACTTAGAAGAAGCTTATAATACAGACCGATTAACTAGCGAGCTCGAGAATCCCGATTCGTTCTTCTATTTTATTTATCAAGATGGCGAAGTCGCTGGTTATTTAAAGCTCAACATTGATGGCGCACAAACTGAAAAAGCTGCCCCGGATTCACTGGAGATTGAACGTATCTATATTCGACAGTCCTTTAAGCGACTTGGTTTGGGAACACAACTAATTAACCATGCACTAGCCGTGGCGCAACAATTCCATAAAACTAACGTATGGCTCGGCGTGTGGGAACACAACACTGCTGCTCTTAACTTTTACAAAAACCTCGGCTTCAGCCAAGTTGGTGATCACATCTTCCAACTCGGAAGCGACGCACAACGTGATCTGATTATGCAAAAAACATTAACCGTTTAAACACACAAAAAGAGGCAACCTATCAGGTTGCCTCTTTTTTCGATTATTGATGCGCACATTCATATTCTGTATCACAGTCAGCTGTAAAAATGGATTCTGTTCCGGCTTCAAGTGCCTTTGTGTAATACCATTCTTTATGATCTAGCTTCGTCAATTCTGCTTGCAGTGATTCAATCTCGTTAGCCAACATTTGCCGCCGTTGTTGAATCAACGCCAAGCGTTGGTCCAAAGTTTCATCACCTGCAGTTCGCCAATCGATGTATTGCTTAATATCTTTTAACTGCATACCCTTTTTTTTCAAACATTCAATATCACATAAACAGTCTAAATCAGCTTGCCGGAATTCACGCCGACCAGCCGGACTGCGTTTAATAAACGGTAATAATCCTTGTTCTTCATAATACCGTAGTGTCGGAATACTCAAATCATATTGTTGGGCGACTACGCCAATTGATAATGCCATATTAACCTTCCTTATACTTGCTTAAAAATCAACGTCATCTGGCACCATGCATTGACCGCCTAAGTTTTCCAAAGCACTAATTTGGGTCATTTCACTATCTGTTAATTCAAAATCGAAGATATCGGTATTTTGCGCCATTCGTTCTTGATGAGTTGATTTAGGTAATGGTAACACACCTTGTTGAATCCCCCCAACGAAGGCAAACTTGCGCTGCCGTTTTGCCGTGCCTCGTCGCAATTGTTGCAATCGTTTCATTCGAAAGCGCACTGGCTTCACCAAGTGGTGCCCAAGCTTCGACTAAGATGTCATGCGCTTGATTATAACGCACAGCTTCTGCTTGTGGCCAGCCCGGATGGACTTCGATTTGATCAACCATTGGTTTGATAACGGCGGTTTTCATGAGTGCATCTAAATGATGGGGCATAAAGTTCGACACACCAATTGCACGGATCTTCCCTTCGTTATATAGATCTTCCATTGCACGCCAAGTTTCAGCATTTAATTCAGCATCTTTGGCTTCAAATTGTTTAGTGTTAGCTGGCCAATGAATTAAATATAAATCTAAATAGTCAACACCTAACGTTGCAATTGTTTGTGCAAAGGCAGCTTTCGTAGCATCATAGCCCCGTTCTGTATTCCATAGCTTACTTGTCACAAAGATGTCTTCACGCGCGATATCACTTTCTTTCAAAGCGGCACCAACACCTTGTTCGTTGCCGTAAACGGCAGCTGTATCAATATGCCGATAGCCAACTGATAAAGCTTCTAAGACCGCTTTTTTCGTTTCTTCATTTGGTGTTTGATATGTCCCATACCCTAATCCTGGAATGGTAACACCGTTGCTTAAGGTCATTGGGGCTGTTAAGGCAGATAATTTTTGCATTTAAAAGTCTCCTTTTTCTAATCAATAAGACTACTTTACAACCTCAAGCTGACTTGAGGTCAACCATTATTTGGGGGCCTATCACTTTTTTTTAAATCCGTTAGTGCTTCCCTAGGAATTATGCCTGACTAATAAGAGCCTTAAACTAAACTTAACTATTCTGATTTTTAGCGGCCTAATCCCATCAATAATCGTATCATGACCACTGACAATTCCTATGTAAGGGTTTTATCTTCCTATTTTAGGAATTCGCGGTATAATATAGATATCAAAAGTAGTTAATGGAAGGAAGCGAGAAACATGAAAAAATTTCTATTAGGCAGCCTTATTTTTGTAGGTGTTACAGCAACCGGTGCTTGTTTATTAGCTAAGAAAATGGAACTTTTTAGAGACGATTCTGTGGATTACGAAAAATTCGAAAGCCGTTAGTCACTCGTCATTTCTAAACTGAATCTAGGAGGTTTTTCATATGATTAAGAAAAAAGCAATTATGATTGGCGCTGGCCTTTCTAACATGGCCGCAGCAGTCTATTTAATTCAAGAAGGCGGTTGGTCTGGCGATGCGATTACATTCTATTCATTAGATGACCATGGTTCAAACGATGGGGCATCAGTTTCCGAAACAACCGATGAATATTGGAATAAAAACCATCCTCTCGAAAATACTAAGGGCTACGTTGCACGTGGTGGGCGGATGCTTAACTATCGGACTTATGTCGATTTAATGGATCTTCTAGGTCGGATTCCTTCAGCAACTGAACCCAATATGACGGCTGAAGAAGATACCCGTTCATTCGATGCTCAACACCGCACATTCGACAAAGCACGTTTATTAGAAGGTAGTAAAGGTATTTTGGATGCTGGTCATCTCGGCTTTAACAATAAGGATCGGTTATTAATGACCAAATTGATTATGATGCCCGATTCTGAAGAAGAAAAATTAGACAACGTTTCAATTGCCGAATACTTCAAGGACGATCCACATATGTTCCAAACAAACTTCTGGTACATGTGGGAAACCACCTTTGCTTTCAGAACCCAAAGTTCCGCACAAGAATTACGCCGTTACATGCACCAAATGATTTATGAATTCACTCAGATTGAACACTTAGTCGGTGTTAACCGGACACGTTACAATCAGTACGAAAGTATCATGCTGCCGCTGATTAACTACTTAAAAGCGCAAGGTTGTCACATTATCCTCAATCGACGGATTACTGACTTAGACTTTAAAGAGACTCAGATGACCGATGAAATTACGGTTACTGGTATGACAATGACTAATACTGAGACAGATGAAGTTGAACACGTTACGGTGGACGACGACACAGCGGTCATCTTCACAAACGGGTCAATTACCGATTCCGCAACACTTGGCGATTATAATACACCAGCAGCTGAAAACATGGATTATGGTGCTGCTGCCGGTCTGTGGAAACAAGTCGCTTCTAAATTCTATAATCTTGGCAATCCCGATAAATTCTTCGCTGACCGCAATGCCAGTGAGTGGGTCAGCTTCACTTTAACGACTAAGAATCATATTTTGTTAAACGAAATCGAACGGATTACAACGCAAATTCCTGGGAATGCTTTGAATTCGTTCCTATCAACGAAACCAATCACACCACTTGGTCAAAAAGATGTGAATATGTCGATTGTTGTTCACCATCAACCACACTTCACAACGCAAAAACCAAACGAAGCGGTTATCTGGGGTTACTTCCTCTACCCACGTCGTAACGGTGAATTTGTGGATAAACCTTACATCGAAATGACGGGTAAGGAAATGCTTCAAGAATTAATTGGCCAACTATCAAAAGTTGATCCTGGCCCAATCAATATTCGTGAAAAAGAAGCTGAAATTATGGACAGTGTCATCAATAACATTCCTGTCTATATGCCATATGCTTCAGCACTCTTTAATAATCGTGCCAAAACTGACCGTCCAGAAGTCATCCCCGAACATTCAACCAACTTAGCCTTCACTGGTGAATTCGTTGAACAACCTTATCAGATGATTTTCACTGAACAAAGTGCTGTTCGTTCTGGCGAAATTGCAGCTTATCACTTCGCTGGCATTCCAATGGCCAAGTTAGTCGATACACCACGTTATGATCGTGACATCAAGACATTGATGCGCGCAACTAAGAAAATGTTTGCTTAATCCAAAAAAGCGCGGTAGATTTTTACAAATCTACCGCGCTTTTTTTCTTTAGGCAAATTCTATAATTAATCCGAACAGAAATTAAAAAGCCCAAAGCAATCACTTACAATGGTAGTAACTAATTCCAACCAATATAGGGAGTGATTACTTTGGGTACATCTACTTTATCACGTTTTCAACGTGGCGCACTAGCACAACTGGTCAATGAGGGGAATAAATCTTACCAAGTAATGGCTGACGCCTTAGGCGTCGCCAAAGCTACGATTAGCTATGAGTTGGACCGAGTTAAACCTTATGATCCAGAATTAGCTCAGCAAGATGCAGATCGCAAAAGGCGGAATTGCGGTCGTCGTTCGATGCTGACGGCAGCATTAGCGACTTTAATTACCAATCACTTACGATTAACCTGGTCACCAGAAACCATTGCGGCCGCTTATAACTTGAGCACTGCGTCAATTTATAATTGGCTTAATCGTGGCTGGCTCCCCTTCAAATTGACTGATCTACCCAATCGGAATGTCCGCCAGCACCGAGTGAGCGAAAATCGTGGGAAATTTACAAGTGGGACTTCCATCGAACAACGGCCAACAACTGTTAATCAACGGTTAGCTTTTGGTCATTGGGAAGTAGATACGGTGCTTTCTAGTCGAAGTGAGTCACGATCATGTCTGGTTACATTCGTAGAACGTAAGACCCGACTTCTATGGGCCAACGGCTAAGGCTCTAAACACCGCCTTTGGTAAGTTTATGGGGGCCTTCGGTCCCCAAGTAAAATCCATTACTGTTGATCATGGTAAAGAGTTTGCCAATTATCAGGCCTTAGAACAGGATTATCAGATCAAAGTTTATTTTTGCCATCCATATTCACCATGGGAGCGAGGTTCCAATGAATATTTTAATCGACGGTTACGCTGGTTCTTCCCGAAAAAGACCAATTTTAGCCAAGTAACGACTGATGAGATCCTAGCAGCACTTGAACTAATTAATCAACGACCATTAAAAATACATCATCAACAGACTGCCATTGAAAGATTCCGGGCTTGTTCGGATTAAACTTGTAATTTGCCGGTATCAAAACATCATTAAGACCAATGGTAGTGTCTTATATGACGGACAACCATTTTAATTTTCTGGAGGGACTACTATGTATTCAAAACAACCAATCACTGGCTTTAAACCTGATTTTTTATGGGGTGGTGCAACGGCCGCGAATCAAATTGAAGGCGCCTGGAACATTGATGGTAAGGGACTCACAACTGCCGAAGTCGTTCAAAAAGCCACTGACCGTCAGAACTTCTCGATGAACGCCGTAACCAAAGACAGCATTCAAACCGCGATTGACGATCCAACCGATACCCTTTATCCTAAACGGCGCGGGATCGATTTTTACCATCATTATAAAGAAGACATCACCTTATTTGCCGAAATGGGCTTCAAGGCTTTTCGCATGAGTATTGCGTGGGCGCGGATTTTCCCAAACGGGGATGATGCACAACCAAACGAAAAGGGCTTGGCATTTTACGATAACGTTTTTGCCGAACTTAAAAAATACAACATTGAACCAGTCGTCACCCTCTCCCATTATGAAATGTCCCTGGCACTGACGTTAAAATATAATGGTTGGGCTAGCCGCGAAACGATTGCCGCATTTAATCGCTATACCGAAACGGTCTTCAAACGCTATCAGCATCAAGTGAAATACTGGATGACGTTTAACGAAATTAATGCAGGTACTTGGGGCTTCACTGGTACCGGCGCGGTAGATGATACGCTCGCCCCCGATGAACAATTACAACTGCGCTATCAGGCACTGCATCATCAATTCGTCGCTAGCAGTATTGCAGTTAAACAATGCCACGAATTAATGCCCGATGCTAAAATCGATTCAATGTTAGCGCGGATGCAAAGTTATCCTAAAACACCGAACCCCGCTGATGTGCGCCAAGCACAACAAGACGATGAATTGAACCTCTTTTTCACCGACGTCCAAGTCCGTGGCGAATATCCTAACTACATGAATCGCTACTTCAACGACCACAACATCACACTTGAAATGGCGCCTGATGACTTACAACTAATCAAGGACTACCCAGTTGATTATTTAAGCTTTAGCTATTACATGTCGATGGTCAGCTCAGCGAAACCCGCTGGCGAAAAAACAGCCGGCAACTTAATTCTCGGCGAAAAAAATCCGTATCTCGAAGCTAGCGATTGGGGCTGGCAAATTGATCCCGTTGGTTTACGGATTACCCTCAACAATCTCTGGGAACGCTATGGTGTGCCACTCTTCGTCGTCGAAAACGGCTTAGGCGCAATCGATCAGGTTGACGCGAACGGCCAAATCCACGACGAGTACCGCATTGACTACATGCGCAAGCATATCGAACAAATGAAAGAAGCCGTTAAAGATGGCGTTGATCTGATGGGCTACACAATGTGGGGGCCAATCGATTTAATCAGCGCTTCAACTTCTGAAATGTCTAAACGCTATGGCTTTATCTATGTTGACCAAGATGATGACGGCAACGGGACACTCGCCCGCAGTCGCAAAGAATCGTTCTACTGGTTCAAAAAGGTCATTGCTAGCAATGGTGAAGACCTATAATATCGAAGAAAAAGCCCCTGACAAAAGTCAGGGGCTTTTTGATTATACTTTAAAAATAAATTGATCAAATGCTTGGGCGATCCCGTCCGAATCGTTATCAGCAGTAATAAAGTCAACGTGCGCCTTTGCTTCAGCTGAACCATTGCCCATTGCCACCGCAGTACCGGCAAATTGGAACATTGGGATGTCATTTTTCTCATCGCCAATCGCCATGATTTCATCCGGCGCGAATCCAAGTTTATTCGCGAGGTATTGCACTGCTTTGCCTTTATTAACATCAGCGTGCATCACTTCTAAAAAGAGGTCAGCCGCACGAACAACATAATTATCAGTTCCAAATTGCGCGCGTACCTGTGGTTCATGTGCATCTAACTGTTCGCTGGCCCCTGTAAAGACCGCTTTGACCATCTGCGTGGCCGCGTCGATTTCATTCGGTTTGCGAATATGAATACCAGCTTCGTTTTCCCAAGCTTGCACCACCGTCATTGGTGCAACATTCACATTACTCGTATAAACCACACTATTTTGATCGAGCACATTATACGGTAAGCCCGTTGCTTGCGAGTAGTCGTCAATCGCTTGGTAGGTTTCTCGGCTGATGCCAGCTTCTTTCAAGATTTTACCAGACGCCGTTTCGATAATACTGCCGTTAAACGTAATCACGTATTGATTATCACCGGCAATCCCTAGTTGATTTAAAAAGGGCACTACGCCAGCTAATGGGCGTCCGGAACACAAAACGACTTTCACACCCTGTTCCAGGGCCTTAGCAACTTGTTGTTTCGTACTGGCTAGCAGTTGGTGCTGTGAGCTCAATAATGTATCATCAATATCAATCGCGACTAATTTAATCGTCATCTCAAAACCCCTCAAATTGAATTTAACTTGCACAACGTTCGACTACATATGTTTGGCAATTGTTTCATTAACCGCTGCTTTTTGATCTTCAATCAATGCAACCCGACTTTCGATGACTTTAATGTCCATCGTAATTTCCCGGGTTAAGCCTGGGGTGTTGAGCTTAGGTTCAAAGAAGGCTTTGAACTCTGCCAACCGTTCTGGGGTCTTAAAGATTGCGGCAATCGAGGTGATATACGTTGTAAATTCCATATCACCGCCGACTGTCTCTTCTAGCCATTGCCAATCGTTGCGAATCCAATCCCAGGTTGCTTGTTGGCTCTTGTCGTTGGCGAGTAAGCCGCGGAACCAAGCCCGCAAATCTTGTGGTTTGATGGTGCTGGCATCTTCAAATTTTCCAATTAAGGTCGCAATTAATTCAGGATCAGTCGTGCGCGTTAAGGCCGCAGTCAAATCATTCTTATAGCTCGCATCACTCGTTTGGCGATAAGCTGCTAAGAGCTGGTCATAAAGTGCGGCATTCCCGAAGTTTTGGACCTCATTCATCAAGACCAGTACCCGAATTGCGGCTGGTAAGGTGACCAGTTTTTCTTGGTTCGCTTGGAATAAAGTATGGGCTGCATCAATGGCTGCTTGGTTTTTAGCATACAAGGCTGCGCTTAAAACAGTTGGGCGCATTAACTGATCGTCATTGCTATCAGTCGGTTGAACCAGCCAACCTAAGCGCGCAACTTGCGCTTGACTCAATTGGTCGAAGAATCGACGCAGGTGTTGTTCACTTTCTTCACCAGGTGTCACAAATTTCTTCAAGTTACCAGCAACTGTGTAAAGGGCATCTGCCACGACATTTGAATCACTCTTGGCAAAAGGTGCTAAAACAGGCACAACATCTGCGTACGAAATTTGACGTCCTTCAGCTAATAAGCGTAAGTCTTGCAGTAGTTGCAGTTGTCCAATTGGTGCCATGTCAGCACTACTATTTAAAATATCATCTAATAATGTTTGATCGTAATGAACAATGAAATGCGATTCGTTCCCCACGTTTAAGCGGAATGGTTGCCCATTGTCGGCGCGTAATTGAGCATAATCACCGAGTACCAATTCACGGTCAGTCATCAATAATGGGGCTGCCGCATAGTTGCTCTTCAATGGAATCTGCCATTGACGCCCAACTTCTTGACCCTCACCGATAAAGAATTGTTGTTGGTTAAGCGTTAATTGTCCGTCAACGACTTTGGCCGTTACCACTGGATAACCTGGTTGTTCGAGCCATGAATGCATAATGGCCCCAACATCTAAGTTAGCGGCTTTCCCCAGTGCTGCCCACAAGTCAGCGCCAGTCGCATTTCCGAATTGATGTGCTGCAAAATAAGCTTTCAAACCAGCGCGTAGAGCATCGTCACCGATTAAAGCGCGAACCATCACGAGCATCCGGGCGCCTTTGGCATACACGATTGCGCCATCAAATAACGCATCGATTTCGGCTGGATTATTGACTTGCACATGCACCGATTGGACCCCATCAGTCGCGTCACGTTGTAAGGCTGCCGCTGCTTCCGAGGTTTGGAAACTTTCCCAAATATGCCAGTCCGGCTGCAATGCATCGATTGCGACGTATTCCATCATATTGGCAAAACTTTCGTTCAACCAAAGATCGTCCCACCATTGCATCGTTACTAAATCACCAAACCATTGGTGTGCTAATTCATGCGCAATCACAGTCGCAACGCGGTGTTTCGTATCCAAGGCAGTATTATCAGGATCGAGTAATAAATAAGCTTCCCGATAAGTGACTAAGCCCCAGTTTTCCATCGCGCCGGCCGAAAAGTCGGGCAACGCCAACTGCCATGAATGGGGTAATGGATAGGGTGTTTGGTAGAAGTCTTCAAAGAATTCGATTGACCGTTTAGCAATGTCCAATGCAAAATCGAGTTCGTTTGCTTGATGTGCCTTAGTAGCAAAGACGCCAACTTGCACGCCGCTTTCCGTTTTGGTTTGAACCCCTTGCAATTCACCAAAAGCAAAGGCCACAAGGTACGTTGACATCCGGACCGTTGTTTCAAAGTGGTGAACGCCATCGATGACTTCTTTTTCAGGCATGTTGCTCAGAATCGTTTCGCCTTCGTGCTCATCGAATTTAATCGCTAAATCAAAAGTCGCTTTGGCTTCTGGTTCATCAATACATGGGAAAGCTTGCCGCGCAAAATTGGTTTCAAATTGCGTGCCGATTAATTCTTTTTGCACCCCATCGACTTGATAATAGGAAGGATAGATGCCCATCATTGAATCCGTTAAAGCGGCAGTATAGGCAATTACCAAAGTCACTTCGCCAGGTTGGCCGACTTCGAATTTCAAGGCATTTGCGTCATTATCAACTGTAAACGGCACACTCTTACCTGCAGCCGTCACTGTTTCAATCACTAAACCGTTCTGATGAATTAAAACAAGTGCTTCTTTAGCAGTCCCCGTAATTGTCGTCCGACCACTAAATTGTTTTTGAGCCCGATTAATATCTAGAAAAACTTGATAATGTTCCGGTTGAAAGCTTTGATAAAAACGCATCAATTCTGCCATATTATGATCTCCAATTTCATTTAGAATACTGTCATTATACGACTTTTAGCCTAAAAAAGCTGTTGTCATCCATTTCATATTTTGATTATCAGCCTGGTTGCACTTAATTAAAAAAATCACCTTAATCTTAAAAAACAGATTAAGGTGATTTTTTATTAATTCTCAGTAGCTAAATACCACTTTGAAACGGGCTCGCCTAAGCAATGCCTTGTGTTTAGCTACATCAGTCAAACAACTAACTGCATCAGTTATTCGCCTGCTTAGGCTAATCGCTTAGTCGACCACTTTTTTAAACTTGTTGTTTAGCTGGGCGAATTAAGACTTCACTGACCACTACATGTTCTGGTTGGTCAATCGCATATAAGACTGCGTTGGCAATGTCTTCTGGATTGAGGGCCAACGCTGATTCTTCTGGTGCATCCATTAATTGCTTAACCCCTTCGAAAACAGCAGGGTTGCCAATCGTATTCACCAATTCTGTTTTAACAGCCCCTGGTGAAACAATCGTTGAACGAATGCCGTTATCTTTTTCTTCTTGGCGCAAGCCTTCCATAATAGCGCGTACTGCATATTTAGTCCCGTTATAAACGGCAGAAGCTGGATAAACCACGTGCCCGGCAACCGAATCAGTTGAAATAATCAAACCATCTTGTTGGGCTTGCATCGTTGGTAAGACCGCCCCGATCCCGTTTAAAACGCCCATGATGTTGATGTCGAGCATCTTTTGCCATTGATCATAATCGCGTTCGCTCAGGTTTCCTTGTGGCATCACGCCGGCATTGTTGTATAAAACATCTACGCAACCGAAATGATCAAGCGCCAATTGGACTAAGCTCGCCATTTGAGCCCGATTAGTCACATCCGTTGCTTGATAAATCGCATTTGCACCGATTTCTGATGCTAAAGCTTGTAAACGATCTTCACGACGAGCTGCTAAAACAACCTTAGCCCCTTTGCTTGCTAATAATTTGGCAGTTGCTGCCCCGATACCTGATGAGGCACCTGTAATGATCACGACTTTATTTTGAATTGACATGTTAAAACTCCTTTTCTAATTTGATTTGACGCATGACTTTTGCCGGTGTCCCGGCGACAATCATATTGTCTGGCACATCTTTGGTGATCGTGGCGTTGGCAGCGACAATCGCATTTTCGCCGACCGTTACCCCCGGTAGAATTGTTGCCCCGGCACCAATCCATGCGTTCTGTTTGATATGCACTGGTTTAACGAATAAACCACGCCGATCAGCTGGATTTTCCAAATGATTGACTGTTATCAAGGAGGCACGCGGCCCAATCAACACGTGATCATCAATCGTAATCCCACCTAGATCGACGAATAAGACATTATTATTAATAAAAATATGTTTCCCAAGCGTGATGTGCTTACCGTAGTCCGTATAAAACGGTAATGACACAGCTACCGTTTCATCGATTTCTTGATCCGTAATACTTTTTAAATACGATCGAACCTCAGCTGCATCGTGATAGCCGGTGTTCATTTCCATCACCAACCGCTCGTTATTCCCTTTGACCAAGTGAATTTCTTGCAACAACTCTGAATCATGATAGATCGGTCGCCCCGTGATTCTTGATTGTAGTGAATAATCCATTGCTTCGCACCTCCTTTTACCGTGCTTGATATTTTCAGTATACTTCGCTACACTAGCGATGACTAATACTTATATTGAATATCCAAGTATAACTTTTAACGATAGGAGAATCGCCATGGACATTCGCGTTTTGAATTATTTTTTAACCGTTGCACAAGAAAAGACGATCAGCAAAGCCGCTGAAGTCCTCCATTTATCACAACCGACGCTCTCTAAACAATTGAAGGACTTAGAAAGTGAATTGGGCGTCCAACTTTTTACCCGTGGTAACCGTGAAATTACGTTGACCACCGACGGGATTTATCTCCAAAAAAGGGGCCGCGAAATTCTATCATTAGTAGAAACCACAACCACCAACTTAACCCACAAGACTGTCGTCAGCGGGTCAATCAGTATCGGTTCAGGCGAAACACAAGCTTTTCAACTAATCGCGGTCATCATCAATGATCTCCGCCAACGTTACCCTGACATCACCGTACAACTCTTCAGTGGTTCAGCCGATGAAGTCAAAGAACGCATTGATCAAGGCTTGCTTGATTTTGGACTCGTCATTGATCCCGTTGAAAAGCAACGCTACGAATACGTCCGCTTACCCATGTCCGATCACTGGGGCGTGCTCGTTGCCGATGATCATCCCTTAGCAAGTCAATCGACCGTGGATGCAACGACCTTAGCCCAATATCCCTTACTTATTTCGGGTCAATCCCTCGTTCACCAACAAATTAGTAATTGGTTTGGCGTCAACCTCGACCAACTCGAAGTTGTCGGCACTTATACGCTTTTATACAACGCGTCGCTTCTCGTAAAAACAAGTAACAACGCAGCATTGTGCATCGACGGCATTATCAATACGAAGGAAAATAGCTTAAAATTCATTCCATTAAATCCGCCACTCACCGTCAATACGAACATCATCTGGAAAAAGGGCCAAGTCTTTTCAAGTGCCAGTCAGGTCTTCCGCGATACACTTATTAATACAAACAAATAAAAGCCGCCACGTTAACCGTGACGGCTTTTATAGACTATTGTAATCCATTAATAATGATGCCTTCAATTCTAGCTAAATCGGTTGCTTCATCAATTTGATCAGCGGGCATCAACTTGTTCTGGAAGAAGTAAGCTAATAGTTGGCCTACAATCGTCCTAATGAAGTCACTAATCGTAATCTCCGCACGCACCAATTGTTTTTCAAAAGCCGTTTTTAAAACACTGTTTTCAAAAGCGGGGCGCGAAGCAATAATCACTTCCAAGAAGAGTTGCCGTACCTGATCATCCACCAATAATTGGATTAACAAGATTTCTAATAACGCGGCGTTTGTTTTTAAAAAATGATACCGATCTGCCACAATATAATGCACCAAAGTTGGTAAGTCCGTTGGTTGTTCCAAATGCGCTAAAAACTCGTCGCGCACTACCGGCAAAAGGTTATGAATCATCGGTTTGACAATCGCTAATAACAGATCCTGTTTTGTCTTAAAATATTTAAAAATCGTTGCCTGACTAACACCGGCCTGCGTTGCAATTTGAGCAGTTGAAGTACCGTCATAACCTTGTTTCGCAAATAATTCGACACCGGCTTTGAGCACCCTCCGTTTACCGGCTGGCATTTCTTGTTGGTCAAACCACTCTTGATAATCGTTAAATAAATTACTCTCCATCAGTTGTCTCCTTCGCACATTCTTAAACCTTCCGATACCGCTTAAGACCAGTAATATTCAGTATAGTAGAAATCACCAAGAATACAAGTAAGATTGCCATCTCGGGCCAAAGTGCGCTCAGATGCGTGCCGCGTAACATAATCGCACTGGAAGCCGACCCAGAATAGCGAATGGGCATCACATATGAAATGACCTGCACCCAGTTGGCCATTGAGTCGAGCGAAATAATCCCTGTGAAAAAGACTTGGGGAATCACTACAATTGGTATAAACTGCATCATCTGAAATTCGGAATTGGCAAAGGTCGATAATAAAATACCAAAAGACAATGCCACTAGTGCCAATAAGAGATTGACCACCACTAAGCTGCCGATATTGCCAACCACTTGTACACCCAGAATCAAAATTGTCACAAGTACAAACACCAGTGTTTGGATAATTGCCAAGACACCATAACTCAACAGATAACCAAAGACAATTTCATAACGTTTGACCGGCGTCGCTAACAACCGATCGAGCGTCCCGCTTGTCCGTTCGCGCAACAGTGCCATCCCCGAAATCAAAAAGACGAAGAAGAACACGAAAAAGCCAATCAAAATCGGTAATATTTTATTGAAGAACCCTGTATCAGCATTCCCGTAAGCATAATGATTCTTTAGTTTCATCTGCTTAATGGTTGGTTGCTTAATCTGTTGATGCGTGATGACGGCCAAAGCAATCGACGTCTGCGTTAATTTCTGTTGTAGTCCTGCAACCGTTTGATTCATTAGCGCATTCTTAAACGCTATTTTGGCTGCTGTCGTTTGAGCCGCATCGACGTTTGCATAAGTTAAGTCATATTGATTCGCTTTGCGTTGAACAATAGAATCAATTCAATTGGCCTTCAACGCTTTTTTAGCGGCCGATTCGGTTGCATAGCGTTTAACGGTCACGTGTTTAATGTCGTCAAGTTGTTGTTTAAGTTCCGTCGGCACTGCAACAATGCCCATCTTGATGTTCGTCGTTGAACTCGCTAAAAAAATTAAACTTATATAGTAGAATAATCAAAATCGGTGCGACAAACATTAGCGCCAATGTCCGCTTATCCCGTGATAATTCCGTTAAAACCCGTTTAGCGATTGCAAAAGTTTTCATGCTTGCACCCCCTCGGCCTTTAAAAAGACAGCTTCAATCGTCGGTACTTGATATTGCGCCTTTAGAACTTCTGGTGGATTAAACGCCATCACTTTGCCCGCCATCAATAAAGCCACTTGATCGACCAATTCCGCTTCATCCATCACATGCGTCGTGATTAAAATGCTGCGGCCGGCATCCCGAATTTGATGGAGTTCCCGCCAAATTTTTTGGCGGAGCGCTGGATCAATCCCGACCGTGGGTTCATCCAAAATCAATAAATCTGGTGCTCCTAACAACGCAATCGCCAATGATAACCGGCGTTGCATCCCGCCTGAAAAATTCGCCACCCGTTTATCCAGGTCGCCCATTAAATCCACAACAGTCGCGACATGTTCGCTATCCTGAATAAGCTGATTTTTCGCGATGCCCTTCATCTGCCCATAAAAGTACAAGTTTTCACGGGCGTCAACGTTTCATAAAGCGCGTCGGTTTGGGCCATATAGCCAATTCTCGCTAGCAATTCACGATTGGGCATTTGAGTGTCAAAGACGGTCGCTTGTCCGCTATCGACCGTTATCATCCCTAAAATCGCCTTAATCACAGTTGACTTGCCAGCACCAGAAGGTCCAATCAACCCGACAATCTCGCCTTTTTGAACATCGAAATGAATATCCGTTAGCACTTGTTGCTTGCCAAATTGTTTCGCCAAATGCTGTAAACGAATCATAGTTTGCAACATAGTAGTTTCCTCCATTCGATTAGTGAGTAATCACTCACTAACTTACAAGATGTAATTTTAGTCGTTCATTAAAAAAAATCAAAAAAATGAATTTGCGAAAAAATTATTATCACAAATTCATTTTCTAATATTGTCATCTAAAACGAATCATAACTAAGCGCATCATAATCCACTTTTTGCTGTTAATTCTCAAAGCAAACCCGTTCAAATTCGCACTCTAGCTTAAGAATCCAAATGCTTTTCCTGCTATCCCGATGACAAAGATCACAAGGATAATCAATAAAGGGTTCACTTTTTTCTTCAATAACCATGAGACAAATAAGGTTAATAATAATGCGAGCATCCCTGGTAAAATGCTATCCAAAACTTGTTGAACCGTTTGAATTTTCACCTTACCGCCAGCGCCTTTAATCCGCGTTGCAACAATCGGAATATTAATCGTCGTCCATTTATTAACGAGAGCCCCCATAACGAATAACCCAACAATCGAAGCACCTTCCGTTAATTTCTTAATGGCACCACTGGCCATACTCTGAATTAATTCGTTCCCACGACTGTAGCCTTGCATCAACCCAAAATACTTAGTTGCTAACCGCAAGATGTTAATACCGATAAAGAACAATAATGGGCCCGCAATACTCCCGGCTGTCGCTAAACTAGCCCCAAGTGCAGCCAAAACTGGTCGTGCTGTTCCCCAGAAAATCGGATCCCCAACCCCAGCCAATGGGCCCATCAAACCAATCTTCATCGCCGCAATCGAATTCCCTGGTAATTCGTGTGTGTTGGCTTTTTCTTCTTCCATTGCACTCACAACCCCGAAGATCGGACCAGTTAGCCATGGATGAGTGTTAAACCATTCCAAATGACGTTGCAATGCCTCGTTACGTTCTTCACCTTCTGGATAAAGACGTTTAATTGCTGGAATCATTACAAATGCAAACCCCATATTTTGAACACGTTCAAAGTTAAACGATCCTAACAGTAAATTTGACCGCCAGAACATTTGATTTAAATCTTTTTTTGTCAGTTTCTTTTCTGTCATTATTGCATCCTCCTAATCATCAAGATCATCATCGAGATCGTCGTCAATCCCATCATTGTTACTTTCAGCTGCTACTTGAGGTTGTGGTGTTGCCCCTTCTGAACGATATTTCAATTGGATGAATAATAGTGCTAAACATAGCCCTAATCCTCCGAAACCAACCAAATTAAAGTTTGTGAAGGCTGCGAATAAGAAGCCCATGTAGAAGAATGGTTTAAGATATGGCACATCCATCATATTAATGACCATGGCATATCCAACAACAACGATAATGCCACCACCGATTTGCAATCCGCCAGTAATTACTTCTGGAATACCATTTAAGAAGTGGCTCACAGCACTTGCACTAATTAGGCAAATAATCAATGTTGGAATCATTACACGGAGTGCTTGGAAAACTAAGGCTAGAATATGCATTCGCTCTATCCCCTTGAAGTTTCCGTTCTTCGCGTAATCATCTGCTTTATGAACAAAGAAGACCGTAATTGTCCGAACAAAAATGGTTAAAGCTTGACCAGCAGCTGCTAAAGGCACTGCAATCGCAATTCCTTCACCAAGTCCTTGATGCGCTGTAATCACTAAGATGGTTGAAATTACTGATGCAATCGCAGTATCTGGTGCCATTGCCAGACCAACGTTCATCCATCCCAAGGCCATCATTTCTAACGTCCCGCCAAGAATAATACCTGTTTGTAAATCCCCTAAAATAAGACCAACTAACGTACATGCCACTAAAGGACGGTGCGTTTGCGCTTCATCAAGCACACTCCCAATCCCCGTAATAGCGGCAACAACCATCAATAAGATAATCTGAATAGCACTCATTATGTTACCTCCCCGATTTTTAAATGTTTTTACTGTCTAATTCTTTAATAAAGTTAGTACTACGATCACTTGGTAATTGACGTAAATCTAATTCAATCCCTTTTTCAGCTAACGCTCTAAAAGCTGCCACGTTTTCTGAATCAACACTAACTGCCTGCGTAATTTGTGTCCGCCCATTTTCAAAGCGCATCCCACCAACATTAATTGTTTCTAATGGGACACCCTCTTCAACTAAGCGTAAAACATCTTGTGGATTTTCGAATAACAACATCACACGGGCATCCACATACCGAGGTGAATTGTAAGCCCGCACCATTTTATCTACCCCAACCGCACTAGCTTTAATGCCTGCAGGTGCAACGGATAATACCAATGTTTTGCGCATTTCATCTTCAGCAACACCATCAGAAACAATAATAATCCGGTCAATTGGTGTTTGTTTGACCCATTTCGTTAAGACTTGTCCGTGAATAAACCGATCATCGATTCTAGCTAATTGAATTTTCATAGTAAATCATCCTCTTCTTCATCATTTTGTGTTTTGATTGCTTGCATCTTTTCTGAGAAAGCAACCACCGTTTCTGGTACTGCAGTCAAAAGATCACTGACTAGCTGTTGAATATCGTTCTCGTTAAGGTGCGTCGCCGCTTCCAACAATAACGGTAAATTGGTTCCAGAGATAACATCCATCTCTGGCTTATCATAAATCCACTGGGTAGCCGCGTTATACGGTGTCCCACCAAAAATATCAACCATAATTAAAATCGGTTCTTCTGTTTTGAAATCGTCAACTGCCGTTGCGATTTTTGCTTGTAGCTGCGGAATTCCTTCCCCTTTTAGAAAAGGCACCGCCACAATATCCGTTGTTTCACCAAATATCATATGAAATGCATTCAACAAGCCAATTGAATATTGTCCATGTCCACTGATAATAATCTTACTCATGATTTCACCTCCACTTATACTGATATACAAGCAATAATCGTGCCAAAGACTGTCTTTCCCATGACACCGGTTCTAAAATAAAAAACACACGCCTAAATCGGAGTGTGTTTTATCAAATCTGAAAGAGTGTTTCGAAAGTAAGACACTTCTACCACTTAACAAACATCGTTGATTGCTTCCGTAATGAATAACAGTTCGTCTTGACATAATTCAAGGTTCAATTGCCGTTCTATTGGCTTAATTGTTTTAATAATCAGTTCAGAAAGTGTATCAATCTCTTCAGAAAGTGTGTCGGTGTAATGTAATGGCTCGTTTTTCAGTACCCGTTCGAATGCAAAAGCCGTGTGGACCAATACTTTTAGTTGAGCCGTATTGGACAACGTAATTTTCATCGCCGTTTGAACGGTATCTAGCCAATCGATTAACACTGGCGTAATAACGGTCGGATTCAAATATAACAAATACTGTTTCAGTGTATCTTCCGTCAATTCGCGCACCATATAATGTTTATCCGGTTGCCGCTTAATCTTAAACTGCCGACTCGCAATCAAACTACGTAATGCATTTTCGCCAGTTCCATCAATTAAATCTTCCAACGGAATAAATGGCACGCCCAACCTAGGATCCTTGGTCCCCACACTACCAATAATATTAAAATGCTGTTTTAAATCGCGAACGTGCTGAGCCATCTTCAGCGACGAAATTTGCAATACCTTGATATATTCATCAGTCGTTTCGCTAATTAAGTGATTGATCATCCCCGCTATTTTTTCAGCGGTTCCAGCACCAGTCGTACAGATACTTAAAATGGCTTTTGGCTTATCCGCATCCCCATTTGTCGCTTGGGCTAGCCCTTGGAAATCATTCAGAATAGATTCGTAAACCTCATTCAAGCCTACATTCATATAATTAATTTTACGTGCAGCATCAAGCACCATACTGGTTGTCACGTTACTAATGGTTTTAATCTTTATTCCGGTACTTTCAATCAACCGCTCGTCTAACATCGCTAGTGACCCCATATCCACTAACATTAACACGCCTAAACCTTCGTCTAACACCGCTAGTTTCTGAGCGATTCGCTCATAAATTTCTTCTGGACTAACAGTCAGCGGCATATTCAGCGGTAACATCGGCACGACCCCCAATAATTCCTTGGCCACACTCACCATAGAAGTCGCAGTCGAATCACCATGTGCCACCACTAGCACACCCACTTTTTTCTTACTGCGATCGCTTAATGATTCAATCGAGAGCAATAACATAATTAAGTACGCCACTTCAATTTCAGACAGATTAATCCCGAATTCTTCGCTGAATAACTGCTTGAAACCAATTGCCACCTGAAATTCCTTTTGATTTTCCCGCTCTAAGACGTCGAGATCCCCTGGAATAATCGTTTCGACATCACTTTTGCGTTTAAAAAAAGCATCAACGTGCATCCCCACATAATAATCAAACCGCCGATCAAAGGTTCTTCGAAGTTGTTTTTCAGCATACTTCCGTAATTTTTTTATAAATGCGAGCACCTTAGGCTCCATGAAATTTAATAAGCTGTAATCGACCTCTGACTTAGTCACAAAGTTTCGAATATGCAAGCGCAGGTCGGTCATGATGTATTGATTAATCTCACTATCGCTAATATCTTCTTGCCTTAATTCACTGACTTTATTGCTAATTAATCGATAGATATTAGCATCGTTAAACTGCTTCTTAGGCGCCATTTGTTCTTGCGGCGTAATCACCGTTACCATGTCTAAATAATCCGTCAACTTCTTAGTCCCTGCCATCATCTCGGTTCCAGAACCCCACTTTAGTTGTACATTCTGTGGTAGATCGCGCATCTTAACATGCAGGTAACCATCATCATTCATATTATTTAAGAACGTATGCGCACAAGTCAGTTGAATCAATGATCTTAATTGCCCGACATTACTCGTCTCAACCGATTGTAATAAGGCATTGATGACTTCAATATCCACTTTCAACGGACGTTGAATCCGGTCGGCTTCATCACAAAATAGAAACTTGGTCAAGTCAACTTGTTCACTCAACGAACGCTGGTCTAGGGATGGAATTTTAATCACCATTGGAATCCGTCTAACAAATGTATTTAGCAGCGATGACTCAGGATCTTCCGTGGTCGCACAAATAATCAAGACTTCGGCATGATTTTGGAACGAACTCTCCCCTAATCGATTGAAGACGCCGTGATCAATTAAATAAAAAAGCATTTCTTGTCCTTCTGGCGGTAGCCGATGGACTTCATCGAGAAACAGAATCCCATTTTGTGCTTGATCAACTAAACCTGCCTGATCCTGATCGGCTCCCGTGAACGCTCCTTTTTTATACCCAAACAACTGCGATAATAATAATTGCGGGTTATTTGCATATTCCGCACAATTAAAACTAATAAATGGCGCATCCGGCTTCAAACGATGAGCATACAGTGCATAGTCGTAGATTTTTTGGACAAAAAAAGTTTTCCCCGAACCCGTTCGCCCCAACAGCAACATATGCAATCCGAATGGTGGATAATGGACGGCAGCTTTTGCTTGGAATATCGCATTTTTTAAGCTTTGCTGACTGCCGATAATGTCCGTCAAGGGATCAATTGGCTTAATTACCCCATTGCCTTGCTCTGGACTACTCAACAAATCCGTTAGCGACTTATACACAAGTGGTCTAGGTAAAGTCATCTCTAACGTCTTCTCAACAACCATCAGTGGCAAATAGCGGACTGGATATTGCTTAATTTTAATCACACGTTCTTCCCGCACCAATAAATTCAAGTCACCACTCGCATTTGAGCGGGTAATCATTAACTGATCAGCAATTTCTCGCGCACTAGAGCCCCCATTGAGCAGCACCTCTTGTGACTTATTTTGCCAGATTTGTTGCAGGGCTTGTTCCACTTTATCGATTCGTTTCATAGCTTTCTCCCAATCCCAATTCTATTATCGCTTAACTGAATAACATTTCTTCAACCGGCTCAAGTTTCGTTGATGCCAAGCAACTAAAGAAATGCTGGCGATATTTAATGTTAATGTCATCGGCGTGCCATCAGCCATCTTTTCATCGGTTTCGATTCGCATTCGATCACCAGTTCCTTGCCGCGCCATTTCTAATTTTATGATATGGTCACTCGTAATTAATAAAGGATCGCTGAAAAAGCCCATACTCTGATTATAGCGAGCGGCTGCAACGCATTCATCACCGATGTAAACCACTGACATCACAGGCGTCGTGCTGATCAAATTAATCGAGAAAACACTGTATCCTTTTTCAAAATGATTTTGCGGATATGTCTTGGTTAAGAAATCTAAAAAGGTTTGTTCTTTCATGAAAATTGGCATGTGACTTCATTCCTTCCGTTTAGCTGCAGCTGGTATTTTTAGTTTTTGGCGATACTTCGTAACTGTTCGACGCGAGATTTGAATTGATTGTGCTTCTAGCATGTACTGCATTTTTTCATCCGATAGCGGGTGTTCCCGGTCCTCATGGTTTACAATCTCCTGAATTGCCCAAAGAACTGTACTTTGCGATTCTCCATCAGAACGAATAGGTGCACTAATTAACTGTTTTAACTCTAGCGGTTGATTATGCCACATCAAGTAGTGATTATTAATCGTCCGACTAATTGTGGATGAACTGAACCCTAGATGAGCTGCTACGTCCTTCACCAATAGCGGTTTGAGAGCGGGTGTAGCGCCCATTAAATAGGCGCTTTGTTGCGTCACCAAATATTGACCGACAAGCATTAACGTATCGTAGCGATTATTTAATAACCGTTTTAAATTCAAATATTGTTTCTCTTGCCCCGCTAAAAAACGCTGTGCTTCGGTATCCTGAGTTGCCGCCATTTGGTCAAAAGCCTGTTGATCAAAATTAAGCGAGATTAGTCCTTCATCAAATAATTCAACCGTGCACTGATTATCTTCAATCTTCAAAAGCAATTCCGCAGTGATGTATTGCGTTTTTTCTGTCGTATAGGCCGCACACGGATATGGATTTAACTGTTTTACATAATCAAGTAGCACCTCTAACTCAGTTTGATTAATCGCTAACTGTTGACAAAGTGCGCCATAATCTTGATTTTCAAGCAACTGACGGCCATTCGTTAGGAGTGCCGTAACCCCTTGCGGAACACTCGGGTCCATTCTAGCCTGGATAAGGAGTGATTCAGCCAAGTCTCTCGCTCCGACGCCAATTGGATCAAACGTTTGTAAAATCGTTAAACACTCCTGTAAATGCTGCAAGGATATGTCTTCCTCATCGGAAATTTGTTCTAAGGGCACTCGTAAATACCCTTCACCATCGAGTTGATCAATTATCACCAATAAACCATTTTGAATTATCGGTGCATACCGTTCTAATCGCACTTGTTGTTCCAAAACAGCACGTAAATTTTCTGATGATACAAGGTCATTTGATAGCCAACTATCGTCCATCTCCGCAACCTGATAATGAATGCTCAAAAACGGATTCTGACTCGCCTTACCTACCAAGTCAGTGAACAACGCCGGAACTGATTTTTTTAAAACAGTTAGCCCGTCAAAGAAAGATGGCGTTAACTTAAGGACTTGTTTTTGTTGCATCTCTTGTGTAAAAACCATCTATTGGCCTCCAATCATTTTTTGGTGGCGGTTTCATTTGAAACACTTTGCCGTCCATAATTAACACACTTAATATACTGCTTTTATTTTCGCTATGTCAATCACTTAACATAAATCTAAAAAAACCGCCAATTGAATTAGCGGTTTTTTCTACATTTAAATTGCTGGTGTTGCTCTAAACGCATTCATCCTTGTATCTAATACAACCTGCGCTTCAGTCCCTGAATCTAGAATTGTATTTTGAACAGCTTCCGCTTCAACTAAAACGGTTGTTACATCGATTGGTGCCGAAACTTCCGTTGTTAATAGTGAATCGACTTGCGCAGCAAAGGCTGAATCACCACTTTCTGAATGGGCCTCAGTTGCCACGACATTATTGGTTGCCACGTAATTATGATTTCCCTTTACTAAGCGGATAATCACTGGTTTAGCACCCAATGGTTTAATGTTTTCCTGGTCTAGAATTTCTGAGAAATGATTGCCAATGATTGAATTATGATTACCTTCAATCGTTAATAAACCGAATAGATCATCTAAGCCATTGTCATGGGATTGCATTGGTATCCAAGGTTCATGATCGTGTAAAAAGTGATTACTTGAAACCAGGTTTTCAGAACAACTGGCTTTAAAAATTACCATGCCGGCATAGAACGCGTGCAAGATGTTACCGACAATTGATGAGCGAGTAACACTATTAAGTTCAATTGTACTTGCGCCTCGTGGAAAAATATTATTGCTACTGATTAAGAGTTGCGCAAAGTGTTCAGCATAGATGGAATAACCTTTAAAGCCGGCCCCCATCAAGTTATTCGTCACTTTAGAAGCTTGCCCCCAACCACGTAATTCAATACAATTGCCACATTCAGCAATGAAGTTATTATGGATGGTTAAAGCATCTGCATTATAAATCGTGACGCCGTGTTCAAGGTAAACCAGACCCATATCTGAGATCAAGAATGAATCTTGCGCACTCGCCACATAAATCCCAGTCTTACCGTTGACGTAAGTATTTTCAACATTCGGTTCACCCTTTCCATCATCGATAAAGTGTAAGCCATCGATACAGAAATTATTGAATTCAACCGAACTAATCCGTGGATCGCCATCCCGTTTAACCACAAAGGCCGCACCCTCAATTTCAGGTGCATCTAGTGTCGTTTCAAGATCTACTAAAATTCGACTGCCCCCTGGCCATAATTCGTGTAAATTAGGCACATCTTCTTCCGGCACATTAAAACGAATACTTGAAGAGGTAAAACCGTGACCAGACCCCATAATTTTAAGAAAACTGATATCAATTAAAACTTGGGTTTTTAAGTGATAATCAGCAGGTGGTAAATAAATCACTGCACCTGGCTTACCCCCTTCGTTTAAATCACGATTATTCTGTTTCTTCTTAATATCTTCGATCATACTGTTGATCACTTATCCAACATCTTCAAAAGGATTCCCAATAGGCCAATTTGTGACGTCATAATAATATGCTTCTGTCATGATTTTTTCCTCCAATATTTTCAAATTAACCAACCAATAATTTAGCAGCTAGCGCAAAGTTGCCGACATTTGCTGAACCATTATTCGGAACACTAGGCATCGTTAGATATTTATCGAGTGGCGGTACCTGAACATAATCATTTAATAATTTAGCGAATTCTGTCCGTACTTTTTCTAACAACACCGAATTGGTAACACCGCCCCCAAAGACAATCTTGTTTGGCCGTAGTGTAAGCGTCGTTTGAAGCGCAGCTTGTGCGATATAATAGGCTAAAACATCCCAAGTCTGATCAGTTAAAGGCACTTCTGCCCCTTTTTTACCAGTCCGGGCTTCAAATGTTGGCCCCGCAACTAATCCCTCTAAACAGTCACCATGAAACGGACAAATCCCTTTAAATCCTAAATCGTCAGGATGACGTTTCAAAAGAACATGCCCCATCTCTGGATGACCGATCCCCCCCACGAGTTGACCGTTAATAACTGCCCCAGCACCAACACCAGTCCCGATTGTATAATAAACAAGTGAATTAATTTTTTCGTTGAAGAGGGTCGCCATTGTGAATTCGCCATAAGCTGAACCATTCACATCCGTGGTCCATGACATTGGCACATCAATTGATTTTTTGAGGAAACCTAAGAAATCAGTATCCTTCCAGCCCGGTTTAGGTGTTGAAGTGATATACCCATACTTAGGTGAAGTCGTACGAACTTCGATTGGGCCAAACGTAGCAATCCCTAAAGCATCAATTTCAAACCGCTTGAAATAGTCGACCACTTTACCTAACGTTTCGGCTGGGGTTGTCGTTGGAATTTGAATCTTATCCTTCACTTGATAATCGTCGTTACCAACGGCACAAACAAATTTAGTCCCGCCTGCTTCAATACTACCTAATAACATTACATCATTCCTCCAAGTTGATAAATTCTAACGGTGTCTTTTTCTGATACACTATCTGTCTCGATACGGATATCATTTTCACTATAAATTCGTTCTGAGAAGCAAGCTTCACCATTATTAACAAAAATTTCAATCGAACTGGTATCGATTAAGCAATGAATATCAAATTGATTCGTCACTTCAACCGTCGCAATCCGTGGTTGATCATCATTATACTTTTGTAACGCGACTGTTTTAGCTTGTGCATCATATTGTAAGTCGATTAAAACTTGATTGCTGACATCGATGACTTTCAAGCCGACATTCTGCTGACTTGCAAAATTGCCTAGATATTCGATGCTCTTAGTTGGTGCTTGAAAATTGTTAGTACCCGTCGTGTCTAACAAGCATGTTTCGCGCAACTGCGCCACTTCTCTCACTGGGGTCATCAACACTTTATCTCCTTGACCGTTATCTCTCGTGGAAATGTTAGGGCCCCTGCCCAGCCATCCGCTTGTTCAGGCATTATACTTTCCCACATTGCCAACCAACCGAAAAGAATCCGGCGACCATCTGGCACAACTGTGGTTTGAGTGGCATAGAAATCATGCCCATGATCAAGTTCTCGAAATGCACCATGTTCGAATTTTTGATTGGCCTCATCATAATGCCCCGTTAGATAACCGGTTTGATGGAAGTTACGATATTTCAAACCGTTAGCCTTAATGCCTTGCGGCGACATGATTAATACATCTTGATCTGCCATATTGAAGAAATCTGGACATTCCCAGACATAGCCTTCTTCATCAACTGACTTAGCTGTTGCAATTGGTCCAATATAGTCCCAGTCGATTAAATCTTTAGATTGATACAATAAAACGCGGCCTAGCCCAGCTTGGTCTTTACTGCCAATCACAACGAAGTAAGTTTGCCCATCAAACCAGACTTTTGGATCGCGAAAATCGCGTGCATTGTCCTCTGGTGGGGTTGCAATCACTGGATTACCAGCGTACTTTTCAAAATGAATCCCATCATCACTGACCGCTAAGTTTTGGGTTTCCCAATACTGTTCAGGATCATTATCCTTCAAGTGTTGCCCGGTGTACATCAAGTACAAACGGCCATCTTTTTCAATCGCACTGCCTGAAAAGCAACCATCTGGATCTTCAGCATCCCCAGGAAAAAGCGCAATTGGTAATTGTTCCCAATGCACTAAATCACGACTACGAGCGTGTCCCCAATGCATTGGTCCCCATTTAACTGATTCAGGATGGTATTGGTAGAAAATATGATAATAGCCTTTAAAAAAAACGAACCCATTTGGATCATTAATCCAACCCGAAGGTGCCATAATATGGTAATTTAAACGATATCTATCATTTGTTATTTCTGGATAATTTAATTTTTTTGTCATCGTCATTCTCCTTTATGTCAACCGATTGACATTTTATGCCAAAAACAAGCGTAAACTACTACGCCGTTGTCCCTTGATGAACTGTGACTGGTAATATAATTTTATGCGGGGTTTCTTTGCCCTCAATTCGATCCATCAAAGTTGATACCGCCACTGCCGCCATTTCTTCTATCGGCTGAACGATTGTTGTCAATTCAGGCTTAAATAGGCGGACCATATCTGTCCCATCGTAACCAACCACCAGCAAATCTTCTGGGACTTGCTTTTTAAATTCAGTGGCCACTTGGATAATCAGACTAGCATCAACGTCGTTTGATGCAAAAATCGCATCGATTTTTTTATTTTCTTTAAAAATCTGTCGGAACGTTTCTTTCTTCTGTGTATCGGATGAATCAAGCGCGACCGTATAGATGACGGTTGGCAAATCATTAGCCGCCATCATATCTTCATAAGCACGCCGGCGATCTAACGCTGGTGACTGCAAATCAGTTGGCCCATCCGTATGCACGATATAGCGTGCCCCCCGTTTTAGCAGTAATGTCATCGCCTTTTTACCACCATCATAATTATCAGAAGCAATTACTGGAATATCGTCATTCATCACCCGATCAATTGCCACAATTGGTAAATTGGTATTGTTGTATTCCGCGATATTTTGATTATGCGCACCGCCAATTAAGCCGTCTACTTGATTAGCCAATAATTTCTGTAGATATTCCTTTTCTTTTAAGGGGTCATTCATTGAATTACCGATTAATACTTTATAACCGGCATTAAAAAGCTTCATTTCTAACTGCGCCGCCATCTGACCAAAAAAAGGATTCGCAATGGTTGGAAAAATCAACCCAACCATTTTCGTTTCTTTTGAAAACAGCTGGCGAGCAACATCATTGGGTTGGTAATGTAACGCTTTCATTGAATCGAATACCTTTTGCTTTGTTTTTTCACTTAGATAGCCTCGATTATTTAATACTCGCGAAACAGTTGTTTTAGAAACGCCTGCTAATGCTGCGACGTCTTCAAGTTTTGGATTTTGCATTTTTTGCTCCTATGTCATTCATACTAAACACTCTCGTTTATATTTTAACATAAAGCATCAAAAACGCTGATTTTCCTTAGTGTTGTTTTGCTAATGTTGCTTGAACCGCTGCTTCGTTCTTTTCAAATTTTGCATAGAAGAACATTGGAATGGCAGCAACCAAGAATAAAATAGCTGGTAACCAAACAAAACTAAAATTAATACCCACTAATGAATGCGCAGACTGTGCGTGATTAGGCACATAACCAAAGTATTGCATAATTTTAGAAGGCACAAAACCACCAATCCCACTCCCTGCTTTAACACAAAAGGCACTTCCGATGGCTGTTAAAAAGCCACTTGCTCGAATACCATTTTTCCATTCCCCGAAATCTACCGCATCAGCAAGCATCAAAAACGGCATTGCTGCAGCAACCCCAGTTCCAATTGAACCTAAGCAATAGAGCACTACCACCGCAACTTGGTTAGCCCCAACGACTTGTAATAAGAGGTTAGAAATAGCAGCGAGAACTAGCGCTCCAATTAGCACTGTGCGTTTATTTGTCTTTTTAACAAATAATGGAATTAAAATCATGCCCACTACCGCTACGGCTGATAATCCACCCGCCACCGATACAAGCGCTTTGGCATGAATATTATATTGGAAATAATAAATCATTGCTGAACTTCTAACCGTCGTGCCAATCCAATAGAATAAATTGGTTAAAACAATTAAGACCCACGGCCAATTACTTTTAGTGGCTTTAACACTTTCTTTTAATGAAATAGACTGTGTTGATACTGCATTTACTTCTCTTAAATTCCAAAAGGCTCCTATGATGGAATTACGGACAAACTGTTCGATATAATACATCATAAAGGAGCTTTTTATTATGGCAATTAAATATTCAAATGAATTTAAAGAATCGATTGTTAGCTTAAGTCAGACTGGCCGTTCGGCCAACTCACTGGCTAAAGAATACAACGTCAGTGTTTCAACGGTCACTAAGTGGATTAAACAAGCTGATCCTAACAACACTAAAGTGCTATCATCAAATGAACGTGCTCTGATTGAAGAAAATAAACGGTTAAAAGAAGAACTTGACATTTTAAAACGAGCGGCGGTGCTCATGGCAAAAAGCTAATTATTAAAGGGCGTGCCCTCGTGTTAGAAGTCGTCAACGCTAATTTACTTGCTGGGTACCGCATTACGCGTATCTTATCAGTACTCAAAATTCCGCGCTCAACCTACTATGATTATCTACATTGGCAGCCAAGTAGAACTGAACGCCGCCGGCATTTAATTAAACAAGAAGTGTTAACGGCTTGGTTAAGATATCCAATGTATGGCTACCCACGATTAACGATCTTACTAAATCAACAGTCTGATATTCACGTTAGTCAGCGTCTGGTCTATCAACAAATGTGTGAATTAGGGATTAGATCTAGAATGGTTAAACGAATCAATAAGCCAACCACTCAGACTGATTATGATCAGCGACCAAACTTGATTAAGTAGTTAACTGATCAATCTGGTATTTTATTGACTGATATTACGTACATTCCCCTTAACCATACTTGGTGTTACCTAGCTAGTGTCTATAATCCAGTAACCCGACGGGTTATTGCTTACCAACTTAATACGCAGATGACTAAAGAACTAGCGACTAACGTTATTACCCAAGTCATGGCGCAAGCAGTTAACCACAAATTATTCATAGTGATATGGGAAGCCAATACACAAGTGACTTATTTGAAAACACTTTATCGAAGTATGGTATCAAGCATTCTTACTCCCGAAAGGGTCAGCCCGGCGATAACGCGCGAATTGAAAGTTTTCATTCAATTTTGAAACGTGAATACGTTAATTTCCAAGATTTTAAGACAATTCATGAAGCAATCGCCGGAATTGATAACTATATTCGTTGGTATAACAGTGATCGTATTTCACTTGTAGCGTAGCTACAGGCTATTAAATTCAATAATGTTGGGGCTTATTTAATATACTCTAAAGCGTTTTTAAAATCTGAACGGGGCTAAAACTTCGGCCACCGAAAATTAAATTAAGTAATTTAAATTGAAAGTCAAATTTGTTCGTACTTTTATGTCCGGATTCTTGACATAGGAGCCAATTTAATACTGTTCGTTGTTCCGGATCATTCGTTAAATTAGGCAAAATCGATGTCATTGGGGTACTAATCCCCGTATACAAAATACCGGCTATTACATAGGTTACTGCTGCGTAAACCACTTTTGTTGTACCTGACAAGTTTGGTGTCGTAAACGTTAACCATGTGAATACCGCAAATGGTAAACATAACCATAAAAAGTATGGTCGACTTTGTCCCCAGCGTGTATGCGTATGATCAATTAAAAAACCCCAGATTGGCGCGTCAAACATATCAATACACCGTGTCAGTAACAAAATGGTCCCAGCAACCCCAATTGAAAGACCAAACACGTCCGTATAGAAATAGAGTAAATAAGTACTAATACGGTAGATTGTAAAATTAATCCGAACGCTGTTCGGACAAAAAAGATCAGCTTCCTTTAAAATGGTGTTTACCACAAACCCATCTTTTAGGAGCTGATCTTTTGTCTAGTATAACCTATTCCGAACGAATTAAAATCGAAACCTTTTGTGAACTAGGGCTGTCCAATATCCAAATGGGCGTTCGGCTGAACCGATCACCGTCAACAATTTCTTATGAATTATCTCGATGTCAACCTTATCAGGCTGAATTAGCACAAACAGATGCCGAATACAAGCGATCACGATGTGGTCGGAAAACTAAGCTGAGCGATGAGTTAAAGCAAAAAATTCTCAACCATTTACGTCTAAGCTGGTCACCAAGAATGATTGCTCACGAATTTAAACTAGCTACTAAATCTATTTATAATTGGTTAAATCAGGGGAGAATTGGTTTCTCCTTGAATGATCTACCTGAACATGGCGTACGCCAACGGCGTAACGTTGACCAACGATCCAAATATAATCAATCTTTGGGGCGATCAATTGAACAGCGTCCCATGATGATTAATCAACGTAAGCGCATCGGCGATTTTGAACTAGATACAGTCGTTGGTCCTCGTGGGCATAGTAAGGCAGTTTTATTAACTTTAATCGATCGCAAATCACGGTTCCTTTGGGCATACCGGTTAAAAGATCGGACGACAGCGACTGTTAATGAAGCACTAACTAAGTTCCTAACCACTTTTAATGGTCCGGTGCACAGCTTTACTGTGGACCGTGGCACTGAGTTTAGTGGGCTAGTATCACTTGAATCACAATATGGTATTAAGACCTATTACTGCCATGCTTATACGCCAGCTGAACGTGGTAGTAATGAACGCTTTAATCGGAATTTACGTTATTTTTATCCTAAAGGGACTCGTTTTGAGCACATTAGTGCTCAAGATTTAACGACGACGTTACTCCAAATTAACCAGCGACCGCTTAAAATACTCGACTGGCAAACACCGTATCAGGTTATGCTGACAAATTTGTCCGAAAATTCGGATTAAATTTGCAATCTACCATACTAACAAATAAGACATTCCCCCCAAAATCCGTCAGTGAGTAACTCAGCTTACGAAATAATGGGATTTCTGCTTTTTCCTGAGGTGCTTCATTAATAACAGATGCCATTTTCTTCAACTCCATTCATTTTGATGATCAAAATTAACTGATTAAACTTTATTCGCAAAACCTCCAATGAATAATAATATTAAAAAAGCGCTTTCTTTTATCGGAATAACTAAAGTATAATCGTTTTATTTTATATGTCAACCGGTTGTCATATAATTTCTATTTTTCTTTTTAACCCACTTCGTTTGCGAAATTTCTTAATTTATGTCCGTTGCTTTCCCAAAATAGGGGCTCTATAATGCCTATGTAATCTTATCTGGAGGTCTTAAAAACATGGAAAAAACTGAAAAAATCGCGATTTTAGAAAAACTGGTCTCAATTGATACAACAGACCAAGCAGAAGGTGTGATTGCCGACTACTTAGCCGATCTATTCGCACAACATGGTATCCATACTGAAAAAGTGGCTTCTAAACCAGGCCGCGAAAACTTAGTGGCCTATCTAGGCAAAGCAACCGACAAAGTCCTCGGTGTCACTGGTCATATGGACGTCGTCAGCATCGGTGATCGCAGCAAATGGACGAGTGATCCCTTCACTCTAACCGCTCGCGATGGTAAACTCTTCGGTCGAGGCGCAACCGACATGAAGTCTGGTCTGGCTGCGCTTGTGATTGCAATGATCGAATTACACGATGAACATGTTCCTCTAAACGGCCAAATCAAACTACTCGCAACCGTCGATGAAGAAAAGAACGAAACTGGTGCGCAAACTTTAACCGCTCAAGGCTGTGCCGATGATTTAACAGCCTTATTAGTTGCCGAACCATCTGGCGTTGATAAACAAGCCTTGGCAAATAACCCCGACAAATTCCCCACAGAAATGGCCCAAAAACTCCTTGCGGCTAATCAAACCAATGAACAACATTTCTTAATTTTCGCCCATAACGGTTCCCTTGATTTTAAAGTGACGGCAACTGGTAAAACCGCGCACAGTTCAATGCCCGCACTCGGTATTAACGCAATTGATCATTTGCTTGCCTACTACAATCGGCAAAAACAATACTTCGATCAGAAACATCCTATTGATGATGTCCTCGGCGATATCGTGCCTGTCACAACCTTAATCAACGGTGGTGAACAAATTAATTCGGTCCCCGGTCACGCAGAACTTACTTGTCGGGTTCGTACAACCCCCGCCTTAACTGGCGACCAAGTGATTGCTGACCTCAATACCATCATTGCGGAACTCAATCAACAGGCAGACATGAATCTGGAATTGACCGTCATTAATAACCAACCACCCGTTAAGAGCAATCCACAAGCACCATTCATTCAAGCTGTTCAAAAAATCGGGGCACAAAAGTTATCCCAAGCTTATCCACTGATGCACGTTGCTGGCGGTACCGACGCCGCCCACCTTGCTAAGCACAATCCTGACTTACCAGTGGCAGTTGTCGGCCCCGGCAATGATACTAGCCACATGATTGACGAATATGTTGATGAAGAAATGTACCTCAAACACATCGACTTCTTTAAAGCCGTTATGCTGGATTACTTAAAATAACAACACAAAAAAACATCACCTAATATATGCCCTACTTAAGAGCTTATCGGATGATGTTATTATTTAATCGTGATACGCCTTCAAGCTATTTTTAAGCTAAGGCAGTATTGATTTCTTGTGCTAATGTTTCTTTCCGTTGTAACCCAACCATTTGTTGCACTAATTGGCCATCTTTCATGACCAACAAGGTTGGAATTGATTGGATGCCGAATTCAGCCGCCAAGTTTTGGTTGTGATCAACGTCAACTTTGGCGATTTTAGCTTTACCCGCGTAATCGTCGGCTAGTTCTTCGACAATTGGGCCTTGCATCCGACATGGTGGGCACCATGTTGCCCAGAAATCGACTAATGTGACCCCTTCTTGAACTTCATCTTTAAAGTTTGCTTCAGTTAGAATTTGTGTTGCCATTGCGATCACCTTTCTTTTCAAGAAAATCATTCAACGATTTCATTGAATTACTCATAATATACCACCATTGGGACGTGCCGTCAAAAAGGACGCTTCATCTTATTCCGTTTCGGTCATAACTCGCGACCATTCCCACACTGATTGATTAAACGTTGCCACTTTAAACCCAGCAGCTTGTAGTTGTTGACTGGCAACATTGGCGTAAGCACATAGACGACCACGACAATAAACCACCACTTCTTTATCCTTGGGGAGCTCAGCTAATCGTTGATCCAACTGATCATATGGCACATTGCGTGCCCCTGGTAAGTGTTGACTTGCAAACTCATCTGCGGGACGCAAATCAATCAAACACACATCGTCTGCCATTAATTTCGTTTTCAATGCGTCACCAGTTAACGCTTCGGGGGCACCTGTTTCTTGCGCGAGTGTTTTTTCCAAAATCGTCATCTCTGGCAAAGTTTCTTCGCAGACATCAACCAAGAGGGTTACCAATTGTTTGACCCGTTCTGAATTTAAACGATAAGTAACAAAATTCTTCTCGCGTTCAATCGCCACTAAGTTTGTTTGTTTCAAAATTTGCAGGTTCCGTGAAACGGTAGCGACACTTAAGCCGACTGTACTGGCTAAGACTTCCACCGTTTTGGGGCCTTGCGCAAGAATGTTCAACAGTTGTAGACGCGTCACGTTCCCTAACGACTTCCCGACTTTGACCACCTGCTCATAAACCGCATCCCGGTATTCTGTAATGCGTTCATCCACTTTCATCGCCTCCCAACAATCAACGCCTTTATTGAATAGAATCAATTTAACATTTCTAGACAAGTGGGTCAACTAAACAAGCTAGGCAATTAAAGTAAGACACCTCAGTTAATTGCTTTCTTCAAATCAACGGTGCCCTGATTAGCTTCTTTATCTGTAATTTCAAAAATTAGTATAAATTGCCACTCTTGACCGACTTTATCAGTTACGTTCATTTCAGTATATTTCCCTATCTGAATTCCTAATTAAATGAACTAATGTCTAAAATAAAAAAAGAACCACCACTCAAGCTATGTACTAGGGTCCTGTCAAGTTGCCGGATGAAATAATATAAAATTGGTAGATTGCAAATTTAATCCGAATTTTCGGACAAATTTGTCAGCATAACCTGATACGGTGTTTGCCGGTCGAGTATTTTAAGCGGTCGCTGGTTAATTTGGAGTAACGTCGTCGTTAAATCTTGAGCACTAATGTGCTCAAAACGAGTCCCTTTAGGATAAAAATAACGTAAATTCCGATTAAAGCGTTCATTACTACCACGTTCAGCTGGCGTATAAGCATGGCAGTAATAGGTCTTAATACCATATTGTGATTCAAGTGATACTAGCCCACTAAACTCAGTGCCACGGTCCACAGTAAAGCTGTGCACCGGACCATTAAAAGTGGTTAGGAACTTAGTTAGTGCTTCATTAACAGTCGCTGTCGTCCGATCTTTTAACCGGTATGCCCAAAGGAACCGTGATTTGCGATCGATTAAAGTTAATAAAACTGCCTTACTATGCCCACGAGGACCAACGACTGTATCTAGTTCAAAATCGCCGATGCGCTTACGTTGATTAATCATCATGGGACGCTGTTCAATTGATCGCCCCAAGGATTGATTATATTTGGATCGTTGGTCAACGTTACGCCGTTGGCGTACGCCATGTTCAGGTAGATCATTCAAGGAGAAACCAATTCTCCCCTGATTTAGCCAATTATAAATAGATTTAGTAGCTAGTTTAAATTCGTGAGCAATCATTCCTGGTGACCAGCTTAGACGTAAATGGTTGAGAATTTTTTGCTTTAACTCATCGCTCAGCTTAGTTTTCCGACCACATCGTGATCGCTTGTATTCGGCATCTGTTTGTGCTAATTCAGCCTGATAAGGTTGACATCGAGATAATTCATAAGAAATTGTTGACGGTGATCGGTTCAGCCGAACGCCCATTTGGATATTGGACAGCCCTAGTTCACAAAAGGTTTCGATTTTAATTCGTTCGGAATAGGTTATACTAGACAAAAGATCAGCTCCTAAAAGATGGGTTTGTGGTAAACACCATTTTAAAGGAAGCTGATCTTTTTTGTCCGAACAGCGTTCGGATTAATTTTACAATCTACCATAATTAATTTTTTATTTTCACTATAAAATGCCAACCATCTGACCATTATCGACTATTACAATCATCACTAGCAGACATCAAATTAATCGTTTACAAATTAATAATATAAAGTAGTATTTCACATTCTTATATTTTATAATAAGGATAAGAAATTATTTTTATAGGAGGAGTAGCATGCCATCTAGACAACCGTCGTATTCAGCCGGTAAAATTAATGCACGCCGTCGTAATCCGGATTTACCAACTGGCGATGTCCACCACGACGCCAATAACTGGTTTCAAAGTTCAGCCGTTGAACAGCATCCCGTCACTTTTAAGAATATCTATGAAATGCAAGTAACTGCTAACGTCTTTCTTCCCAAAGACTCGACGGAAACTGTTTTTCCAGCACTAATCATCGGTGCTCCCATCGGTGCCGTTAAAGAACAGGCAGCTAACCTATATGCCATTAAGCTCGCTGAACAAGGGTTTGTAACCGTTTCATTTGATCAATCTGCTTGGGGCGGGAGTAACGGTGCTCTGCGCAACGCGATTGCCCCTATCTTATATGCGGAGAATTTCTCAGCAGCCACTGACTACCTAACCACTCTAGACTGTGTCGCCAATGACCGTATTGGCTTAATCGCAATTGGTTCGGCCGGTGGTTTCGCGCTCAACGCACTCAAAATAGACGCACGTATTAAAGCACTTGCAACTATTAACTTAACCGATATGGGTGCCATTGTTCGCGAACAGCGTGATGCACTAGGCGGCAACGCATTAATCGAGGAATCCTCACGATCCCGGACATTAGAGATTGCAGGTCAAGCAACCACTTACGCCCATGGAGTACCTGAAGAACTGGACGAAAACTCAACTGATATCGAACGTGAATTCTACGACTTTTATCGTACCCAACGTGGCGCAGCCAACTCGACACTCCATCCCACTCGTACAACTTTTACTAAACTATTAGATTTCTATCCATTGCGCGACCTCGAAACGATCACAGAACGTGCCATGCTCTTTGTTGTTGGTGAAGAGGCATGGTCACGACATTTCAGTGAAGCCGCCTTTGCCAGTGCTAACGAATCAAAACAGTTATTAACCGTAAAAGCAGCTGGGCATGTCGATTTATATGATCGTATCGCGCTTATTCCTTTTTCAGAATTAACTCAATTTTTCACCAAAAATCTATAACAACGCAAAAAAATACCACTGACAGCGAATTGTCAGCGGTATTTTTATATTATTTATCATTCAAGTAGGCTTTGACTACCTGATAATTTTTGAAGCCCCCACTCAAGTTATACACGGATTTAAAACCGAGGTTCAGAAGTAAATTCTGAGCAGCATTAGCCGTAACCCCTTTATTGCAATAGGTGACAGTTGGAATATCCATATCTAATTCCGTGAACCGATCACGAATTTCAGCAAGCGGCATGTTAATGGCATGTTCAACATGCTCGTCCGCATATTTTTGCTTCGAACGTACGTCCAAAATCTGGAAGCGTTCACCTTCAGCCAAGCGTTGCTCCAATTCAGCTGGAGGCAAGAGCGGCCGCCCATGCAATGCATTATCGAGCGCCATTCCCGTATAGAGCACTGGATCCTTAGTGGTTGCATAGAGTGGTTGATAAGCTAGATCGAGATGGAATAAATCGGCCACCTTCGCACCCAATGTGATGGCAGTCACGAAAACGTCAATCCGCTTATCAACCCCATCTTTACCAATGATTTGTACACCTAATAATTTTCCCGTTTGACGGCCAGCAATGGCTTTAATGACGTTTTCGGTTCCATTTAAGTAATCTGCATGCCCTGGTTTAATGTTGTAGAGTACTTCCACATCATAGTCCTTAGCTCGCGCGACTGCTTCAGTAAACCCAGTCTGTGCAATCGTTGTATCGAACAACCGAACAATCCCCGTTCCAAGAATCCCGCGGTGCGTTAAGCCACCGCCAGTCAATGAATTGCCGGCAATTCGTCCCATTTTATTGGCAGTCGAACCCATTGGTCGATACAGTGGTGAGCCATCAATTACGGAGAAACTCTCAACAACATCGCCGACCGCGTAAATATTCGGTACAGTCGTCAACATTTGTTGGTCGACCTTCAACGCCCCTGAAGGTCCCTTAGCTATCTTCATATGGTCGACCAACTGCGTTTGTGGTTCAACGCCAAGTGCTAGTAGGACCAAATCCGTTTGAATGGTCGTCTGATTACTCAATTCTACCGCCGATACCACACCATCCTGCGCAGTCACTTGTTTTGCGGTTACACTCTTTAACACATGCACCCCGTTAGCACGAATAACTTGTTCAGCACGATAGGCCATATCACCATCAAAATGGGTCATAATTTGCGCGCTTCGTTGAACTAACGTCACGTCCAAGCCACGTTTTTGAAATTGTTCCATCATTTCAAGCCCAACATAACCGGTCCCAAAAATCGTCACATTTTGAACTGAATGGTGCTGTAAATACGCGTCGATTGCGCGTGTATCTACCATGTTATGCATCGTGAAGACGTTTTGGTAGGCTTCATCGAACGGTGCAATAATGCGTGGCGTGGCCCCCGTCGCTAAAACTAGGCGGTCATAATAATCTTCAAACAACTCGCCCGTCTCAAAGTTTTTCAAGACCAGCGCTTGTTGGTTTTCATCGATTGAAATCACTTCGATACCCGTCATAATGTCAACGTTGAAGCGTTTTTTGAACCACGCCGCATCGCGCGGAATTAACGTCTCTAGGTCTTCAACCTCACCCCCTACGTAATAAGGCATGCCACAAACCGAATAAGAAATATCCTGACCTTTTTCATAAACGACAATCTCATCAACTTCACTATTTCGCCGCGCCTTTGCTGCCACACTCGTCCCCGCTGCAACGGAGCCAATCACAACAATCTTCATGATCATCACCAATCCTTATTATATTTAAAGACAATATAACTCATTTTAATCTTGAATGAAATCCATTTGTTTTCGACTCCCAAATTGCAAGAACAAATTAGCCACACGATAAATCCTATTAAATCAGTATTTTCATTAATATTCATATTTTATGGACTTAACTTAACCGGCGGAAGCAGCGGAGAAAAGCTCTTTGGGTGTTTGATAGCCAGTTTGCCGGCGCGGTAAATTGTTTAGCTTTGACTCAACTGCTTGGATATCATGAGGACCCAAAATATCCATGGATAGACCCTTGGGTACATCGCGGCGGATCATTCGATTATGCGCTTCGTTAGTCCCGCGCTCAGAGGAACGATATGGATGGGCATAATAAAGGTCAGCGACACCGGTAAGTACAGCGCCAACTTCCGAGAACTCAGCGCCATTATCGGCAGTAACTGACTTCATGATTGATCCGTATTCTTGACAGATCTTGGCCAGCTCATAGTTGACTGAATCGGCATCACGACCATCTGGATGTAAGCTGATTCCTGAGACAACTTTTAAGAGAGGGTATAATGAATAAATCATCTCTCAAAAGGAAGGAATTTTTACATGCCAACTCGTTACGACAAAGAATTCAAACAAAACATTATCAACCTATATAAGCAAGGCGAATCAGCTGCCCAACTGGCCAGAGAATATGGCATTGGCTATTCAACAGTTCATAAGTGGATCCAGGGCCAGGCCAAAACTCAATCCGGTAAATCGCCAGACGAAATCAAAGCGATGGAAAAGCGACTGGCTTCGCTGTCTGAGGAGAACGAAATCCTAAAAAAAGCCCTGGGCTTCCTTGCGCAGAAGTAACCAATATCTTTGATTACATTCACCAAGAAAGCCATCACCACCAGGTAACCAAGATGTGCCGAATCCTCCGAGTTTCAAAGGTCGATGACAGTGGGCTCGATTAGCTTCGTACTTAGCTTGTGCTGTTTCTGGTGAGTATACAGCGTAATATTGGCGTTGACCATTCACTTTTTTTACTTGGTCGATCTCGCCGCGGCACAATTCATTATTGATTGTTTGATGACAAACATTAAGCGCTCTGGCAATTGCACGATTGGAATAGCCTTGGCTGTGCAGCGTAGCAATTCTGCCTCGTTCAAACGAAGTTAGGTGCTGACCTTTTTTTCTGACTGTGGTATTCTGTTCTTGCATCAAGACAATAACCTCTTTCATTGTTTGTGTAGGAACATCAATGATAACAGAGATTCGTCTTGGTGTTTTTTATTTTATCAATTAGCTAAAAGTATTTGGCTAACTTGATTATAAAACGCGCGATTTTTATTTGGAGGTTCTTATTATGTTTAATGGTCTATTCAAAGATCTAACACCAAGGTCGTTTACTGGTACTGCGTCGAGTTATTATTAGTATCGTGGGTCTCTGTGTCTTTTCAGCTTTCTTTATTATCTTTGGTGCTAAAGTAACTTTTGAAATTCTTGCAATATTTGCTCGAGATACGACTACATTTGTCACTGTGTTGCTTTACTTGCTTTCATTATTTATTTTTTTAATCGGGTTCAAAACCAAGATTACTCAAATTAGTGTTGTTACAGCCTGGATTAGTGAAGTACAGTTTTTATTTTTGTTATTCTCGCCAATTTGGCAAATTCACGCTGGAAGAGAAGTTGCGTTCTATGTTATTTTGGCTATGAGGATTCTGGTCACAGTATTACTGGCATTTCTTTTGTATCTATATCATCGCAACAATAAAGCAAATCGAAAATACCGTCGATAACTTAATACAAAAAAATAGGCTAGCCCTTGAGGGACTAGCC
Source organism: Latilactobacillus curvatus JCM 1096 = DSM 20019 (assembly GCF_004101845.1). Classification (NCBI taxonomy): domain Bacteria; kingdom Bacillati; phylum Bacillota; class Bacilli; order Lactobacillales; family Lactobacillaceae; genus Latilactobacillus; species Latilactobacillus curvatus. The sequence continues at coordinate 1,660,898 of NZ_CP026116.1, read as the reverse complement.
TATTTGAATATCATCAATAAAAATCGCGTTCAAATTGCATTAAATCATTGATTAAAGACGCTGCTTGCTTCAATTCAGCATCTTTATATTTTTCGGTCACCTTATCAATAACTTGCGCTTTCAGCGTTTCATGCATTTTATCGTGGCTTTGCGCAATCACACGGCCTTTAGCGGTCAAAGAATAATAGATTTTTTTCTGATCATCTGGTTTTTTAGTCGCTTGAATTAAGCCCATTTGAATCAACTTCTTAGCGGCGCGTGTAATGCCGCCACGCGTAACCGCCAACCGATCCGCTAGTGCTACACCTGTTAATTCTTCGGCCTCTAATCCTGATAATATGTGCAATGCAATGATTGATAGCTGCGGAATCATCGTTTTCAAGTTCTCATCACTCAGCTGATTTTGCAACCATTTTTGTTCTTGAACACCGCGGCCGTTGACACTATCTGAGCGTAATTGCTTGATTGCATGATAGAGTGCCATCACTGATTCGTTTTCCATTTGCTTAACCTCTCATCAATTGTTACCACCAGTATACACCAAATTAGAATACTTTAGCTTTGGTCGTCGCTTCCGTTAGGGCCCGTGCTAATATTTGTTCACGTTGATCTGCATGAGCATCCGCGCCTTCAATATAGACGTGTTCAACTTGATTAACACCATAGAATTTCAACATATTGGTTAAATACATATCGCCTAAATCCATAAGTGCAGAACTTTCGTTACTCTTAATCTTAAATAAACGGCGGAACAAGAACTTAACGATCCCCCACTTGCCCCCAGCGTGATAAACACTGCCAGCTGCTTGGATATGGATTGCTTTCTTACCTTCTAACAAACCTACTGAACCGTTCGGTGTGTATTTGAATGTTTTGTGGGCGACCGCCGTCAAATCTAAATATTGTTTCATCTCAGCTGGTAAAAAATGATTGTACATTGGATTGATGAAGACATATTTATCAGCTTCGATAAATTCATCTAACCAATCTGCGTGTTGTTGTAATAGTGTTTTCTCAGCTTCAGCCATTGGTTCGTCAAATTTTTGTTTACGCCATGCAGCCATTGTCATATCGTTCAATGGTGGAACACCTGCTTCAGTATATAGATCTCGAATAATAATTTGATCATCAGGATGGGTCCGACGATAAGTTTCTACAAAGCGGGTCCCTACCGCTAGGGATAAACTCTTTTCAACATGGGGATGTGCTTGGATTACTAATAATGTACTCATTAAAAAAACCTTCTTTAGTTTCGTTTAGTTGCTTGTCAACAAAATAAAGATTATCATCGTTTTAGTTGCTTGTCAACAAAATGTTTTAAATTACCGTTAGCTATCAAATTTAGCTGAAGTGTCCTAGTAGCGCCCTAACGTGTCATTTTTAAGCAAAAAAAATAGGCTATCCCTTGAGGGACTAGCCTATTTGTGTAAGCTTATTAAACATGCTTTTTAAAGCTGACTCCTGCGCTTAGCTACAATCCGCAAACAATCGACTAACGTCGATTATTCACGAATTTAGGCTAATGCTCAGAATCAACCCGCTTTAAACACACTCTTTAATAATTAGTTTAATTTCTTCTTGCTTACTACGTTTAAGTTTTCGTCTAAATCATAAACAACTGGTTCGCCTGTTGCCATTTCAACGTCCATGATGTCTTCATCAGAGATGTTTTCGATGTATTTTGTTAAGGCGCGTAGTGAGTTACCGTGAGCGGCTACAATGATATTTTGGCCGTCGATTAATTTTGGAGCGATTTCGTCTTCCCAGAATGGGATAACACGTTCCAAAGTAACCTTCAAGTTTTCGCCACCAGGAATTGCTTTTGGATCTAAGTGTGCGTAACGACGGTCGTTTGCTGCTGAACCTTCATCACTTGCATCCAATAGTGGAGGAAGTGTGTCGTATGAACGACGCCAGATGTGAACTTGTTCGTCGCCCCATTTTTCAGCTGCTTCAGCTTTGTTTTGGCCTTGTAATGCACCATAATGACGTTCGTTTAAGCGCCATGATTTCATTTCTGGAACCCATAATTGATCTGAACCTTCAAGTGCATAGTGTAATGTCTTGATGGCACGAGTCAATACTGATGTGTAAGCTTGGTCAAAAAGGATGCCTTCTTTTTTCAATAAAGCACCAGCGTTTTGAGCTTGGCGTACGCCTTCTTCGCTTAAGTTAACATCAACCCAACCAGTGAATTGGTTTGATAAGTTCCATTCACTTTGTCCGTGACGAATAAAAACTAATTTAGCCATGTGTAAGTAACCTCACTTTTTTTATTTTTACTCTGTTCATTTTACACTGTTTGCTACACAATTTACAGTCTTATCTTTTCAGAAAATAATGAACCTTCTTTTTTTATGCTCGATCAGTCGTTTTCGTTTCTTTCAATAAGAAAAGCGCCGCCAAGATGGCAATCACCATGAGCACTAGCGACGTCGTTACAACAGCGATCATCCCTTTATCAAAAGCCGTGACAACAATTTGTTGGACCTTTGCGGCATACGGTGTCTTCACTAATTGTTGCCCCCACGCGATTGCATGTCCTGAAAAAGCACCTGCTTCAACCAATGCTTGCTGAATGCCAGTTGCTGCCGCCTTCGGGATTGAGCTACCACTAAAGCCAGTCTTCAAACTCGTTTCGTAGGCATTCGTTTGTGATAAACCGAGAATCACAACACCGACGGTAATTCCAATTTGGCGGAAAACATTCAATAAACCGGATGCCATTCCGATTTCTTGAGGATTAATATTATCCATCGCCGCTGTATTGATCATTGGATTGATAATCGCATTGCCTAACCCAGTTAGCGCAAGCAATGGTAAGAGTTGCATATAAGTAAAATCAGTCGTTGTCACTTGTCTAAAAATTAATAAACCAAGGGCAGAAACAGTAAATCCAAAAGCAATCAACCATTTTTTACCGAATTTATAGCCTAGAACACCCGTGAATGGTCCTAAAACAAGGGACCATAAACTCATTGGCAGTTGATGCACACCGGTTGAAAAGGCTGAGTAACCCATGTAATTTTGCATCAAACTCGTTTGATAAGCGGCTAAGGCAAAAATGCCAGCGCCTAATGAGAAAGCTAAAATCACAACACCCACGAAATGGCGATTCGTAAGTAACGTCAAGTTCATCATTGGTGCTTTTGCTTTCAATTCCACAAAGACGAAAAGCGCTAAAATTAAAACGGAAGCGACTAACCACCCCATAATGCGCATATCTGTCCAAGCCCAGTGCATATGTTGTTCTTTTTGAATCAACCCATAAATCCCGGAAAATAAACTAATTGCTGACAAGATCATCCCCATAAAATCGATTGATTCGCCCGCGCCATAAGCTGGTGTTTCTTTAACATTGCGAATCACTAAGTAAACTGAAATAATCCCGACTGGTAAATTGACGAAAAAGATGGATGGCCAGCCGAAGTTTTCGACTAAAAAGCCCCCTACTAAGGGTCCAATAGCAGTTGAAAAACCAATCACGGAGCCTAAAATCCCCAGTGCAGTCCCCCGTTCGCGCCCTTCAAAGTTCGACGCCACTAGTGCCATCGATAAACTCATCATACCCGAGCCACCAATCGCTTGGACCGCGCGACCAATATCTAATACCAATAAATTTGGTGCCAGTCCGTTAACGACAGAGGCCGCTGTGAATAAAATCATACTCATGATAAAAATTTTCTTGCGCCCGAACATGTCCCCTAATTTGGAAACAGTCAACAAGCTGACCGCATACATCAATGTATAGGCGTTCAAAACCCATTGTAAGTTGCTAAAATTTGTTTTAAAATCAATCGCCATACTTGGTAAAGCGACATTGACGACAGTTACGTCTAGCAATCCCATAAAGACACCCAGACTCATCGCGACCAGCGCTATCCAGCGGTTGGTTGTTTTTTTCATTTTACTATCTCCATTTTCTCTATCTCATTTATTTGTGCTTGTAGCCAATCCATTTTGGCTTTGATCGTTGTGATTACGAAATCGGTTGAACGAATCTGCCAATAATAATAATCCGTCATTGTCTCATCCGCATCTTTTAATTCAGTTAGATGTTTTTCCACACCGCTATAAACATGTAAATCTTCAGCCAACTCACTGTAGAAATCTTGTAAAATACTGACTTGTTCTGCTGCATCAATGTAGTGCATCCCACGCATCTTAAAGCGATAAGCATCATCCCACTTCGCATCATGAACGACTGGTTTAGCCATTAATTCAGCAAAATAGCGCCGTCCCTCTTCAGTAATGTGCGCAATCTTCGTACCACGTGAATCCTGATCAGCTTCCTCAAACCCAATGCAGCCTTTGCTTTCCAATTTATCTAACAACGGATACAAAACCCCATTTGAAATTTTCCGTCTGGGCACCATCGCATTTTCCAAGATAATCCGCAACTTATAGCCCGACATATTCCGGCTCATTAAGGCGGATAACATCAGCAATTCATACATAAACGCATAACCTCTCTCTTTAATTAGTCTTTTAGACAGGTCTTTAAGACTTATTAAGTATAGTTCTTTCCGACATATTTACAAGCCTTTTTTTCATTTTTAGACAAATAAAAAAACATGATCCGCATAAGTTGCCTGATAACAAGGCTTCATGCGGATCACGCTTTTATGGATTTAGGGATGTATAGGTTGTACACTCTCTCTTTCAACTAATTCAATTGAAAGTACTTTTTGTTGTGGCGCAATAGCAGGCTCCACAATCCGGTTCAATAATAGACGTGTTGCTTCTTGCCCAAGCTCGAAAATCGGTTGCTTAATGGTCGTCAATTTTGGTGTGACATATTCACACCAATCGATGTTATCATAGCCAATCACTGAGATATCTTCTGGCACCTGTACTCGTAATTCACGTAACCCACGAATCAATCCGATAGCGAGTTCATCATTGATTGCAAATACAGCAGTTACCCCGCTATCAATCACCTGTCGTGCAACTTGGTAACCACCTAATTTCGTTAACGGTGTCGTTATTTGCCACTCATCCGCCACTGGTAATTGGGCTTTCAACATCGCGGCTTGATAACCAATGAATCGTTGTTCGATGTTCCAAGCTCGTTGTTCTGGTAAAACAATTCCGACTTTATGATGGCCTCGTTCAATGAGATACCGTGCGGCCAACTCTCCACCTTGCGTATCGGCAACCGTAATTTCATCTCCCGCATGTTGTTTATCTGATTGATCTAATAAGATAAACGGGATTTGTCGTTTTTGCAGATAGCTATCCAACGTTGTTTTTTGTAAATGAGGGACAGCCAAAATAAAGCCGTCAACATTTCGACGAACCAATTCCTTTAAATAATGATCAACTTTCTGATTATGCGCCCCTGCACTATAAATTAATGGGATGAAATCGAATTGATAGGCAATTTCTTCGACACCTTGAATAAACTGACTAAAAAAAGGATTATTGATATCCGGCACCAATACCGCGATCGTCTTCGTTTCTTTATTAATCATATTTTGCGCGAAATAATCAGGTTCATACTGAAGTCTTTCCCGAGCGGCTTTGACCCGCGCAATCGTTTCTGCGCTAAAGCGCTCACCTTTATTATTAAGAATTAACGAAACTGTTGTGACCGATGTTTGCGCCAGCGCGGCAACATCTTTAATCGTTACTTTTCGAACCATTTTGGCACTCCCCCGAATCAAATTAATAAAAACACCCACAGCCGGCTAGCCATGGACGCTGTTAATATGATTATAACTGAATATCCTTTTCATAAGGAATCGAATTTTGCGCCCCTTTAGTTTGGACTGCAATCGAAGAAGCCTTATTGGCATAAGTCATTGCTGCTTCAATGTTACTGTAATCCAATTCAAGTTTCGTACTTAAAGCACCGATAAAGGTATCACCAGCAGCGGTTGTATCGACTGCTTGAACTTTAAATGCCGGTACAAACCCGGTTGTTGTTGGTGTTGCATAGAATGAGCCCTTTGCCCCAACCGTAATGATAACGACTTTAATCCCCATCTTAAACATCGCTTCCACGTTAGCTTTCATTGATGCTTCGTCAGTCACTTTAATCCCTGTGATAATTTCAGCTTCCGTTTCATTAGGGACAATCATGTCCGTCACTGCCAATAATTCAGCTGGAATATTTTTAATCGCTGGTGCAGGGTTCAAAATCGTTTGAACGCCGTTTGAACGGGCAATTTTGAAAGCTTCAATAATTGCAGGAATAGGTACTTCGAATTGAGCGACAATTCTGTCAGCATCTTTGATGGCTTCTTCGGCTTCATGAATATCATCGACTGTCACATCTTGGTTGGCCCCACCATAGATTAAAATACTATTTTGTCCACTAGCATCCACCATGATGTAAGCTTGGCCAGTCCCAGCTGTTTCAGAACAACGAACGTGATCAATGTTCATGCCATCTTTTTTGAACGTATCTAGCATGAAATCAGCGGCGCCTTCCTTACCAACCTTACTAATGAAAGCTGTTTGCGCACCTGACCGAACAGCTGCGATTGCTTGGTTTGCACCCTTACCACCACCAGCAACTGCGCGGCCATCCATTGCTAATGTTTCACCTGGTTGTGGAAAACGCTGAACGTTTAAAATTGTGTCGACATTTGTTGACCCTAATACGATTACTTTTTTCATTTGAAAGCCCTCCTAATGGTTAAAATACAACGCCACTTTCTAAAATAATGTTGGAATAAGGTGTCATTTCACCCGTCCGAACAAATGCTTTGGCCTGCCCCAAGTCCTGTTTCATTTGTGCGTGATCAATAAATTCAATGGGCGTCTCACCAATCACTTTTTTGATTTGTTCAAGTTGTGCTGGATTAGCTGTTTTAATTTCGTTTGCTAAGTAAACTTTTTGAATTTCCAATTCTGTTAGAACATTTTTAAGTACTTGAATAAAACTTGGTACACCATTTTCGATGGCCACATCGATTTTTTGCGTTCCAGCTGGGACCGGCATCCCAGCATCGCCAATACTCATTGTATCAAAATGTCCCATGTTTGAAATCACATTTGAAATTTGTGAATTGATAACTTGTGTTTTTCGCATAATAAATCCGCCCCACTTTTTATTTGATAAAGGCTGTCACAGATCCAGCCACTAATACGAGTACTAAACCAATTAATACGGCAACCATTTCTTTTTTAGTCTTTTGTTCTTTCAACACATAAATCCCACCGATTGTGGCGAAAATGACACTGGTTTGGGATAAAACAAACCCCGTTGCTAAGCCATTCACAGAAGGTTGTGCTGAGATAAGATACGTCAGCGCTGCAAACGCGAAGAAGAACCCACTGAAGATATTCTTATACGAAGTTGCTTCTTTGAAAGGTTGATAAGTCTTGCTGGTTTGGGTTAATCCGAAGATAACACCTACAATTGCCATTCCTAATGCTTGTGGCAAAAAGCCTTGGAAACCGTCCGCGTGTACTGCTTGTGGAAAGGCGGAGTACCCTAGGTAGCCTAGTTCGCCAACTAATAATAACAAGATGCCACGCACCGCGCCATTTTTACTAGCGCTTGAACGATCTTCACTCCAGGCTGTTAAATAAACACCAAGGATAATTAGAATAATCGCTGTGAACCCAATCAACTTCGATTGTGTACTTGCCCAGTTACCCAAGATGAAGACGCCCCACAAAGATGCCCCAACAAGTTGGAACCCAGTTGTGATTGGCATCGTTCTAGAAACACCCATGGTTTCAAAAACATGAAAGGTGATAATCTGCGCTAATGCCCAACAAGCCCCTGAAATTAAACAAAAAATAAATGTTTTGGTTTCTGGAATCGGTGTCCCGCGGAAAATAGCCACAATAATGGCCAGAATTAATGTCCCAAGTGTCGTTCCAATAATTTGACTCGCTGGTTTCCCACCAATTTTACCAACGATCACAGGGAACAATCCCCAACCAATCATCGGCATTAATCCAATTAAGATATTGACAGCATTCATATTCAATCCTCCGTCCTTTATTGTAGGCTAGTAAAACGTTTTACTAACTATCATGGTGATTATTATAAAGGAGCTTCTTTGAGAATTCAACTCTTTTTTGTAACCGCTTTATTAAAGAACACAAAAAAGATTAATCTGGCGCGCATTTGGCCTGATTAATCTTTTTTTAATTTATTTTTTCTTTGCTTGTCCGTATCCTCGTTTAGATTTATAACCTGCATCTAAAATTTGACACATTTCAACATAATGTCGTTGCTGTGTTTCTTCAGCTTTAGCGCCGTAAACATAACGTGCCCATTCGCGTTGATAGCCTGGTGTTAGTGCGTCGAAAAAGGTTTTTGTGGCTGGTGTATCTTCTAATCGAGCAATCAATCGGGGAATCTCAACTTCATATTCTGATAGTGGTTTTTGTGGCATGGTGCATAACTCCCTTATTTTAACCGCATAACATCTCTGGCAATCATCAACTCTTCATTAGTTGGCACAATCAGGACCTTAACGCGTGATTGATCACTGCTGATAATGCGTTCTTGGCTGCGGACATTATTTTTATCTTCATCCAATTCTACACCAAAACAAGCGAGTTGTTCACAAATGGCAGCCCGTAATTCACTGCCGTTCTCACCACTACCGGCAGTAAAGACCAGCGTATCTACTCCATTCATTAAAGCTACGTAAGAACCGACATACTTCACAACTCGATTGACAAAAATATCAAGCGCCAATTGGGATTGTGGTCGTGAGTCAGCGGTTTCTTCTAAATCACGCATATCCGGTGATAGTTCAGAAATCCCTAATAAGCCAGACTTATGGTTCAAAATTGTGATCATCTCTGGCATTGTCTTACCTAATTTTTCAGCTAAAAAGGCTACTAATGAGACATCAATATCACCAGATCGCGTGCCCATCGTAATCCCCGCAAGTGGTGTGAACCCCATTGATGTATCGACAGCGTGCCCGTCTTGAATCGCGGTAATTGATGCACCACTGCCCAAGTGCAACGTGATCATTTTTTGCGTTTCAAGCGGCTGATCTAGCATTTCAGCCGCTCGATGAGCAACAAACCGATGACTGGTCCCATGCGCACCGTATTTACGGGCCCCATACTTTTCATAATACGCTTGCGGAATACTGTATAAATAGTTTTCGGCAGGTAACGTACTGTAAAATGACGTGTCAAAAACAGCCACTTCCGGTACGCCTGGCAATAATGCAGTGAAAATTTTAATGTAATAAGCTTGGGTTGGATTATGCAACGGTGCATATTCAGCCAAACGATTAATCTCATCGAGCCCAACCGGATTAATTACTGCAGAGTCCTTGAAGGCTTCTCCACCAGCAACCACCCGGTGACCAACCCCCGTAATCTCATCGAGATGGGTTACGATATTTAATTCCTTCAACCGCGTTAATAATAACGTTGCTGCTTGTTCGTGCGTCGTAATATCTTGGACTTGTTTAAACTTTTCCTGATTGCCATACTTCACTGTGAATACAGAATCAGATAAGCCTAACCGATCAATCATTCCTTTAGCGATTACTCGTTCAGACGGCATTTCAAATAATTGCCACTTCAGTGTTGAACTACCTGCATTAATAGCCAGAATTTTTTCCATGATATCGACTCCCACTCTTTCATAATCCGTTCATGGCTTAATTGTAAGCAATTTCATAAAAAGAAACAAGCCCTATTATATCAGAGTGCGTCATCAACGGGTAACTTCTGAGCATTTATCTAACTTAGCGAATTGGCGATGCAATCGCCGATTTGATAAGTGTAGCAAAGCACAGGAAGTTATTGATGAAAGCACGTTTAAGGCAAGAATGCATTTGGTTGCGGTCAGCAACTGAGCATTAATACAAACTAGCGCTTAATCTCGATTTTAAGATTAAGTGCTAGTTTAGATTAAGCGGAAGTTGTTGCAACCAAAAAGCACGTTTTATCCATAAAAAAAGAACCGCCCCCACGCGGTTCTTCCTATTTCATAATAACTATTCTGCACTTTCTTCGTTCATTTTCTTTACTTTATTTAGGAATGAACGGCCCATCTTGTTATCTTGGTATTCACTTGGTTCAATGACATCTAAATAGAATTGATCAATGAATCGAATCAAACCATCGACTTTATCACGGCCCATTTGTGCTTCGATTTCACGGTATTTTTCAACATAGCGGCTCACCAACCGGTCTAAAACGTCTTGACCTTGTTTAGTTAAGCTCAAAAATTTAACCCGTTGATCTGTTTGAAGATGTTCTTCAACCACGTACCCATTTTCTTTCAGTAACCGACATTGGCGTGAAATTGCTGAACGACTAACACTCATCGTCTTAGCTAACTTACTACCTGTTAAGTTTTCGTTAGTTGAAATTTCGTACATAATTAAAAATTGGTCAAAAGAAACTTTGTAATTTAAACTTTCTCCACTGACAAAGTCGCTTAAATTGCTGACAATCCACCGATAAATCAATGAAAGATGCGTTACTACTTCCCAATCATCAGAATACTTGCTTGTTGCTTTTGCTGTCATAACCTTTTCTCCCTTTACTAACCGATCTGTCATGCGTAGAAACAATTAACGGATTTAATTTATTTTGCTATCAATATATTAGCATATTTTGAGAGAAAAGAAACCACTCGATTCATTAAATAGCTATAAATAGATTTGATGTGCAACAATTCAATTGACCATATAATCATCAACCCACTATATTAGTTTGTCGTGACTATATAAAAAGAAGTCATTAAAGATAAAATTATTTTCATCCTTAATAACTTCTTTTAATAACATCTTATAGGTTACGATCCATATTGAACGTCAATTTCGATAAATTAATGCCCGACATAACGAGTTCCCCAATCATCGAGGTCGCTTCAGTCGCCATCTGCTTAACAATCGCATGGTTTTGCTCAGTCAAATACTCCGTTAAGGCAGCGCCTTGATACTTTTGTGCTTCCACTTGAATGGCTTCAATCATCGTTCGTAATTCTTGCTTACAACGGTTTAAGTAATCTACATTGCCTTGAATGTGCTGGCTATAATGGCCTTCCACCAATACTGAAATTGTCCGGTATAACCAATATGCACTCTTCATATCCCATTTCATTGGTGTTTCGCTGAAACTTAGATCCGTATCGTTCGCATTCGTGAAAAATGGAATGAACGGTGTATACGTTGGCATCCCCATTGTGATCCACATGATGGCCGCTTGTTCCTTTGGCACATCATTCCGTAATTGTAAAATATGTGCATTTTGCGTCCGATTCAAACCGATTGGGCGGTAACGATACTTGTCGGCATCAGTCCCATGCCCCATTGGATCGAATGGCGTTTCATTATAATGTGAGCCTAACAACATTTCAATATCTTCAACACTAATTTTATGTTCAATACGCCGAATAAATGGTAATTCAGCCGATTCGGGTGACATATCAAAATCAGCATCAAATAAATGATGGGCGTACCAAACCCGTGGTGTATTATAGTGCCGGTCTTTTTCATTCATCGTGCCAAAAATGTGGCGGAAATTCCAGCCCGTTTTATCCGGATTCAAATGATGGGCTTCAACGTATTCTTGAATGCCTTCTGCCCACATAAAATTGTCGGCATCCGTGAAATCAACTTGTTGAATCGCCACTTGGTTGGCGGCAACTGCATAAGCATCATCTGGAATCCGTTGTGCTAGCCATAAATGCCCTGTCACAATTTCCATATACCACACTTCATTGTGATCACTAAAGAGCACACTATTGCCGGCGGGTGAGCCGTATTGTTTAATCAAATTACCGAGATAGCTGACCCCTTCGCGCGCCGAGTTAATGTACGGCGCAACCATAGCTTGCATGCAATCTTCATCCAACCCGTCTTTCACCAATGGATCATAAGCGAGGGCTTTTTCATTTCCATATGTACTTTCGGTACAGCTCATCGCCACGTTAACTTCGTTAATACTACTTTCATCATAATAACCATTATGTTTGTAATCAACATTCGGAACAGCGGGCCATCGGTAGCCATTCTCAGGTAATTCGGCTTCAAACCCGTTTAACCAAGATTTAATTTTAGCACCCTTACGCCCTTTAACAGCTGGATTGATGTGAAACCGTTGTGGTGTTAAAGGTAAAAAAGTATCGTCGTTACGCGCAATCATCGTTGATCCGTCCAATGATGCGTTTTTACCAACTAAAATTGATGTACATGCTGATTCCATAAGTTGCACTCCCTCTGATGACCACTTTAATTGAACTCATCGGTCACGTTTGATTAAAATTTTCTCATAATTAATATCCATAGTGTACGCTTCTCACTTGCGAAAGTATAGCCTGATTTGTTGATTAATTTCCTTTAACCCCCGCATTTATTGCGATTTCTATACAATATTGGATTTCACGTTAATTTCCGATTTCGGAATTATCGTCAAACGACCATGTTAGCGCTCCTAATTTCATGATATATTATTAGATGAATAACTAACAACAAGGTGGTTTCTCAATGAAAAAATTAACACTTGCTCTATTGCTGACCATGACCAGCTGTTTCATGATTCTAGCTGGCTGTCAGAATAAAACAGAAATTCCAGCTGCCGCAACTAAAACAGAAGAAAAAATTGATCAATACGTCCAAAAAGTGAACCAACTCTATAGTGATGGTTCCCGTAAAGATCCTGCGAAGTTAACAGCCAATAAACAACACCAAATTATCACTGCGGCTGACAAACTCGACAAACAAATCACGCCCAACCTTTATATGAGCGGAATTAGCGCTGATGCAAAGGCTGATTACAAGGCTGCCCAAAAAGATCTAGATAAGATTACTGGTAAGCAACCAGCAACTAGTGAATCTGAAAGTGTTGCTTCTGAAAAGCCTGCTAAAAAGAAGAAAAAGAACAAAGTTAAAACAAGCGCCTTTTTCGATAAAGATGGGATTGTCAAAGCCGATGCACAACTTGGTGAAGAAACGGACTATACCGACCACCCCAAACAACTTGCTGATTATCAAGAAGCTAAAAATCAATTAGCGGCTATGGCAGCTGTCCGGAACTTATTTACAGACGACAACCTCAAGCATATTCCAGCTAACCTATCTGCTAGCGACTTCCCTTACGTCCGAGCTTTGATTAATAAATCAACCCATGACGGCTTTAAAGAAAAGTACTTGGCGTATGTTAAGAACGCTGAAAATCAATACAACACTTACTCTAACAATACCCAAGCAGCAACCACGCAAAACACAACAACCGCTAATCAAGCAACAACTAACCAAAACACAGCTACCAATACACAAACTACGACAGGCTATGCTGCTAACACGGCAACGGGGAATGGCACTGGTGCAACAACTGGAACTGGGACGGGGACTTCGACAACGGATACCACAACCGGAACCGGGACGACTGGTACACAAAGTAATACTCAGACCGGTACAGATCAGACACAAACCGGTACACTCCAATAATCTTAAGACACTTCCTAAAAAGTACGCTATCTTCTTGATATGCGTATTTTTTTGACGTTCGCTTACGTTTAGTCTTTTAATCGCCGATATCTTAAGAAACATGTAACAGCGCGCTAACTATTATGTAACATGTTTGTTACTTTCAGATGCTATGCTAATCAGCGTACTAAATTAATTCAAAATTCAAACAACTTAAAAAAATTTTTCGAAGGAGCACAACAAACACATGAAAAAACAAAAAATGACTTACTTATCTTCTGGAATGGTTGGCCTTGCCGGCTTAGTATTGATGGGTCTTCAAACAAATGATGCCCAAGCTGCAACAAATGGTACGGTTAACTACGCTGACGGGGCAACAACCGTTTGGACTAGCCCAGCAGTAGGTCAAAAACCTGCTCGTTACTTGGCAACTAACCAACAAGTAACAATCCAAGACACAAAACAAGTTTACGGCCAAACATGGTACAAACTTGGTAATGACGAATGGGTTTCAAGCCAATTCATTACAGCCGGCGATGCAACTGCTCAACCAGCTGCAACAACAACCGCTGTTAAGAACACAGTAACAGCTAACTTCCAATCAGGTGCAACAACTGTTTGGGCTGACACAACTGCTGCTCAACCAACTGGCGAATACTTAACATATGGCACAACTAAAAACGTCATTGATCAAAAAGATTTAAACGGCACAACTTGGTACCAATTAGAAAGCAAAGGTTGGATTCCTGCTAGCTACGTTGTTTTAAACAACCCTAACTTGGATGGTGTCACACCAATTACAAATGCACCTGCAGTGACACCAGTTGCTGCAACAACCACTACAACTGAAGTTCAAGCACCAACTGCTCCTCAAGCAACAACGCCGGCACCTGCTACAGAAACACCAGCGCCTGCTGCAACAACTGAAGCAACAACCCCTGCTGCTACAACAAGTACACCAGCAGCAACAACACAACCTGCTCAAACACAAACAACGACAACTCAAAGCAACCAACAAACAACTCAAGCTGCAACAACTCAACAAGCACCACAAACGAATACAACGACAAAAGCAAGTGGTAACGCACAAACTGTTATCAACGCTGCTTTATCACAAATTGGTACACCTTACGTATGGGGAGGCTCAACACCTGGTGTTGGTCTTGACTGTTCTGGTTTAGTGCAATACGCATACGCACAAGCTGGCGTTTCATTGGGCCGTGTCACAACTGCTCAAGAAGGTGCTGGCCAACGCGTCTCACTTGATAACTTACAACCTGGCGATATCCTCTTCTGGGGTGGCGCTGGTGCTTCATACCACGACGCAATCTACATCGGTGGTGGCCAATACGTCCACGCACCACAACCTGGCGAATCAGTTAAGACAGCAAGTATCTCAAGTTACTTCATGCCTTCATTCGCAGTTCGCGTCCTTTAATCAAAAATATGTATTTAAAAAGAGCCACATCTTAGGATGTAGCTCTTTTTTTGTGGTTAAACTTAGTTTGAAATATATTTATTTTCCATATTAAAAGACCATCCAAAGGCTGCTTTTCAAGCGACTTTTAGATGGTCTTTTAACATTATTTTGAAAAAATTCATTATAATTATTTAGCTGATTTACGTTCCTTCAAGAAGTTCAATACAGCAGCTGTTTCAGCGTTACGTTTTTTAGCATTGTTTTGGTTAACAGGACGACGGTTACCAGAAACACTAACATGTAAGTTTTGTGACATTGCGCGTTTCCTCCTTTCGTGCATATATTCTATTATTCTAATCTGAATTGACTTATTTTTCAAGTTAACTTTATTCGTCTTTTGGTTTTCTGAAATAGTTTAGGAGCCAACTGGTCAGCGGAACGGTTGCTATGACCCCAATCACTCCGATTAATAGTGCGAGTCCCTCACCAATTAAAATTTTATGGTTCACAATTTTACTAATTGGATAACCGAGTTGAATGAACCACATCGTTAATGACAAGAAGCTACCGAAAAAACTAAAGAACAGTGTATTAAAAGCCGTCGCAATAATTTTTTCACCGATCGCGATTCCCGCTTTAAAGAGTTGCTTGGCGCCCATTTGCGCGTCGTATTCTAAGATTTCGACTAAACCACTGGCAACTGCAATACTCGTTTCGGCGATTGCCCCTAAGCTGCCCAGAATGATCATCATGATACTAATTTTTTGGAACGACAAGCCGATTGCGAGTCCAAAGCCTTCAATCTCTTCTGCATCTTCCGCACCAAAGCCGTAGGTAGCTGCTAACTGGCTGAGGGGCACAATAATGATCAGCAAGCCCACCACCACGATTAACGACGTCACAAACGCCGTCTTGGCCGTTAATGGCTGCTTGGTATTCATGAAGATGGATGTCGCTAACAAAATCAGACTCAACAGACCACTCACAATCAGCGGTTCAAACCCACCCGCCACCAAGACCAGTGCCAATATAATCACGACAAAATTCAAACCAAGGCTGAAGAAAATCGTCAGCCCTTGCCAACCACAAACCAGCACTAATAAGATCAGTAAAATTCCCGTTAGCAACATCATAGGCGTCTCACCCGCACTAACTGGCTTGCCAACAAGCTCGTTACTGGCACCGCCAAAGTAATCCCAATCGCACTAATCACCGTCTGCGTAAAACTTAACGTGACAGTTCGCGATAAGGTATACGCAATTGTGTTGCCATTGCGTAGATACAATAAAATAATTGGAAAAGCATCCGCCATGACTAAAAAGAACAACACATTAACTAATGGACCAATAATTTCGCGACCAATTGCGAGTCCTGATTTAAACAATTCAGTCTTCGTAACGTTTGGCCGTTCAATCGCTAATTGCTGGAGTGACGATGAAATATCGGTCGTCTCATCCATCACAGCGCCTAAAATCCCGAGCACGACTTCCGCTAAGAAGACCGTTTTATACGGCTGTAATTCATAGGCCATCGTTTCATAATGCAAGCCTTGATCGCCGGTTAATTTCAAGACGGCCATGCTGAGAAACAGTGCTAGGAACGTTGCGCCAATTGTCGCGCCATATGAGACAAGCATCTGGCGGTTGGGTCCTAATACTAAAAGTAGCGTTAAACCCGTTAGAACGACCGCTAAGCCACACATAATCGGCAATAACCACCGTCCACCCGTCATCGCGTTTAAATGGAGTGTTAAGACGAATGCGACGAGATTGACCAAGACACTGATTAGCGTCATCAATCCGCGCTTGAGCATCATTAGTAATAGGAAACTAAACGTCAACAGTGTTAAGCCAACGATGATTGTATCGCGCTTAGGCTCGTTTAAGGTCCACTTTTTCAAATATTGATCACGGTGTAAAAAGACTTGTTGTCCTTTATAGTACCGCGTCGACATCGCTTGCGACGCCGTATACGTATTGCGCAGCGTAATCACTTGCCCTTTTTGCTTAGTGTTCAAAAATTGGCCCGTGACCCGCTGGACTACTTCTGTATCTTCATTTTGGTACTCATCAGTCTGTTTCTCACGGCTAATTGTCTGGACCCGCGTTACCCGAATAATCGGTTGCTGATACAAACCAGCATCGAAATACGTCCCTAATACACCGAGGACGCAGATGACACTTCCTATTAGACCAATCCACAGCCGTTTATGTTTTACCACAGTCGTCACCTCTGTTTTATTCTAGCGTTTCTGCGGGTGAACGTCAGCTTTTTGAGGCTGATTTAATCATTATTTAAGCGACTATTGAAAATCCCATACGTAAAGTAGACCACTAAGCCGATGACAAACCAGATTGCCGCTGCAATCCAAGTGACTTTTGGCAATTCAAACATCATCAATAAACATAGCGCTCCTGATATTAACGGTAAAACTGGGTAAAATGGGACTTTAAACCCATTTTTATTCGGAATGTCCTTGCGCTTCCGCAATGGGATGACCCCAATCGACATCCAGAAAAAAGCCACCAATGTGCCGATGTTTACCAAATTAGTCAATTGATCCAGTGAAACGAACCCGCCTAGAATCATGATGACTATCGTCACAATTTTGATACTGTTAGTTGGGGTTTGATGTTTTGCAGTCACTTTACCAAGTGCTTTTGGTAATAAGCCATCACGACCAATTGAATAGATGAGGCGGGAACTGCTGTAAGTCATCGTCAACATCATCGTGAACATCCCTGCTAATGCGCCGAGTGAAATCAGACCGGCAAACCAATTTTGATGGACGACTTGTAGCGCGAATGTGACCGGATTAGCAACGTCCAATTCGCGGTACGACACCATCCCTGTGAGGACAAACGCCACTAATATATAAAGCAACGTACAGATGATTAACGTCCCAATAATCCCGATAGGAAGATTTTTTTGTGGATTCTTAACCTCTGCCGCCGATGCTGACACACAGTCAAAGCCAAGGTAAGCAAAGAAGACGAGTGATGCCCCTTTGAAAATCCCACTTACCCCAAACGGCATGAACGGTTGCCAGTTAGTGGGTTTCACGTAGAAAATCCCGACACTAATGAAAAGTAGCACTACGCCTAATTTAATCAAAACCATGATGTTATTAATTCGTGTTGATGAACGAGTCCCTCGCATTAATAATGTCGCAATCAAGCCCACTACCAGCATCGCAAACAGGTTCACATAAGTGCCATGTGCCGGATCAAACGGGCCAGTAATTGCATGCGGAATATGGATGCCAAACCCTTCGATAAATGATACAAAATAAGCCGACCAACCAGTTGAAACTGCCGCAACTGACAACATATACTCCAAGAATAAAGCCCAGCCAAGCAGCCAACCGATTAACTCACCAAAAATAATATTGCCATATGAGTAAGCACTTCCCGCAACTGGTAATGCCGATGAAAATTCGGCGTAACACATCGCCGCAACGGCACAAACGGCCGCCGCAATCATAAATGAAATCGTGATTGCCGGGCCACTATGTAACGCCGCAATCGTTCCCGGTAAGATAAAAATCCCGGTCCCAATCACTGCCCCCACGCCCAATGCAATTAAATCCTTAGCCGTTAATGTTTTGGCCAACCGCTGATCTTGTTGTAAATAACGTTCCAGTGATTCTTTTCGTAACATCTTTGCCATTAATCCCATTTTAACCACTCCTATTTTTATTGTATGCACTCGACTAGGCGATTACTCGCCGCCTACCAGGCTTCGTCGCACTTCTTTAACGTGCTCCTTGAACTGCCTTCTGCGCTTAACTACAGAATCACAATGGCGGTCGTACGCCCACCATTGCGCTTTTTAGGTTATGCTCGAAGCCAAATCGTTCAAGTCGCACTTCTTTCTTAACGTGCTCCTCAGCCAGATACTTCCGTATAGCTACGTCCAGTAAACAAAGCTACAACCCAGCTTTATTCACTGGACTATGCTATTACTCAGTATCTAACCAGGCTTCGTCGCACTCATTTAATAACAAAAAAAGGAGCCCACTAGTCTTCACTAGTGAGCCCCACCAGGAAGATGACTCGGGGTTACCCAGCCATCTTCCAATTCATTAAGGTTTGTCATTTCAACTCAAATGCCTTCTCCTTAATCAACCAGTCGATTACTGGGTATCTTAAAGAAAAAGCTAAAGGCAACACGTTGCATTGAATTCATGACAGACCCTCCTTGTTATTAATTAGTTACTTAGTATAGGGGATAACCATCTATTTGTAAAGGATTATTTTAAAAGTTGTTTTTCTAAAAATAATCTGCTAGAATCAAATTTAACTTATTCAAAGGATGTGACTGGCATTGAAAATCGCATGCTAATTTTCTGACAACTCGATTGGTACGAACTGTTCATGCACGTGCGTGGACCGTTTATTTCCGATTGCCGTTAGAGATTGCTTGCGTTAATTTTCAGGTCAGTTACCTAAAGACTTGTTAAAAGACGCTGTTATTGCGTCTTTTTTTGTGCATTTTTAACGACAACTGGGCCAATCTCATTCAATCAATGAGGTGATAATTCATGGGCACAATTCAATTCAAAGCACTCACATTTAACTATTCAGATCAAACACAACCGTTGTTCGATCACGTCACGCTTCAATTCGACGCCAGTTGGAAACTCGGTTTAATCGGGCGCAATGGTCGCGGTAAAACAACGTTATTAAAATTACTTCAACACCAACTACCATTTGATGGCCAGTTGGTTACCAATCTCGATTTTCAATATTTCCCACAGACTGTTACAGAACCTACGCAACTCACACACGATATTCTAATGCAGCTAGGTAACCTCGACAATTCAACCTTCTGGCAAGTCGAGCGGGAACTGCGGCTCCTACAAGTCGCACCCGAAATCGTCTGGCAACCATTTGCTTCGTTAAGTCCTGGTGAACAAACCAAAATGTTACTCGCCTTACTATTCATCGACGACTATCATTTTCAACTGATCGACGAACCAACCAATCACCTGGATCAAGAAGGCCGCCAAGTCGTTGCCAATTATTTACGCCAAAAAGCCGGCTTCATTGTCGTCAGCCATGACCGCCATTTCTTAAACCAAGTGATCGACCATGTCCTAGCGATTAATCGTGCCGACATCACCGTTCACCAAGGCAACTACCAAACTTGGCAAACCGCCCACGACCAACAAGCTGCTTATGAGCAACAACAGAATCAACAACTCAAGGGCGATATCAAACGGCTGACAAAAACAGCACAACAAAAAGCGCAGTGGTCCCACGAAGCTGAAAAAGGGAAAAACGCCGCCAGTGTCAAAACTGAAAGTGCCAATCTCGATAAAGGCTTCATCAGTCATCGCGCCGCTAAGGTTATGAAACGGGCGACGACAATTGCCAACCGCGCGGAAGAAGCAATCGAAGCAAAACAACAACTTTTTAAAAACGTTGAAATTGCTGCACCACTGACCATCAATCAGCGACCCCTCAAACCCGGTCAAAATGTGCTTAGTGTTGATGAACTTGTCTTACAACAAGACGGCGTCATCCTTAATCAACCACTCTCATTCACCTTAGAAACTGGTCAACAGGTTGCCCTAACTGGGATTAATGGCGCAGGTAAATCAACACTGATTAAGGCGTTACTTGCATTACCCGCAACTGACCACATTGCCAGCGGTAGTCTGCACCTTAATCCGCACTTAACCCTCTCGTATCTTCCACAAGATTTCGATCAACTGAGCGGCTCACTGGCCGACTTCGCTGCTGCGAAACAGGTTGATCACGAACAACTGCTAAGCATGTTACGCAAACTGGGTTTTGACCGCGATTTATTTACCCACCGTCTAGAAACGATGAGCATGGGACAAAAACGTAAAGCTGCACTGGCACGTTCGCTCTTTGAAGAGGCTGACTGTTACCTCTGGGATGAACCGTTGAATTACCTCGACGTCATCACGCGTGAACAAGTTCAAACTCTAATTGCCGAGCAACGCCCAACCCTCCTATTTATCGAGCATGATGTTGAT
Organism: Latilactobacillus curvatus JCM 1096 = DSM 20019; assembly: GCF_004101845.1. Lineage (NCBI taxonomy): Bacteria > Bacillati > Bacillota > Bacilli > Lactobacillales > Lactobacillaceae > Latilactobacillus > Latilactobacillus curvatus. Next base: position 1,640,095 of record NZ_CP026116.1, on the reverse strand, counting down.
TTCGTTAACGCCATCGCCACCCAAACCTACGCACTTCGACCACAACACTAATCCGTATTATTTGTATACCGTGTCACGTTATATCCGCGCACGTTGAAGTAAGTCGTTGGCGACTCATCATCAAAAAAGGCCGGGTTCATATCATTAAGTCGCGTTTCGGTATTGGTTAACGTTTGTTCCGGCAGTGCTAAATTTTCACGGAGCCGATTCGAAGCAGCCTGCAAATCTTCTGTACTAATGATTTGATAGGCACTGCCGTTAAGCCACGCCGTTTTACCTAGCAATTGGCTGCTGACAATTTCACCACTACTTTGATGATAGTTGCGAATCAACTGCTTCACTTGGTCGGCTGTAAAATCAGTGCTAATTTTCTGACCAAGCTTAGTCATTAAGTCACCAATGTTCATCAAATATTTTGGCTTTTGAATTTTTTGCGCAACTTGTTTCAAAACTTCTTGTTGCCGCAATTGCCGCCCATAGTCCCCGCGCGGATCTTGATAACGCATCCGACTATAAGCAAGCGCCTGATCACCATTGAGATGATGGTGGCCTTGTGGAATCACTTGTCCATTCAAATTAACGTCAATCACCGTATCGATGGTAATCCCCCCGACAAAATCAACCAATTCTTTGAGTGCGCCCATATCGACCGTCACCGAGTAGTCAATCGGGAGCCCTAAAAACTGACTGACTGTTTTTTTCGCCATCTTAGCCTTGCCAATTTCATAAGCCGCATTAATTTTCTGAATATTACCGCCGTGGTCATCTGCCATCTCTGCCAATGAATCACGCGGAATAGAGTAGACCACCGTTGCTTCTTACGCCGGGTTAAGTGTTACAACCATCATCGAATCCGACAGACCACGATCAACGCGCCCATCCGCGCCTGGGTCAACGCCTAATAATAGGAACGAGATTGGCTTTCGCTGATCAATTTGTTTTGAAATTCGACTAGACCCGGTTTTAATCGCATCAACAGCTTTATCCTCTTGATGCAAATAAAAACCTAGCGTCGCCAGACTAATCACAACAATACTACTGATTACAATCACGATACTGATCTTTTTCACAGTCAATTCCCCTTTGTTTAAACGCCCACCGCATCCTTTTTTAGATATGAACCAATAAATGCTGTCCCCCTTTTGAATCGTTCGATTCTGGCGGACAGCATTTTATTTTAACCTTTGCTTTAACCGACGTAAGCCAACTAGCATGACCGGCGCTAAGTGCGACCGATTAAGCCATCGTAGCCACCGGGATGTGCCGGTTGGTAAACCACGTTCTAAATTGATCAATTGCGTCTGAATGAATTGTCGCTCAGGAACAGTCAGTGTGCGCTGATCAAAAACAATTAACATTCTAAAAAAGGTCCGCACATACTGCTTTAAAAATCGTGTGTAAGCTGCGCGATCCACTTCTGCAATTCCAGCCACTAATTGCGTCTCAATGATGTGCAGAGCTGTTAAGTTAACTGAGAACCACTGCGGCTTTAGGGTACTCGTAGCCGCCTCAGCATGCCCTATCTCGTAAACATATAAAAACGCTGCCCGATGCCTAACAACTCGGCAATGTTGTAAATACTGCAAGTTGAAAATTAAATCCTCACCGATACGCAGCGATTCATCGAACCGCAATGCTTCAGCTTCAATAATCGCTCTTCGATACAATTTATTACATGATTGAAAGAAGACATTTTGATAATAGTAGTCTAAAAAAGCCCTTTTGCCGTCTTGTATTGATAGTCACCATCTTCAGTCAAACCAAAAGCAGAATCCGTTCCGCCGGCTCTTTCGATTTTAGTTCTGAATAGCACCCAATCTACCGACTGACCGACGACTGGTTCAAATAATTGGGCACTGTTAACCAAGAAGTCATCGGCATTCTCAGCATCAAGTTAAGCCCATAAACTAATCAGTCATAAAAAGGCTGCATCAAAATTACTTTTGATGCAGCCTCTGGTTCAAGCATAGACTAACTACGCTTTGTTTGTTATTAATCTAATTTCCGTTCCAACTCACTAACGATTTCAGCATGTTTTGCTTCCGTTAATTTAATCTTAGCCATGAAGATTAACGCTGAAATAACCAATAACGCCATTGGAATGAAGAACATGTACATTTTGAATTGCAACAACCCCGCGTTAGTGATATCGCTTGGTTTCGCATTCCCAGTCATGCCAGCATGAATCGCAGCCGTCACAACGACGCCGTTTGCAAAAGCCCCGGCTAGTTTATCCAATAAAGGTCGCACTGCCAATGTTACAGATTCATTCCGTGTACCACTTTTCAATTGTCCGTATTCAACACTATCGGTAATCGTCATCAAAGCAGCCAAAAAGACCAGTGGATATGGGAAGAAGAATAAGCCGACCGCAATTAAGACTACGACCAAGTTACTTCCAGCAAACAAGAAGAGGATATAACCAAGCATCATCATTGCGATTCCGCCAATATAGATTGCCCGGCGATGAATTAAAGCAACCAATGTTGGGAACAACGCAACTGACACAATCCCTAAGATGGCAGTAATCACACCAACCGTTGAGAACGCTGCGGCGCGGCCCATGACATATCTAAAATAATATAAAAGCAGTGAGTTCGTAATCACATAACTAAAGGCAAATAAGAAATATGAAAGAGATAACCACATTAATTGGTCATTTTTACCAATCACACTGAAAACGTCACGTAACCGAACCTTTTCAGTATTTTCCCGAATAGCACTCTTTTCTTCTTTGGTTCCTAAGATGGTCGCTAAAGCGCCTAAGAATGAAACAAGGCCAATGACAACGGCAAAACCGAACCACCCGGCACTGGTTTGTTCACTCCCATGACTCCCAGAAAACATTTGTGAGAAGAAAACCACCATTGGCACGATCACGATAATGACCCCTTGTGCACCTAAAGTGGATCCGAAACGCGCAATCGCCCCGAATTTTGTCCGTTTTTCAGAATCAACACTCAACGCTGGCAACATTGACCAGAACGAGATATCTTTAAACGAGTAGAAGATATCTAAAATCACGAAAACGATTGCAAAAAGAACTAAGTAAAGATAAGGGCTACTTGTCGCAAGCCCCCCAAAGTTGGTAAAAATCATGGCCAAGCCAACAGAACTAATAATTGACCCCGCCAGTAACCACGGTTTAAATTTCCCCCAACGCGTCCGTGTATTATCAACCACTCCACCAATCAGCGGATCGAAGGCAATTTCAACAATCCGAATGACCATCATTGTATAAGTGACATACGCAATCATTTTTGAATTAAAGCCTGCATTTTTGGTATCGAATAATTGACTCGTGACGAACATCATAAAATAAGTGCTAAGTGTTGCATAAAAGGCGTCATGCCCAAAGGCCCCAAAAGCGTAAGAACTATACTGTTTAACATCTTTTAGTTTTTTCATTTCTTTAGATTCCTTTCGATAGTTTCTTCATTGTAAACATGCTTTCATCAAGCACAACCCTCGGGTTATCCCGCTTGATGACGCACTCTAGTGATAGCGATGTTCGATAATTTTTTCCAAAATCGCTTGGCGTTGCTTTTCTTTGGCTGAGCCGAATTGGTTTTCTTCCAATGAATTAAAATCGTTGGCGAGTAAAACTGATTCTAGATATAACGTCAATTGACGCTTGATATAAACCTTATTGTCTTCATTCGTTTGCTTGGGATTCCCAGCGATAATTGCTGCAGCAAATTGGTCTGGATCGATAATAATTTTGTTGTCGTTCATCCTAGTCGCTTCTTTCTCTTTTAGTTAGTAAACGTTTACTATTTACACCATACAAATAAATCAATCTGTACAAGAACTATCCTGTAAACGCATTCTTTTAGATCGCAATCTTATTTTACTAAACTTTTAGTAAAATGTAAACGGTTATTTGGAAACCGTTACATTCATCACTGGTTACAGTTATGAATTTAATTTCACTAAATATTTATTTTTTTATTTTTTATTGAAATTTAATTTCATTAGCGCTATACTGCATCTATAGAAAACGCTTTAAAAAGAAAGGAGTTGCTTTATGTTTGGTTTTTCTATCTATCTTAATCAACCGTTCACCTCAGCAAGCCGCATGAACCTTCAAAAAATGCACGCCGCTGGCTTCACAGAAGTCTTCACGTCGATGCATATTCCTGAAGATGACATTTCACAATACACTGCTAGAATCAAAGCACTCAGCACTGCGTGTCGCGAAGAACACTTACAATTGATGATTGATATTGAAACAAGTTCATTACCAGCAGTTGGTCTCTCACTTAACGATCCCGCCGCAATACTGTCCTTTGGGATTACTGGTTTGCGAATTGATTTCGGCATCGATAATTCAACCATTGCTAAGTTATCACCATATTTGAAGATTGCCCTCAACGCAAGCACAATTGCCGAACAAGATTTAGCCGTTTTACGCGCAGCTGGTGCCAACTTCGCTAACATAGAAGCTTGGCATAATTATTACCCTAGAAATGAAACCGGTTTAGAACGAACCTGGTTTACTGAAAAAAATCAGTGGCTTAAAACGCAAGGTTTAACCATTCAAGCTTTTGTTCCTGGTGATGGCATTTTACGCGGACCACTTGAAGAAGGATTACCCACTTTGGAAGCCCATCGTTATCAGCATCCGCTTGCTAGTGCGCTCGATTTATTCAACTGTGAAACAGATAAGGTCTTCATCGGTGATCCAACTTTAGCAAAAACCACTCTAGCGCAATTTGATGCATTCTACCATCAACACGTCATAACCTTGTACATGCTTAAGTCAGCCCCCTGCCCCCCTTATCTTTTTAACCAACATTTCCATAATCGGCGCGATGTCGCCCGTGATGTCATCAGATTAGAAGAAGGCCGGCCACTTTGTCAGACCACAATCCAACCTGAACAGACATCAGTACGATTACGTGGCAGCATCACCCTCGATAACCAAGACTATGGACGTTATATGGGCGAGTTACAGATTACCAAACATGACCTACCCGCAGATTCTCGTGTTAACGTTCTTGGAAAAGTCATCCAAAAAGATCACGCATTACTGCCATTCATTCAGGCTGGACAAGCCATCCAACTAAAGGAGATTGATTAATATGGATTTAAGTCATTTAACAACCGAAAACCGTAATCAAAAGACAATGCAATTGGACGAACTTTCAATTGAAAAAGTACTCACACTAATGAACGAAGAAGATCACAATGTGCCAGAAAGTGTTAAACAAGCACTCCCCAATATTGAAGCTGCTGTTCAAGTTATCATTCAAAGTTTCCAAAATGAGGGACGCTTAATTTATATGGGCGCTGGAACAAGCGGTCGTCTTGGTGTTCTCGATGCCGCCGAATGTGTCCCTACTTTTGGAACAGAACCGGAACTGGTCCAAGGTTTAATCGCCGGTGGTATGCAAGCAATGACCGTTGCCGTTGAAGGGGCAGAAGATTCACCGACATTAGGTCGCGAAGACTTGGAAGCAATCCACTTAACCGCTAACGATACAGTAGTTGGTATTGCGGCTAGCGGCCGGACCCCATATGTCATCGGCGGTCTTGATTATGCCAACCAAATTGGTGCCAGTACTGTCAGCTTAGCTTGCAACTTCGATGCCCTCATCAGCCAACATGCCACAATTAATATAGAAGTCGAAGTTGGTCCTGAAATTTTAACCGGTTCGACCCGGCTCAAATCAGGTACTGCTCAAAAATTGGTGCTTAATATGTTATCAACTGCTTCGATGATTGGAATTGGTAAAGTCTACAAAAACTTAATGGTCGACGTGAAACCAACCAACGAAAAATTAGTTGAACGTGCCAAACGAATCATCATGGCTGCAACTGATTGTACTTACGATGTTGCGGCAACCCAATTTAGCGCCGCCAACGAAGACGTTAAACTCGCAATTGTTATGATTTTAACGGATTTATCGGCTAATGAAGCCAAAGAACGTTTAACACAAGCACACGGTTTTGTACGTCAAACTATTCAATAACAAACCTTAAGGAGGCACTATTATGACTGAAAAAAAAGAAGTACGCTTAGCCAGAGAAATTTACGCCGCTGTTGGCGGACCCGCAAACGTCGCTAAATTAATTCACTGTATGACACGTGTGCGGATGACAATTCGTGACGATGATCAAGTTGATATGACTGCGTTAAAAGCAATCGATGGCGTTTTAGGGGTTGTCGAAGAAGACACGCTTCAAGTCGTCGTTGGTCCTGGGATTGTCAATAAAGTCGCCCAAATCATGGTCGACCAAGTCGGTGTTAAACTTGGTGAACCCTTCCCAGAAAATCTCACCACAACTGCCACAGCCGCAACAATGACCGACCGCGAAAAAGTCGAAGCAAAAGCCGCTGAAGTTAAGGCAAAACAAAAAGCAAAACAAAAGAGTACGCCAACCAAGCGGGTCTTAAAGTCGATTTCAAATATTTTCGTTCCTTTAATTCCGGTTTTCGTCGGCGCTGGTTTAATCGGGGGAATTGCCGCCGTTCTATCAAACATGATGGTCGCTGGATCCCTTGGTTCAAACTGGTCTGAATTCATTACCATCTTAAACGTCATCAAAAACGGCGTCTTCGCTTATCTCGCAATCTATGTTGGGATTAACAGTGCCACAGAATTTGGTGCAACTCCTGGTTTAGGTGGTGTCATTGGTGCTGTTACACTTCTAAGTGGTGTTGATCCTAAGTTGCCATTACACAATATCTTCAATGGCGATCCTTTATCTGCAGGCCAAGGTGGGATTATCGGTGTCATCTTCGCAGTTTGGATTCTCTCATTGGTTGAAAAGAAATTGCATCAATTTATTCCAGATTCAATTGATATTATTGTCACCCCTACAATTTCATTATTATTAATTGGGGTCTTCACAATTTTCATCGTTATGCCGGTAGCCGGTGTGATTTCAAATTCACTTGTCGGCTCAATTAATTGGATTCTGAATGTCGGGGGTGCCTTCTCTGGTTTCGCGCTCGGTGTACTCTTCTTACCAATGGTAATGTTCGGGCTCCATCAAGTCCTCACACCAATCCATATCGAAATGATCAACAAAACAGGTTCAACTTTACTTTTACCCATCTTAGCAATGGCTGGTGCTGGCCAAGTTGGGGCCGCACTTGCCCTTTGGATTCGTTGTCGTAAGAATAAAGAACTCACAAATATGATTAAAGGGGCGCTTCCTGTTGGCTTCCTCGGCATTGGCGAACCGTTAATTTACGGTGTTACTTTACCATTAGGGAAACCATTCATCACTGCCTGTATCGGTGGTGGGATTGGCGGTGCCGTCATTGGTGCAATGGGCGGCGTTGGTGCGATTGCCATCGGACCTAGTGGCTTAGCCTTAATTCCTTTAATTACAAACGGCCATCAATTCGCTTATATCTTAGGCTTGCTCGCAGCTTATGCCGGTGGCTTTGTCGCAACTTATTTCTTTGGCATTCCCAAAGATGCTACAATGGAAAAATAACCTTTAAAGGACGCTGATTTTATGGAAAGCATACTTTTTTCAATTCAAAAGAAACTCCCAACTTTAACCAAAACAGAACAGCGGCTTGCTCAATACGTACTTGCCCATCCAGTACAAGTACCGACAATGACAACTAGTGCGTTTGCAAAAGCGGCTAACGTTAGTGCAGCGACTGTCGCTCGCTTTGGTAAAACACTCTGTGGTCAAGGTGGCTTTCCAGCACTCAAATTACGACTTTCATCTGAAGGGAATACCGATCAACGGCTCTTCGATGAAATTAATCCGACCGATACAACAACTGACTTAAAAAATAAACTAACTTTTCGAATTAACCAAGCGATTACTGAAACCAATCATCGGCTCAAGAATGACGCGCTCGAAGAATCCGCAATGATTCTCCACTCGAAACAAACCATTTTCATTTATGGGCTTGGTGCTTCAAACGTTGCCGCTGAGGATTTACAACAAAAACTACTGCGCGTTGGTAAATCTGTCATTCAATCACTTGATACGCATCTACTGGCAGCAGCACTAACCACACAGAAAACACAGGCAGCACTTATCTTAATTTCTAACTCTGGCGAAAAACAAGAGCCTCTGCAACTTGCTAAAATTGCACAACAACTTAATATTCCAATTATTGTTTTAACTCATAATAATCAAAGTCAAATCGCACAGTTAGCAACCATCACGTTACAGCATGATGATAGTACTGAAAACAGTCAGCTAAGAAGCGCGGCAACGACTTCATTAATTGCACAGCTTTACGCTGTCGACCTACTCTATTACAGTTTCTTAGAACAAGATTTCACCGCTAATACGAACCAATTAGCTGATTCATCGAACGTTATCAGCGAATATTTTACTAAGTAGAAGGAGTCATCATTATGAAACTATTCTCACGTAAACCCAAAGAACTCGAATTACACGCTATTGTAGATGGACCCGTCATCCCGCTCAAACAAGTAACCGACGCCGTTTTTTCAACAAAAATGATGGGTGATGGTTTTGCAGTAAACCCTAGTGATAGTCATATCTACTCACCAGTGGACGGTATTATCTCTAGTGTTTTCCCAACAAAACACGCACTTGGGATTACAACCAAAACGGGCGTTGAATTATTACTCCACCTTGGCTTGGATACCGTTGAATTAAACGGTGCGCCGTTCACCATTCACGTTCAAGAAGGCGATCCGGTGACAACAGACCAGTTATTAGTTGAAATCGACTTAGCTGCGCTTGCTTCTGCGGGTAAAGAAGCAACCAGTATGGTGATTGTAACCAACATAGACGATATCAGCGGTGTTAATGCCCCCCTAACAACTAGCGGACACCACGGTGAGGTTGCACAAATCATTAACTTATAAAAATAATATAGAAAAGCCCCGCTCATCTGAGCGGGGCTTTTCTATATTATTTGGCTAAGACTGTTATTTGATTATTATAACATGCTTGATTATCAAACTGCATCAATACTTTAGTCGCTAGATCTTACGTTGCAAAAACTAATCTTTCAACTGGCGTATTTGCCACGTTGTAAGCCATCATGTGTGAAAAATAAACAAACTGTAACATATTACTGTATGCCGAAACATCGCCTTGTTTCACAATTTTTTTAACGAAAAAATTAACGATATGATCGCCAAAACGAACATAACCTGGAATCGAAATCAGTTGTACGTTGGACTGTTTAGCAGCCTACACACGATTGGCCGCATTATCTGGCGCGTAAATGACCGTTGTCCCTGTCGTTTGGTCTGTTGGTTGCATTGTAATTAAAGCTGTTTTTGACATTAATAGATACTCCTCTTAAGTGATGATAAGGTCCATTGTACCAGAGATTACCGTTTATTTTAGTAATTCTAGAAAACGGTTCTGCCAAACGTTTTCGTAAAAGGCAATTGTCTGTTCAGCCGTCATATAGGCGTTGTCCGTTGTAGTTGAAAGACCAGCTACCATTTGGAGTTGGTAGCCCAAATGGTGGGCAACTTTAATCGTTGTATCGACGCAGTATTTGGTCTGGGCACCACAAATTTCAAGCGATTTGATTTGCATTTGGCTCAATAACGTTTGTAAGTTTGTCTGCCAAAATGAATCCGCATGCGTTTTTTGAACAAAGATTGCCGTTTTAGGCACATTCAATTCTGGCATTATCTACCAAGTCGACTGACCAGCAATTAAAGTCTTATCGTTATGTTGGACAAAAATAATCGGGCGACTTTCCGCCTGATAGGCATCAATTCTGGCATTAACGCCTTTAATTAATTGATTAAGACGCGCAACAGGCTGCTCACTTTTGCAGACACCATTTTGGAGATCAATCACTAATAAACAATCGGCTAACTTCAGCATTAGTCCCCTCTTTCCTTTAAATCAAATCGAGTATATCATTATTTAACTAAACCTCATATTTTGTCTGACGATATTAAAAGGAAGAGATGCGGATTACCCCCACCTCTTCTTTTTCAATGTCTCCGATGTTTTTCCCGCTTCTTAATCTGGTGTTGCTGAAAACGGCTGTATTGTATGGCCTTCTTTTCGGCATGTTGTTCAGCCCTATTAGTTGCATGTTGTGCTTTACGTTGACGACTCATCCGAATCTTTTTGTTGATACCAACGAATTGAATACCAATGATAACTGACTTGGCACCCTCAACCACTTGCATTTAAACAATTCCTTCACATGATTATCGCTCAATCCCCCACTTTCCCGCCAAAAGCGTTATACTATGGATAATAAATAAAAGGAGTGTTTTGACATGCAAAAACCAATTAAAGGGTCATGTACCACGGTCTTAGTCGGCAAAAAAGCTTCCATCGACGGTTCAACCATGATTTCTAGAAATGATGATGGCCACGAAGCTTTGGATCCACAACGCTTTGTTGTGGTCAATCCTGAAGACCAACCCCGGAATTATCAAGCGGTGATTAGCGGCGTTCAAATCCAATTGCCTGATAACCCAATGCGCTATACCTCAATTCCTAACTCATTATTGACGAACGGGATTTGGCCAGCTGCTGGGATTAACAGTGAAAACATCACGATGTCTGCCACAGAAACGATTACCACTAACCCCCGGATTCAAGGGCTTGATCCTTTTGTCCCTGGTGGCATCGGTGAAGAAGATATTGTAACATTAGTCTTGCCTTACATCCACAGTGCTCAAGAAGGGGTCGAACGTTTAGGCGCCCTCCTTGAAGAATTCGGCACATACGAACCAAACGGGATTGCCTTTTCTGACAAAGACAGTGTTTGGTGGCTTGAAACAATCGGTGGTCATCACTGGGTTGCTGTTCGCATCCCTGATGATGCATACGTGGTTGCCCCTAACCGGATGAACATCAATCATTTCGACTTTGATTCAGCCGACACGCTTTGCTCAGCTGATTTAAAAACATTAATTGATGACAACCACTTAAATCCTGACTTTGAAGGCTACAATCTCCGTCATATTTTCGGCAGTGCTTCAATCAAAGATACGGTTTATAACAACCCACGAACATGGTACGGTCAACAATACTTCAATCCAGAAATCAAACAAGATCCAATGGACCAAGATTTACCATTCATCTGCCATGCCAACCGCAAGATTTCAATCGAAGACGTCAAGTTCGTCTTGAGCGCTCACTTTGAAAATACAGAATACGATCCTTACGGTAGCGCCCCTGAAGATGTTAAAACTCGTTTCCGGCCAATCGGAATTAACCGGAATCACAACGTGCATATTTTACAAGTGCGCAACAACGTGCCTGCTGAAATTGCCGGTATTCAATGGTTAGCTTATGGTGCCAATACATTTAACACCGTCGTGCCATTCTACACGAATATCAACGACACACCAGAATCATACAAGAATGCCACAGGTATTTTTGACTTGAACAACATGTACTGGTTAAGCTGTACAACCGCCTTACTTGGCGATACAGATTACGACTTCTACGTTGATATGCGTAACACCTTCGAACTCGAAGCAATGAGTGCCTATCACGTGATCCAAAACGAAACCGACAAGGCCTTCACTGATCAAAAAGACGCTGCAGCCTTCTTGGAAGCCGCTAATAACAAATTAGCCAGCGAATCACTTAAACGCCAAACAGCCCTACTTGGCCAAATGGTGATTTCAGGCTCAGAACACATGAAATTACGCTATAACTTGAACGACTAATAATTATTTAATTCAAAAAAGAGCGTCTCAGCTATTCGTTAGTTGAAACGCTCTTTTTTGAGTTGTCCTCTTTTTTCAGTAGCGTATAATAAATACTATTACTCAAACCACACTAAGGAGTCATTTATCTTTTGAAACCCCAAAAATTAAAACTATCGGATTACTTACTCGGCTTTGGATTCGTATTATTGATGGTGGGCATTGCCACTGTCTTGAACGATGTTGAGATTATTCTACCCGAAATCGCAGCCTTAACAACGGGGCTGTGGATTTATCACGAACCGGGTTGGCTCAATCAACCCGCCAAGATATTTTGGCTGCCATCGATAACCGCCATCGTTGGGTTTGGCATTAATCGGTTGCCGCTCAGTTATGCAGTTAAAATTAGCTTACTACTACTCATCATGATTGTTTTACTTTGTTTATTTCGCTCGACACTCGCACCATCGTTTGCAACGGGGCTGTTACCGATTATCGTCAACGCCACTGAACTTTCATTCATCATTGCAATTTTAGGCTTTACGCTCACTTTGATGTTGGTCGTTAGCCTCCGCAAATTGCATCTGCAACATCCCTATCATGCCACGATTAACTATCGCGTCATGCTGGTTTTTCTAATCATTGCACTCTTATGGGTGTTAGTTGTTAGTTTACTCGGCCGGCCACAGATGGCTGCCATTCCGCCGGTACTTGTCGTCTTTTTTGAAATTCTACAAAAACCAATGTATCCAGGTAAAATGGCCATCAAGCAGATGGTTGCATTAACTGGCGCCGCCACAATCGGATTCGTCGCTTATAGCTTACTTGATTCACGGTTATTGGTAACCTTAATTGCACTGCCACTAGTTTGGGCATTACTCTATCTGCTACAAGTCAGAATTCCCGCCGCCTACGCCTTCCCTTTATTGGCCATTATTCTCCCACACCAAATGTTTCAAAGTTTGCCGCTCGTCACTTTACTGGCAACTAGTTACTTTTTTGGGGCTGCTTATTTATACCAGCAATACATTAAGCCGCGTCTCATCAGCAGATAACATGACGGTTTACGACTAATTTTATTAGTTGTAAACCGTTTTTTAGTGGCTTTTTGCACAAGCAATAATATTGCAGTTTCGCTGAGAAATAATATAGTTGAGTTGACCCTGTCTTATCTCTCTGGGCACAAAGTGCAATGAAAGAGGCTATTTACATGACAAACAAACTAACGACTAATGAGGGCCAAACGTGGGCGGATAATCAACATTCGCAAACTGCTAGTCAACGCGGTCCCGTTTTAATTCAGGATTATTAATTGCTCGAAAAACTCGCGCATTTTAATCGTGAACGGATTCCAGAACGGGTCGTGCATGCTAAAGGCGCCGGTGCTAAAGGTTACTTCCAACTCACTAAGGATATGAGCGCCTACACAAAGGCAGCCATTTTCAGTGGTGCTGGTAAGAAAACACCAATGATTGCGCGCTTCTCACAAGTAGCTGGTGAAGCCGGCTATCCCGATACTTATCGTGATGTGCGTGGATTTGCCCTTAAGTTCTATACCGAAGAAGGCAACTATGACATTGTTGGTAATAATACGCCCGTTTTCTTTGTTAATGATCCTCTGAAATTCCCTGATTTCATTCACTCCCAAAAACGAGATCCACGAACACACGCGAGAAGCCAAGACATGCAGTGGGATTTCTGGTCACTTTCACCTGAATCAGTCCATCAGGTGACGATTTTAATGAGTGATCGCGGGATTCCCGCTAGTTATCGGATGATGCATGGCTACGGTAGTCATACCTTTAAATGGGTGAATGCTGCTGGTGAGCAGTTCTGGGTAAAATACCACTTCAAGACAAACCAAGGCGTCCATAACTTAAGTAACGAACTGGCTGCCGAATTGGCTGGTAAAGATACAGATTATCTACAAAATGATTTATTCGATGCGATTGAAACAGGCGACCATCCAAGTTGGACCGTTGCCGTTCAACTTGTTCCTTATGAAGCTGGTTTAAACTATCCGCAAGATATCTTTGATGTGACGAAGGTCATTTCACAAAAGGATTACCCCTTAATCGAAATCGGTCAAATGGTACTCGATGAAAATCCAACCAACAACTTTGAGGATATCGAAGAATTGGCTTTCTCACCTGCTAACTTAGTTCCTGGGATTGAAGCTTCCCCTGACAAACTCCTCCAGGGACGGTTGTTCGGTTATAAAGATGCTGAACGTTACCGTCTAGGTGCCAACTATGAACAATTACCTGTTAACCGGCCAAAAGTGCCCGTGCATAATTACGAACGCGACGGGATCATGGCAAAAAACCAAGAGACAGGCGTCAACTATGAACCTAATAGTGAAAATGGTCCAAAAGAAGTCCCATCTGCCAAAATTCATGGCGACCAACTTAGCGGTCAAACCGGTAACTATCCAGCCGATCCCGATTACTATTCAGCAGCCGATAAGCTTTACAACTTACTAACTGATGAAGAACAAGATCGACTAATCGAAAACATTCGCTTAAATCTCGGCCAAGTTACAAAACCTGAAATTCAAATCCGCGAAGTCAAACAGTTCTACCAAGCGGATCCAGAATACGGTCGCCGAGTCGCAACGGCATTAAATTTAGATTTAAACCAATTTGAACACTAATCTATACAAAAAGAAGGTATCCGGCCCACCGGATACCTTCTTTTTATTTATCTTCTTTTGGAGAATCTTGTTTTGCTGCCCATTCTTTCTTGGTCATCAAGTCAGAGACATTCATTTTAATCTTCGTCACGTTTAAACCAGTCATTTGATGTACTGATTTAGCGATGCGTTCAATTGTTTGTTCGAAGATGTCTGGCGCTGATTTACCGTATTCCAAGATGGCATCCAATTCAATCGTTACTTCTTGGTTATCAATATCAGCGTCGACGCCCTTTGTCGGATCTTCTTGGTCTCTGAAACGATCAGCTAATTGACTCATCATCCCGCCTGATAATTCTAAGACGCCATCGATGTCATGCACCGTTTGGCCCGCAATTTTTTCAATCACACCATCCGAGAAGTTCAATTCTTTTTCGATTTTTTCGGTATGTTGATCCATTGTCTTATCCATCATTTTATCCATTGGTTTGTTTGGTTTATCCATCGTTTTCATCATCCTTTACTATTTTTATTGAACGCGTTTTTCAGAATCACTTTTCTTTGGATTACTGCCTTGTTGTTGCCATTCTTTCTTAGTCATAATGTCACTGACATGGCTGTTAACTTCGACAACACTCAAACCGGTCATTGATTCGACAGCTTCAGTCACTGCAGCTGTTAATCGTTCGAAAACATCCCGTGCATTCCGGCCGTATTCCAAAATAATGGTCATGTCGATTGCGACCTGTTTTTCGCCAACTTCCACACTGATGCCCTTCGTTGGATCACTATCGTTTCTAAAACGATCCGCAATATCACTGAAGAAATTACCGTTCATCGATAATAAGCCATCAATGTTTTGCGCTGTCTTACCAGCAATTTTGGCGATTACAGCATCTTCAAAAGTCAATTTGCTATTGGCCATCACTTCATCTAAATGTGCTTGTTCTACCATTTTGTCACACCTCCGTTATTTATCCTGCTTCAAGACCCGGTTAACTTGTGATCTAAATCCTTCTAGATCTTCCTTAGACCCTGTTAAACTAGCTGCAATGTAGCCGAGTAAACCAGCGATGATAATCAAGATTAAACTCATAAATCCAAAACTAATCCAAATGGCTGCCAACACTGCCCCAACAACAAAGCCCCAATAAGAACGTCTCATTTGTCTCACCTCACATCACTTTTTGCCTGATTACTTAGCGGTGATAGTTTGACATTCACTGCTTTAATCGGCATCTCAAAGATTGTTTGTAATGCTTGCTGTACCGTTTCTTTAACTGCCCGTGCTTGTTGATCGAGATCGTTGCGATCCACTGTGACCGCTTGAACGTCGGCAGTCACTTTTGGATGTCGGCCTTTAAACGTCGTATGGACTAACACTTCCTTAACACGGTGTTTTTCAATAATAGCTTGTGTCACTGTTTTTTCAACCGCTTTGCGGGAAAGTGCTAGTTCACCTTTATCGGTCTTGATGATCATTTGGCGTTTTTTCGGTGGACTGAATAATGCCAATAGCAGTAAATATAAGAAAATTAAGCCGCTAAGCACTCCTAATCCAAGTCCAAAATTACCGACCCATTGTTCGGGTAGCCAACTAAGATTCATAAATTGCTTATTGGATTGTTGTAGTGGATAGATTAATGTGATAAACCACGCTACCTGACACAACCCAAGCAAACTGGCTAAACTGATCACCACTTTAGTTAATTTATTCATGGTGTCCGCCCCTTTGTATTAGGATTTTCTACGTGTGAATAATAATGAAACAACGAAAACGACAATCACGGCACCGATAATGGATGGAATTAAGGCCATCCCGGCAAGCTGTGGTCCCCAGCTGCCAAACAATGATTGGCCTAGCCAGGCGCCGACTAACCCACCGACGATATTGCCGATCCAACCTGCAGGTAAATCACGACTTGTCAATGCCCCCGCAATCACCCCAATTAAAGCGCCAATAATTAAAACCCATAACCAATGTAACATAACAATCATCCTTTCTTGTTTCCTTAAAATATATTGCTAGTTCTCCATAAATGTAACAAATTCAACTAGCATCCGTAAAACAATACGCTTATCAATATTATTAAATTATCGTAAATGCACTTGTTTAATTAATTGATTCGCCACCGGTAACGCCGTAAATTTGACCGGTAATATAGCTTGCTGCGTTGCTTGCTAAAAAAACATATAGCGGTGCTAATTCCGCCGGTTGGCCGGCTCTTTCTAGCAATGTATTCTGCCCAAACTTAGGCAAAGCCCCTTCCAGTTGTCCTTGAGCCAACTGTAACGGTGTCCAAATCGGACCTGGTGCAACCCCGTTGACCCGAATACCTTTATCCGCTAATTGTTGCGCTAGATTGATCGTAAAATTCTTGATTGCTGCTTTTGTTGCTGCATAATCTAACAAATGCGGACTCGGATTAAAGGCTTGCACTGAAGTGGTCGTCAGAATACTGCCGCCAGCCGGTAATTGAGGCAATGCTGCTTGCACAAGCGCATACATCGCAACCACATTAACGTTAAAACTATCTTGAACTTGTTCTATTGGTAATTCGGTAATTGATGGATGCGCAATTTGTTGAGCTGCGTTTAAGACTAATGTGTCAAGTGTGCCAATTTGCTGCTGCGCGGTTTCCACTACTTGGCTAGCAATCTGTGGTTTCCGAAAATCAGCTGGGATCAATGCGATTTTACGCCCTGCATCTCGCACCAATTGAGCCACTTCTTGTGCATCCACTTCTTCACCTGGCAAATATTGCAATGCAATGTCTGCTCCTTCTCGGGCAAACGCAATTGCAACTGCGCGACCGATACCAGAATCTCCTCCGGTAATCAGCACTTTACGATCTAGTAACCGTTGTGCACCACGGTAGTGTTCTTCGCCACAATCTGGCTTGGGATGCATTTGATCTTGCAATGCCGGACTAGCTTGTTCTTGTTCTTGAAATGGCTCTGTCCGATAAAGTGTTCGCGGATCTTTTAAATCTGGTTTACCCATCTTCTTGTTCCCTCTTTTCCAATTAATCTAGATACACTGCTTTTAAATGTTCAATGTCCTGCGTTGTTAATCCTAAGGCCTGTTGTAAATAGGCTTGAGTTGAACCATAATCCTCATTGATTATGCGCTCAGCTGTGCTTAAGTAGGACTGATCAACACTCATCAATGCATGCATACTTTTTAAAAAGCCGCTTGAGGCATCTTTTTGACGTAGCGTCTTAATGCGGGCTGCAACGTGTTCCCTAGATGCTGTATTCGATAATAGATAATCATATTGGATCACATCTTCAGGTACCCCGAGTGCATTTAATAAATAATAAGCCGCCATTCCGGTACGGTCTTTGCCACCTGTACAGTGAAATAAAACTGCTTGTTGCGGATCGGCTTCAGTCAATAATCGTTCGAAGAATTGGCGATACATTCCGATTGAATAGGGATCTTGCACCATTTCTCGATAGACTTGGCGCATTTGTTGCTGCCCACCAAGCGGATTATTGGTGTAGCGCTCATAAAGTTCCGCTTCACTCGCCGTACTTTGCGTCGCATCTTCTTTAAAAATTGGCAACGATTCGTAAGATGCCGTCGTAATCTTTTTATCTGGCGCTTTTTTGCGCTCCATTGGTGAACGAAAATCCACGACATAGGTGATATGGTAGCTTTCCAAGAGCACCAATTCTCTCTTACTAAGATTCGCCAGATTCCCCGTTCTGAATAATCGATGCGGTTTAATCGAGCGACCATCCAGTGTTTGATAGCCACCTAGTTCTCTGAAATTGTAGCCATTTTTAATTGGTAATATGCGCGAAACCATCGACTCATCCTCTCTAATCAACCACTTTGGCTGCTAGGATCATTGATTATCATCCAATTTTTGAAGACACCTTTTTACCGTCTTGTTACTAAAAACACGACCATGATGATCAAATTCCAATGGCCCCCAGCTCTCACCGACGAGGGCCTCACCGTTATTCTCTCTTAAAATTGCTTCCTCCAAATCAGTCATACCTTCTAGAAAACACTTTAGATTGGCTGATTCTTTCTTAATCACCAAGCACAATTCTGGGGTCTTAACTGTACTACGACCTAACCTAACTTTCCTAATTGGGACTTCTTTTTGCATAAGCAACCTTCCTTTCATGAAATTTTTAATAACGCTACACCATCAATATAAAATAATCACACTTATTGATGCAACTTTTATGATTACGTTTTGTTATTGTTAGCATAATCATTTACCTTTACAAAGATTGTTGAAGTTGTTTAAATAAAGACACAACACCTAAAAGGAGATGGTTATTATCAACGCTATTAATATCATGTTTGCCGCAGATGAAAACTATGGTGATCAACTTTTAATCGCCATAAAGTCGGTTCTAACCCATATTTCGCCCAAAACTACTATTAATTTTTTTATTCTCGATAATGAACTCACTCCGCAAACGAAACACGCTGTTTCCAAGCGCGTCCCACGACCCAATCAAGTTGAGTTTATTGCACTTAATAAGCAGCTTTTTGAAAACTGTCCTGAAAGCAACCACATCAACAAAACGGCTTACTACCGCATTTTAGCGCCAACCCTTTTGTTGCGGGAAAAAATCGAACGTGTCTTATATTTAGATGTCGATATTCTCGTACAAACTGATCTCACGCCGCTATATAATACGCCTTTGGGCACAAATATCGTGGGTGCCGTGATTGATCCTGGACAGGCACTCACACTGCGACGGCTCGGCATCACCCCACCACAATCGAATAACATCTACTTCAATTCAGGGGTCATGCTAATTGATACGGTCCGGTGGAATCATGCATCCATCACAGAGCGGACTTTCCACTTCATCAATCATCATGCGGATCGCTTACAATTCCATGATCAAGATGCGCTAAATGCCACTTTGGTTGGTAAAGTGAAACTACTCCATCCTAAATGGAACGTACAAAACTCATTGCTCTTTAGAAAACATGCGCCTATCAACACTGAATATGCCCATTTATTTGATGAAGCAATCGCCAACCTGGCAATCGTTCACTTCACAACACACGAGAAACCTTGGAACACTCTAAAAAGTCACCCCTTCTTAAACCAATATCAAAAGGAACTCAAACAATTACATGCGCAACAATCCGATACAATCAATATTGTATCGGCCGTCAATTCCGATTTCATCGAAACGCTGGCAA
This sequence comes from Latilactobacillus curvatus JCM 1096 = DSM 20019, assembly GCF_004101845.1. Lineage (NCBI taxonomy): Bacteria > Bacillati > Bacillota > Bacilli > Lactobacillales > Lactobacillaceae > Latilactobacillus > Latilactobacillus curvatus. The sequence continues at coordinate 1,620,681 of NZ_CP026116.1, read as the reverse complement.
TTCTATACGCCTCAATTCTTAATCACAATGACTCACATCGACACTATGCTTTTTACGTCTTAGAAGACCACCTCACCGCACGAGATAAAGCGGTCTTACAGCATGTTGTGGCTCGATTTGATGCCGACTTGACCTTTGCAGAGGTCAACGAATCTTTACTGGCTAATACTGTTGAAAGTGATCGGATCTTAAAAACGGCGTACTATCGGATTCTAATTCCCGACGTGTTCCCTCACCTCGATCGTGCACTCTACATCGATTGCGATGCGCTATGCCTCACAGATTTAGCCCGGCTATGGGATATCGACTTAGGCCAATCCTTCCTCGCTGCAGTAGAAGATGCTGGGTTCCACGAACGCTTAGAAAAAATGGCTATCGATTACCAAAGTCCGCGTTACTTTAATTCCGGTGTGATGTTACTCAATCTCAAAAAATGGCGTCAACACAATATTGTCAGCCGTGTACTCGACTTCATCAATCAGCACCCTGAGAAATTACGCTTCCACGATCAAGATGCTTTAAATGCAATTTTGCATGATCGGTGGATTCACCTTCACCCTATGTGGAATGCCCAAACAAACATTTTGATGAACACCATCACACCACCAACTGAACACCTCAAAAAACAATTCTTAGAAACCCAAAAAGAACCTGCGCTTGTTCACTTCTGTGGTCACGAAAAGCCATGGCATGCCTCATCTTCCCATCCATTCACACCACAATATCGTTACTACCGGCAACGGTTCTTAAAACAAAAAAAGCGGCTCGTTCCCTTCGCCAATCGCCGTTCCCTTTCTCAACAAGGATAACTACAAAAAAAGCGGGTGCTTAGACAAATTTATTTTTGTCTAAGCACCCGCTTTTTTAATTGCTAAAAATTATCTTTTTATTGACCGACTAAGCCATCATGAATCTTATCTAGGTTCCACTTCATCATCGTATAGTAAGTGTCACCTTGCTTCCCTCTTTGCGCGAGTGAGTCTGTAAAAATTTTCGCATAAATTGGTAACCCAGTTTCCTGAGCAACTTTTTCCATTGATTTCGGCGAAACAGAACTCTCAACAAACAGATGCTTAACATCTGAATCTGCAATTTTTGCAAGAACCGTCTTCATCTGTTCAGGTGTGCCTTGCGACTCAGTATTAATTTCCCAAATGTAAACCGGTGTGACCTGATAGGCCTTACCAAAATACTTAAAGGCGCCTTCTGAAGTCACCAAGACCCGCTGATTAGCTGGAATATCGGCGAATTTAGTTTGCGCATCAGTATGCAATTTGCGCAAACGTGCAGTGTAGCGATCCGCATTTTTGCGGTAATCATCAGCGTGCGCTGGATCTTTGGTCTGCAGCGCTTTCGTAATGTTTTCAACGTATTGAATACCGTTCGCCAAATCCAACCATGCGTGTGGATCGGGTTCTGTTTGGTTAGTTGTCAAATGTTGCACCTGAATTCCTTTGCTAGCAGCGAAAACATCCTTTTCGAATTGCTTATGCGCGATCTTAACAAGTTTTCTAAACCAACCATTGCCACCCGTTTCGAGATTTAACCCGTTATGAAAAATCACATCCGCATCAGTCGCTTTTGAAATATCCGTCGGTTGCGGTTCATATTCATGCGGGTCAGTTCCCCGTTTCACAATACTGTAAAGTTCAATGTGGTCTTGACCAACATTATGGACCATATCTTCAAGAATCGAATTCGTGGTCACTACACGTAATTTAGTCTGCTGGTTCGTTTGTTGTTGTTTAGATTGGGCGCGGTGCTGGATGAAACCATACACACCACCCACCAAACCAAAAACTGCAATTAACGTCACAATCATTTTTTTCATGCTGGTCGTCCTCCTTTGCGCCACTTAAGGAAACCTTGCTTAGGCGCGCAGATGAATGAAATGGCAAAGAGCACGGCTGCCATCAGAACAATCGCCGGACCAGATGCCCAGTTCAATGTGTAACTGAAGTACAATCCACTGATTGCTGACACAGCACCAATCCCAGCCGATAAGAAGAGCATCGTCACTAAGCGATCCGTCCATAAAAAGGCGGTGGCTGCTGGGGTAATCAACATCGCAACGACCAAAATAATCCCGACCGTTTGTAGGGCTGAAACCGTGACTAAGGTTAGCACCAACATTAAGCCGTAATGTAGCACCTGCGTTTTTAACCCATATGTTTTCGCATAGGTTTCATCAAACGAGGTAATCAATAATTCTTTGTAGAAGAATGAGACGAATAAGATCACTAAGCCTAAGACAATCGCCGTACTCATAATGTCGCTATCACTGACGGCGAGAATGTTCCCGAATAAAATATGATGTAAGTTGGTTGCACTTTCGGCCATCGAAATCAGGATAAACCCAAGCGCATAAAAGGCACTAAAGACGACCCCAATCGAAGTATCCGTCTTAATTTTACTATGTGTTGCGACAAAGCCGATTAAGACCGCCGCTAAAATACCAAATACAGATGCGCCAACCAGCACATTAATTCCCAACATGTACGCCACTGCGACACCCGGTAACACCGCATGTGAAATCGCGTCACCCATCAACGACATCCCGCGCAAAATGATGAAACTCCCGACAATGCCAGACATGATGCCGACCATTACGGCGGTCAGCAACGCACTCTGCAAGAATTCATAACGACCCAACGCACTAATAAAAGCTGGAATACTCGTCATTTTGCCACCTCCTGTGCATCAAACAAGACAGCGGATAAGTCCGCACTAAAAGCACGCTCAATGTTTTGCGCATTATAAACTTTTTCAGTTGGTCCATAATCGACGATGCCGTGGTTCATCACCACTAAATCATCGAAATATTGCGATACTTTATTCAAATCGTGATGAATGACAATGATTGTTTTACCCGCATCACGCCACTGTTTCATGATTGCCATGATCGCGGTCTCACTCTGTAAATCAATCCCAACAAACGGTTCATCTAAAATAATAATATCCGCTTCTTGGACGATGGCGCGTGCAACGAAAACCCGCTGCAATTGTCCACCTGACAACTGGCCAATTTGGCGTTGCGCAAATTCGCTGAGCGATACTTGTTCAAGTGCCGCACAACTGGCTTGTTTTGCCTTTTTACCCGGATCGCGAAATAAGCCTAACTTGCCATACGTGCCCGTTAGCACCACGTCAAAAACGTTAATTGGAAAATTTAAATCCAAATCTTTACGCTGTTCAACGTATGCGACTTGCTTCTGGACTGCGCGCATTGGTCGATCTTGATATAAAACTGAGCCTTGCCGTGCCTTAACCAACCCTAATATTGCTTTAATCAGAGTTGATTTGCCTGCACCGTTTGGTCCAATGATGCCAGTGATTTTGCCTGCGTCAAACTGAACGGCAACATCAGTAAATACTGGTGTGTCATCGTAAGCAACGGTGAGGTTCTTAACTGATAACATAAAGAGCCTCCATTCTTTTAGGTAAACCTAACTTTTCTCAATACAGCATACATGATTTTAATGGAATTAACAAATATTTTAGTTTAGGCTAACTTTTCGGGATTTCTGTGGAACGATGGCTTAGAATGTTTCACGTAAAACATTTTACTAACAGCCTATTAGATACAACCTTTTATTACTAACCTTTATTTTCCATAATCATTTAATTTACTACTGGTAACAACCTCTAACCAAAAGACATCTAACCTATTAGCCATAAAAGTCTAATAGGCTAGATGTCTTTTTTAAAATTCCACATACACCGTTACAAATTTAGCATGTTTCTGCGTTGGTACCTTTATCGTATTGCTCCTATCCTAGTATTTGGTACATAAATTTCTGAACAGTTGTGCCATAATTAATAAAACAAGATAGGAGCATTCCAATGAAACGATATCAAGATGATTTTAAAGCCAGCATTGTGAAGATGCATCGTGAAGAGAAAAGATCTATTCGCTCGCTTTCCGAGGAATACGGTGTTTCTCCAGCCGCAATTCATAACTGGGTTAAAGGCGCTAAATCAGTTGAGCTAGAAGACGGTACTGAAGTAACGTCCAAAGAATTCAAACAACTTCAAAAGGAAAATCAGCGATTAAAGGAGGAACTCGAAATTTTAAAAGCTGCGGCGGTGTTACTGGGAAAGCATTAGGACGAATTAATTGCCTTGTCTTCATAGAAGATCAGTTATTGCGACACCGCTTATCAATTATTCTTTCGGCACTGAAATTACCGCGCAGCACCTATTACCATTGGAAAAGATATCAACCTAGTCAACACGAACGTGTTGATAATCAACTCAAAGAAAAAATTAAATTGATTTGGGAAAATAATTATCGTGCCTATGGTTATCCACGAATAACGATGGTGCTTCGCAAGTCAGGCATCTGTGTTGGGTCAAAACGAATTTTACGATTAATGAGGGAAATGGAGATTCACTCTTTAATGAATCGGCGATTTAAAAAACCTGGCACTCATGTGGATCATTCACAACGCCCCAATTTAATCAAGCACCAGCCCAATGCAAGGATATGGCGTGCTGACATTACTTATTTGGAATTACGTCCAGGAACCTGGGTTTATCTCAGTTCTATTTACGAACCAAAGGTTCATCAAGTTCTTGCTTTCAAGATTGGTCGTCAGATGGAGGCGACGTTAGTTGTAGAAACGATTAATCAGGCGCTTGAATATCATCAAAAGCCACAATATTTTCACTCTGACATGGGTTCACAGTACACCAGCAACGAAGTTGAAACTTTACTTGAACGGCATCAGATTAGCCACTCATACTCAAAACAAGGTTATCCTTATGATAATGGGCCAATTGAAGCTTTTCACTCATTGTTGAAGAGAGAGTTTGCCTTTCAAACAACTTTTTCCAATTTTGAGGACTTGGTAATCCGAACCTCAAATTACATCAGTTGGTTTAATTCCGACAGAATTAGAACGAGTGTTTAGAAAAAGATGTGCCATTTATTGACATAGGAGCATATTGCTATACACTTCTAAAGCCCCTATTGTTTCTTCTTTTAACCGTTTATTTTCTTTAATCAGAGCACGTTCATTTGATGATAACACTTTAGTGTTGTTAGGATCAGCTTGTTTAATCCACTTAGTGATCGTTGAAACACTGACGTTGTATTCTTTAGCCAGTGAGTTGGCCGAACGGCCAGTCTGACTTAAGCTAACAATCGATTCTTTAAATTCATTTGAATATTTAATTGCCATAATAAAAAGCTCCTTTATGATGTATTATATCGAACAGTTTGTCCGTAATTCCATCATAGGAGCCTTGTGATGTTTAATGACACGGCCTCAACGTTCAAACAAATCGATATTGATTCTTATCAAGAAATTGATCATTTAAATCAATTTTTAGCTGAAAAGAAGGCTCATTACACAACATTACCAGCGAATTCAACGGGCACTCTATTAAGCGAAATGTTCTTCTTTTTGCTCGACTACAATCCCCAAATCAAACCCTTAAAAATTAATATCCAATACACTAAAAATTTCTATGCAGCGACGATGATTACCAAAAATCTACAAAATGTGTTCAGGTCTTCAATTGTGTTCACTGATTAGATCGAAGACGCAGACCTCATCATCTCTGATCACTACGAACATGACGAGTCTTTAAACGGACAATTCTTCTTATTCAGAAATAATTTCGAACCAGACGATTGATCCTTATTACTGAAGAACGTATTAGCGTATATTTATACGAATTCTTTTCATAAACGACTGAATTAAAAACCACCGTACTGCTAAACAGTACGGTGGTTTTTGCGTTATTGATTTTCAAGTTGTTCTTGCAACCATTCCAGATTAACTTCATGATGCCGTTTAGAATTAGTCATCATCTTGATAAACATCGGTTGCAAGTCAGCCGGATTGGCTAGTGCCGCGTCAATCGCACGGATTTTAGCCTGTGTCTGTTCGATTTGGCTTTTTAACAGCTTATCCATCTGTTCCGGTGTCACTTGATCCGTGAATAATAGTGGTGTGTAGAACGGAAACGTAATCGGCTTATTCTGGCGACCATAATGGGCAAATTGTTGCTCAAAAGCCGTTATGCCAGCGGCCGTTAATTGATAGCGATTCTTTTCCCGCTTATCGGGCACGTCGTCCGCGACTTTTTCGATCAGTGCCTTTTCTGCCAGCTGCTGCAAGTTATAGTAAAACGAGCCCTTCGTGAAGTTCACGAAAAAAGCGTAGTATTGGCTTTCCATGTCAGCCAATAATTCGTAACCATACGCGCCCGGCTTTTTCTTTAGTAATCCCAATATTAAAAATTGAATCATTTGCCAGTCTCCTTGCCTGTCAGCTGTACAATAAAGTCGGCATAACTCATTTGACCGAACGCAAAATCGCGACTCAACCGGTACATCTTTTCCTGCTGTGATTCTGGGCGTTGATAGAGTTGGTCTAGTCGAACCGCTTCATCTGCAAGGACGTCAGGAACATCTTGATGCTGTTCGAAAGCTTGGAAATAACGAATACCAAAACGCCGTTGCGAGGCCGCGTCAATGTGAATCCCATCTGGGTTAGCCGTTAATTCGGAAGCGTTGACCAAATAACTGTGTGGATCTTGCGCGACAACTTGCGCCATTTCGCGATTAATTTCGTTAAATTCCGTGGCGCTCGCGCCGAACCCTACTTTGCCTAAAAAGGCTGGCAATTGACCCGCAATGATTGGTAAATCAGGTTGCCCAATGCTGCACGTAAATGATTGAAGACCGCCGTCAACTTGGCCGCATACGTTTGATAGCCACCATTTAAACTGTCACTTTCACCTTGATGCCATAACACCCCGATTAACTCACTAGATTCCTGTGCAAATTTCGCCTCAGTAATCGCGTGACGCATCAAAAGTTCGTCGCTCGCCCACTCATCGATGGTGCTCCCACCTTCCGCGCAGGGGATTAACCCCAATTCTTCATCAGGATGAGCTTGCACCCACGCCGCAGCAAATGACGCAGCCGGACCAACACCCGCAACCTCCCGATCAAAATGAATCGGTTCGGCCATCATTTGCCAGCGCCCATTGCGCAGCATCTTCACGCGCTCGTGCCGCAATCCCGGCACATCTTGAATAAATCCCCGCCCAGCCATATTCGACTGACCGACTAATAAAATTGACTTCATCATAAAAATCCTCCTGAAACTGATTTTTATAGTACAGTCTAATTAGACTATGAATTCAAAAAATTCTAGGTAACTAATAACTTAGTTACCTAGAATCTAAATAAAAATTAAATTACTCTGACAATTCTGGGTGATCATTTAAAAATTGTGCTATTGGTCTCAAAATAGTTCTTGCCAATTGAACTGGAACAGCATTACCAATTTGTTTATATTGTAAATTAAGTCTATTATTTTTTTGTACTGTACTCTTCCCTCCATCACTAAATGAGAACCAATCGGGAAACGTCTGTATACGCGCTACTTCCCTTACACTCAGTCTTCTGTTTATTTCCCCTGAAAACCTCCATAAATCTTTTTCTACCTTAACCATAGGTTTCCCACCAGGCCACATAGGTGCCTGTCTGCCACTGGCCTGAATAGTAAAGGACTGTTCATCCCAACCTTTCTTCCTATTACGAGACATATACATTGATGAAAAACCACCATCATATACATCTTCTGGATCTGTTGGTAAATCCCCTATTGCATCACGTAACGTAACAAACGGAATCTTATTCTCTCCATGAGTTGGGTCTGGAAGATTGTAGCTCCAGTCATAGTTGTCTTTAATTTTATCTTTATGCGTGCCGATTAAAATAACTCGTTCTCTTAATTGTGGTACACCATAATCTCTTGAATTTACAAGATGAGCTTGTACATCATATCCTGCAGATGCAAAATCCTGGACTACCTGTCTAAATACTTCACCTTTTGCTAGAGTCATCAGCCCTTTCACATTTTCGGCTACAAAAAATTCTGGCTGCGTTTCTAATAATGCACGAATAAAATGTACATATAAGAAATTCCTTGGATCATCAATTAATCGCGGTCCTGCTGCACTAAATCCAGGACACGGAAATCCTCCGACCATTATTTGACAATTAGGAAAATTTGAAACCTGACGTATGTCTTTACTGTGTTTAAAGATACCTTCTTGAAAATTCTGAATATATGTTTCGTTTGCTTCAGTAAATAGATCATTTGAATACACCGTATTAAAAATACTATCTTTACGAATATCTTCAAATGAATTTCTTTCTTTAAGTGCTTCATCAACACTTATACTACCTTTATTAACATCTAAACCAGCAAGTTCCAATCCTAAATCCAGACCACCAGCTCCCGAGAATAGACTAACTACATTGAATTTCCTATTCATTAATCTAATGTTCTTTATTAGATCATCCTCATCGCTACTTATTTGTATTTTTTCACGTTCTTCATTAATTTTATTCAATAAAATACTTCTCACTTCATCAGGATCTAATGTTGCTGCAGATATAAACGTACTCATACTTCAGTCCTCCATATAGTTCGTTATTTTATGGTAACATATTATATTTAACTTGGCCAGTTCTAATATTTGTTACATAATGTACAGGACAATACTTTTATTAATAAGGGGTTAATTATGGCAAATCAATCGTTGAATGGAAAAGCTTTCGAATTCGCATGTCTCTCTGCTCTAATAAAATTTATAGAACAACCTATAATAATTGATAAAACCGCACCTGCATACATCACTGTAGAAAAAGACTTCAATTCCCTTTCTTCCGACGATCAAAAAACAATGATTACAGCTGCTAAAAAAGGTATTCAACAGGTTATAGATTATGAACCAAATTTATCTATAGAAACCACACCTCTACATTTATATATCCAAACTGATAGCAAGGGGAAGACTGGAGATGTAAGAGATATTGTTTGTATAAAGCCCGAGGAGAATTGGCAAATTGGTATCTCTTGTAAAAATAATCATCATGCCGTTAAACATTCTAGACTATCACCAAAAATTGATTTTGGAAAATCTTGGATGAATGTTAAAAATACAGATCAGTATCGTACAGATACACTACCTGTATGGAACTTTTTGAAAAACACTATCGAAGAAAACCCAGATACAAAATGGTCTGACCTTAAAGAATATAAAGAGACATTAGTTTACGCCCCTCTCCTAGAGGCGTTCTCTAATGAATTACGGATTCTATGTAAAGATACGCAAAATATCAAGAATCTTTTCTATTATCTATTGGGTTCTTATGACTTCTATAAAGTAATAGCCAATAAAACAAATAAAAATACAGAAGTAATGATATTTAACTTATACGGTACTTTGAATAAAAGCGTTAACGGCATAAAACCAAAACGGAAAGTTCATAAAACATTACTACCTTCTCGATTGTATTCCATAGAACCCGCCCAAGATAAAAAGGGAGTCAGCCCAACAACCATCAAGGCTGTTTTTGATGACTGGAGTTTAAGTTTTAGAATCCACAACGCCCGGACTTTAGTGGAAAATTCATTAAAATTCGATATTAATTTAAAATCAGTTCCTACTGATCTTCAAAATATCATCTCTCCTTGGGAATAACTCATTAAGCAAACGTCTTCATACACATAATTGATGTATAATTCTACCATCATCTTGTCTTAACTCACTTTATATTATCTTTCATCGGTACAATACTAATATGATACTTATACTTTCATCTGGTATGTGCTAAACCGCTGTCGCATTTTACTTTAGACATGATAAAAATTCCTTTCGCTTTTAGATTTGGTTAGTAACCATTCTCTAGTATCGCGAAAGGAATTTTTACGTTACAGCGTATTCTAACTCCCACACCTAAAAGCAATTCAATCTTTGTATGTCCATCCTCTGTATTATATAAATGAGGCTCCTATGTCAAGAATCCGGACATAAAAGTACGAACAAATTTGACTTTCAATTTAAATTACTTAATTTAATTTTCGGAGCCCGAAGTTTTAGCCCCGTTCAGATTTTAAAAACGCTTTAGAGTATATTAAATAAGCCCCAACATTATTGAATTTAATAGCCTGTAGCTACGCTACAAGTGAAATACGATCACTGTTATACCAACGAATATAGTTATCAATTCCGGCGATTGCTTCATGAATTGTCTTAAAATCTTGGAAATTAACGTATTCACGTTTCAAAATTGAATGAAAACTTTCAATTCGCGCGTTATCGCCGGGCTGACCCTTTCGGGAGTAAGAATGCTTGATACCATACTTCGATAAAGTGTTTTCAAATAAGTCACTTGTGTATTGGCTTCCCATATCACTATGAATAATTTGTGGTTTAACTGCTTGCGCCATGACTTGGGTAATAACGTTAGTCGCTAGTTCTTTAGTCATCTGCGTATTAAGTTGGTAAGCAATAACCCGTCGGGTTACTGGATTATAGACACTAGCTAGGTAACACCAAGTATGGTTAAGGGGAATGTACGTAATATCAGTCAATAAAATACCAGATTGATCAGTTAACTGCTTAATCAAGTTTGGTCGCTGATCATAATCAGTCTGAGTGGTTGGCTTATTGATTCGTTTAACCATTCTAGATCTAATCCCTAATTCACACATTTGTTGATAGACCAGACGCTGACTAACGTGAATATCAGACTGTTGATTTAGTAAGATCGTTAATCGTGGGTAGCCATACATTGGATATCTTAACCAAGCCGTTAACACTTCTTGTTTAATTAAATGCCGGCGGCGTTCAGTTCTACTTGGCTGCCAATGTAGATAATCATAGTAGGTTGAGCGCGGAATTTTGAGTACTGATAAGATACGCGTAATGCGGTGCCCAGCAAGTAAATTAGCGTTGACGACTTCTAACACGAGGGCACGCCCTTTAATAATTAGCTTTTTGCCATGAGCACCGCCGCTCGTTTTAAAATATCAAGTTCTTCTTTTAACCGTTTATTTTCTTTAATCAGAGCACGTTCATTTGATGATAGCACTTTAGTGTTGTTAGGATCAGCTTGTTTAATCCACTTAGTGACCGTTGAAACACTGACGTTGTATTCTTTAGCCAGTGAGTTGGCCGAACGGCCAGTCTGACTTAAGCTAACAATCGATTCTTTAAATTCATTTGAATATTTAATTGCCATAATAAAAAGCTCCTTTATGATGTATTATATCGAACAGTTTGTCCGTAATTCCATCATAGGAGCCGATGCTGCTTGGTCCGATTTATTAGGCAGTCTTGTTTCTAGAGGACTAACTGATGTGCAACTTATCGTTGCCGATGGCATGACCGCTATTCAAAATACTTGCGAAAGAAATTATCCCCAAGCTAAATTTCAACGATGTCTTGTGCACATTAACCGAAACATTATGGGAAAGGTTCGCGTTTCTGATCGTAAAGAAGTAGCCAGTGATTTCAAAGGAATTCATCATGCGATCAATTTTAAAGAGGGTGAAGAAAAAATCCAAACCTTTATAGAAAAATGGGAGAAACGTTATCCAAGAATGACGCACTCTCTTCAAAACACAGAAAATCTCCTGACCTTCACGCAATTTCCCAAAGCTATTCGAGGTACTATTTATTCCACCAACATTATTGAATCTTTCAATAAACAGTTGAAAAGAAAAACAAAAATCAAAGAACAATTTCCTAATAAAGAAGCTCTTGATCGTTTTTTAGTCACCCAAATGGTTGATTATAATAATAAAAAAACTGGTAGAGCCCATAAAGGTTTTAAACAATGCCAGGACACATTGGATTCAATGTTTTAAAAATATAAATCAAACTGAATAAGGTTTAAATGAATTTACACAAACTTCTTGACACACCCTTGCTCCTATCCTAGTATTTGGTACATAAATTTCTGAACAGTTGTGCCATAATTAATAAAACAAGATAGGAGCATTCCAATGAAACGATATCAAGATGATTTTAAAGCCAGCATTGTGAAGATGCATCGTGAAGAGAAAAGATCTATTCGCTCGCTTTCCGAGGAATACGGTGTTTCTCCAGCCGCAATTCATAACTGGGTTAAAGGCGCTAAATCAGTTGAGCTAGAAGACGGTACTGAAGTAACGTCCAAAGAATTCAAACAACTTCAAAAGGAAAATCAGCGATTAAAGGAGGAACTTGAAATTTTAAAAGCTGCGGCGGTGTTACTGGGAAAGCATTAGGACGAATTAATTGCCTTGTCTTCATAGAAGATCAGTTATTGCGACACCGCTTATCAATTATTCTTTCGGCACTGAAATTACCGCGCAGCACCTATTACCATTGGAAAAGATATCAACCTAGTCAACACGAACGTGTTGATAATCAGCTCAAAGAAAAAATTAAATTGATTTGGGAAAATAATTATCGTGCCTATGGTTATCCACGAATAACGATGGTGCTTCGCAAGTCAGGCATCTGTGTTGGGTCAAAACGAATTTTACGATTAATGAGGGAAATGGAGATTCACTCTTTAATGAATCGGCGATTTAAAAAACCTGGCACTCATGTGGATCATTCACAACGCCCCAATTTAATCAAGCACCAGCCCAATGCAAGGATATGGCGTGCTGACATTACTTATTTGGAATTACGTCCAGGAACCTGGGTTTATCTCAGTTCTATTTACGAACCAAAGGTTCATCAAGTTCTTGCTTTCAAGATTGGTCGTCAGATGGAGGCAACGTTAGTTGTAGAAACGATTAATCAGGCGCTTGAATATCATCAAAAGCCACAATATTTTCACTCTGACATGGGTTCACAGTACACCAGCAACGAAGTTGAAACTTTACTTGAACGGCATCAGATTAGCCACTCATACTCAAAACAAGGTTATCCTTATGATAATGGGTCAATTGAAGCTTTTCACTCATTGTTGAAGAGAGAGTTTGCCTTTCAAACAACTTTTTCCAATTTTGAGGACTTGGTAATCCGAACCTCAAATTACATCAGTTGGTTTAATTCCGACAGAATTAGAACGAGTGTTTAGAAAAAGATGTGCCATTTATTGACATAGGAGCAATCGTTACTTGGAAGACCTTTACCAACACGGCATTGAAGTATCCGATGTTGAAAAAGACTTCAGTACCCAAGATATTTTCATTGGTCTCAAAACCGCAATTGAGAAGAAAATCTGGATGATTCAGGCAGAGCTTGGGTCGGCGCCGGAAATTGATGAATAAAATAATATTAAAAAATCGGTAGGCTTATGGTAGATTGTAAAATTAATCCGAACGCTGTTCGGACAAAAAAGATCAGCTTCCTTTAAAATGGTGTTTACCACAAACCCATCTTTTAGGAGCTGATCTTTTGTCTAGTATAACCTATTCCGAACGAATTAAAATCGAAACCTTTTGTGAACTAGGGCTGTCCAATATCCAAATGGGCGTTCGGATTAATTTTACAATCTACCATAAAAACTAATGGACAATAAATTTGCGTTAAAAGAATTGAATTATATATAATTGATTGAGGAGGATCAGAGTATGAAAATATCAGAATATTGTTGCAATAACCTTGTACAAAAAATAACATCCAAATTGGGAATTAGATTCAAAAATTATTTCTAAATAATTTTAATTACTTAATTATTTTAGATCCTGATTTGTGATTCGATCACATAATTAAATTATTGAATGGCAAGGTGAATAATGAAACATTTTAGTAATATTATTATTGGATTTGGAAAAGCGGGTAAAACACTTGCAGGAACACTTGCAAAGCACGGTGAAGAAGTATTAATTATTGAAAAAGATCCCAACATGTATGGCGGAACTTGTATCAATGTTGCTTGTTTACCGACTAAAAACATGATTATTAATGCCCACCGGGGTATAGAATATGAAGTCGCTTTAAAAAAGAAAAATGCCCTAACAGCAATGCTACGTAATAAAAATTACCATAAGGTGGCTGATTTACAAGAAGCCACTGTTTTAACAGCTACTGCTGAATTTTTGGATGACCATACGGTACGAGTATCTGATAACTCAGGGCAGGAAACTTTAATTGCAGATCGTATTTTTATTAATACAGGAGCAACACCAATTTGGCCTAATATTGATGGATTGCTTGCTAGTAAACATGTTTATTCGTCCACAGACTTACTTGTAAAAGATAAACAATTAAAGGAATTAGTTATTCTTGGTAGTGGACCGATTGGCTTGGAATTTGCATCAATGTATGCACAATTTGGTAGCCATGTGACCATCATTGATAAATCATCTAAGATTTTAGGACACTTTGAGCCTGAAATTGCCGAACAAGCTAAAAATGATTTAGAGGAGGATGGTGTATCCTTTTTGTTAGAAAGCAACTTAACTGGTGTAAATGATACACTAAATGGTGTTACATTAACTATAAGCACACCAAAAGGGATTAAAAATATACAGGCCGATGGGTTATTAGTTGCTACGGGACGTAAAGCTAATGTGACCGATTTGCACCTAGAAAGAACTAGTATTAAAACAGGTAGTCACGGTGAAATTTTAGTCAATGATATACTAGAAACAGATGCTAAAGATGTCTATGCTTTAGGTGATGTTAACGGCGGGCCACAATTCACGTATATTTCGTTAGATGATTGGCGTATTATGGCTAATCATCTATATGGCGATAAGACACGAAGTCGTTTAAATCGACCAGTATTTGCGAATACTATTTTTCTAAATCCGGCTATTAGTAGTGTCGGAAAAACAGAGGCACAGCTGAATGAGGCAGGCATTGATTATAAAGTGCTGAAGATGCCAGCAGCTAGTGTTCCTAAGACACAAGTAATTGGTAATCCAAGAGGTAACTATAAAGCATTAATAGATCCACAGACACATCAAATTTTGGGTACAACTATTTATGCTGAGGAATCATTTGAGACGATTAATATCATTAGTCTAGCGATGCAAAATCATCTTTCAGCTGAGACTTTGCGCGATCAAATATACACGCATCCAACAATGACGGAGGCATTAAATGATTTGTTTGATCAAATTTAATAAATCATTTATAACAAATTAAAACAAAAATACTCAAGGTCTTATCTAAATGCCTAACTTTTTTATGGCACTTCAGTATACCCTAGTGGTTTTTTGTTTTGGTACATGATACATTGCACCAATGGGTCACGCCGTGATATGGCAATTTATCATTGTATGATCACCTTCAGTGAGAGCATGTCATGCAGAACGCTATCCTCTGGGGCAAGCTGGTGTGAGATTAACCACATAAAATACAACGAAAAAAGATGATCTTATACTTAAAAAATGGACAATTTTTTGAGTATAAGGTAGATTGTAAAATTAATCCGAACGCTGTTCGGACAAAAAAGATCAGCTTCCTTTAAAATGGTGTTTACCACAAACCCATCTTTTAGGAGCTGATCTTTTGTCTAGTATAACCTATTCCGAACGAATTAAAATCGAAACCTTTTGTGAACTAGGGCTGTCCAATATCCAAATGGGCGTTCGGCTGAACCGATCACCGTCAACAATTTCTTATGAATTATCTCGATGTCAACCTTATCAGGCTGAATTAGCACAAACAGATGCCGAATACAAGCGATCACGATGTGGTCGGAAAACTAAGCTGAGCGATGAGTTAAAGCAAAAAATTCTCAACCATTTACGTCTAAGCTGGTCACCAGGAATGATTGCTCACGAATTTAAACTAGCTACTAAATCTATTTATAATTGGCTAAATCAGGGGAGAATTGGTTTCTCCTTGAATGATCTACCTGAACATGGCGTACGCCAACGGCGTAACGTTGACCAACGATCCAAATATAATCAATCTTTGGGGGCGATCAATTGAACAGCGTCCCATGATGATTAATCAACGTAATCGCATCGGCGATTTTGAACTAGATACAGTCGTTGGTCCTCGTGGGCATAGTAAGGCAGTTTTATTAACTTTAATCGATCGAAAATCACGGTTCTTTTGGGCATACCGGTTAAAAGATCGGACACAGCGACTGTTAATGAAGCACTAACTAAGTTCCTAACCACTTTTAATGGTCCGGTGCACAGCTTTACTGTGGACCGTGGCACTGAGTTTAGTGGGCTAGTATCACTTGAATCACAATATGGTATTAAGACCTATTACTGCCATGCTTATACGCCAGCTGAACGTGGTAGTAATGAACGCTTTAATCGGAATTTACGTTATTTTTATCCTAAAGGGACTCGTTTTGAGCACATTAGTGCTCAAGATTTAACGACGACGTTACTCCAAATTAACCAGCGACCGCTTAAAATACTCGACTGGCAAACACCGTATCAGGTTATGCTGACAAATTTGTCCAAAAATTCGGATTAAATTTGCAATCTACCGATCTAACATGGTTTCCCGACTGGCTTGGTCTAAGCCAAGGTAAGTTAACGTCATAGCTTCACTAGAATGATTCAGTAAGTGCATGACTAAGCCAATGTTGTAATTTGACTGTGTATAGACACGATAAGCGCCGGTTTTACGCATGGTATGTGTGCCTAGATAGTTTATCCCTAATAGATCACCAACGCGTGCCATGACCTTATAAAACTGCTTCTCAGTGATGTGACGGTCTGGGTGGGCAGTTGAGGGGAATAACCAATCCGAATTGATGTTTTCTTGGACCAGCCAATCATGATATTTCAGCAAGTCTTGTTGCACGGGCTTTAAATATAGTGTATTTGCTTTACCGGTCTTTTTATCATGAATAAAGGCCGTGTGTTTAACAGAGCCATCTGGATTATAGACATCGGATTTCTTTAACGTCATCACATCACTCACCCGCAGCAGGGTGGCTTTGCCAACTTGAAAGATGGTGTAGTTACGTCGACCTGCCCGAAAACTATCGAGTAAGGTGTCTTGCACCATTTTTAAGACGTTAGAGTCTTTGATTGGGAGGACTATTTGTTGCACCATAGTGAATTTACCACCTTTCAAAGGTCACTTTATTGTTTGTTAAATTAGCTAATATTTGTATCTTTTTATACAATGCATCTTTCGAAAAATTAACATAGACATGATATTTACTGGAATCTATAGCTTTAGTTAATTTTGTACCTTGTCCTGAGACGCGCTCTAGGGTTCCTATTATTTGTACAGTATTGGGTTCAGTCGAATTTATTAAATCCGTTAATTTAGCTATATCTGACGACAGAACAAGTGTAGATACTAATTTAATAAAGACGTCTCGGTAAGAGCTTCCTGTATAATGCTGTCTACCAAATAAAATCGAAATAGTATCGTTGTTTGGAGTAGGGTCCACCCTATCAAATTCGGTATCATCACTAGCAAATAAGTTAATATTTGCGATATCTATCAATACCCGTTCAACTTTCGATAACAATGATAAGGCAGAAAATTGGCTTAATTTATCAATATAGCTCTGATTACCTTGGGTATTATTATCTAGTTCGATTTCTGCTCGTTTCATTTTTTCAATTATTTTGCGTTCTAGCAGATCTAACTGTGCTTTTGATAAATGGCCATCTTCACGGCCAAAAAATATTAATTTATTCCACCAAGGCTTATTAATATAATGTTGCTGCAACCGATTAAAAATAGCATTTGATGCTTGACCTATATATCGTTTATCAGCACCTAACAATATATAGATACCAGGTTTTTTAGACTCATCAATCAACTGAATGCTAGTTAGATCATCTTTATTCGCAATGACCACAAATGATGGTTCGTCATAGAATATTGAAATATTATCATTCCCGGACTCTCGATTGATAAATATGTGATTGGGCATGTGATCATCGACCTCGTTTTTTAAGTACTATTATATCACCTAACAAAAAAACAACCCCCATTATCTAACCGGTAGATAATGGGGGCTGTTTTAATGGGTTTTCACAGGGGCGATTTATATAATTATAGACCCTATACAAACATATTTTGTAAAAAGCCTTTTTTCTGTTCTTTCAACAAATCTAACTTACGTTGATGAAGAGTGATAGTGTTGTCTAACTGTTTGAAAAATAACCCAATTTTTTGTTGACGACTTTTGTCTCGCGCTCTTCATTATTTATCACGATGATAAAAATCTTTTGTATTAAAGAAGTCATTTAGAACCGTGTTCTCACCAGTCATTGTTTCATGTAAACGAATACCATCGACATTTATCCGCGCATTACGATAATAATCATTTGTTAATTGACCCCATGATGTCTGTGACGCATCAACATTATCGAAAATACTGAAACCGCTACTCTTAAGATAAGTGTACTTTGCATTATCATTTGTATAATTTGTAAATGAGCCAATATCTGCTCCAAATGGGAAAATCAATACTGGTGTTTTACCAACAATTGGTTGTACTTCCTTTTGCCAAAGTGCAGTGTCCTTTTTGATATCATCAACACTGGCCGTAGTCATATTTATATGACCCCAGGAATGCGATGCAAACTGCCAACCTTCCTTTTTCATAGCGTTAGCAACCTTTGTCGCTTTCTTAGCTTCGCGATGTGTCTTTTTTGTATCACCATATTGACTCTTTGATGAACGATAACCTAGCGCCCCATTATAACCCGTTTCAGCAATCACACCCTTTGAGCCACCGTATGAGAAATCTGGATGCTTTTTGATGAAGGTATCAATAATCGGTACCATGTCATAATCACCAATTTTCTTCTGACCATTATTGGTATATTGATTTTTAACATCACCTTGCTTATTAACGACTAATTTATCTGCAAATCCAGAATTCTTCATATACTCATAATAGTTAACATCATCCTGTGATATAATTAAAGGCTTCTTGCCTTCAGGTAATTTGACTGGTTTGAAAGTCACCTTCCCTTGTTTATCAATCGAAATGATATCTTTAAAGTTAATTAATACATAGCCATTATCATATAACTGATTCAGCATCGGCATAAATTCGTCGATGGTCGCCATATAATCTTTGTATCCCTGTGCCTGCTTAGATGAGAAAGCTTTACCAGGATCAACAATTAGTGAATGATAAAAAAGATGTGAAATTTTTGTCGGATCATCCCACGTGACCAACTTTGACTGTTGCTTATTAATACTCTTTTTTAGATGATCAACTGTTGTTCCTTTGTGCCCCGATAACACTGATTTTGCTTCTTTATATTGGTACTGTTGACTTAATGATTTTGCCTGCTTTACTGCCTTAGTTGTTTGACTATCAGTTTTTGCCTGCTTTACTGTCTTAGTTGTTTGACTATCAGTTTTTGTAGTCATAACATCATCATCAATATTGCCATATAACCATAAGCCTGCCCCCAAAATCAACCCAATGACGACAAGACTAGTTATCTTGGTTTTTATCACAGCTACTCCCCCATAATTTTTATGAATATTAAACGACAAGTTAGTGCCATTCTATATCTTATTACCTCAAAAATAAAATTATTCGTATTGTTTTATAAATAGTAAAGATATCAAAAATGCAACATAATCAAACAAAAAAGGAGTGATTAAAATCACTCCCAAAAAAAATATTTTTAATGCCACAAGGTAGATTGTAACGTCTCCATCTTTTCAAAACGACTTAATTCTACGGGCTATAAATAACTTAATTTGCCAGTGTATAACGTTTCAGATTAAGCTACCACTATGTTATAATAACCATATCGAAAGGAGATCAATCTAATGAAATATACGAAAACCAAAGCAGTATTAAATCAACTCGTTGCCGATTTGAGCCAGATGTCAATGATTATCCATCAGACGCATTGGTACATGCGTGGACCCAACTTTTTGAAGTTGCACCCCTTGATGGATGAGTTCATGGAGGAAATTGACAGCCAACTCGATGTCATTTCTGAACGGCTGATTGCGCTTGATGGCAGTCCTTACTCGACCTTAAAAGAAATGGCCGAAAACACTAAGATTCAAGACTGGCCTGGTGAATGGGACAAAACAACCCCAGAACGCCTCGCACACTTAGTTGATGGCTATCGTTACTTGGAAGACCTTTACCAACACGGCATTGAAGTATCCGATGTTGAAAAAGACTTCAGTACCCAAGATATTTTCATTGGTCTCAAAACCGCAATTGAGAAGAAAATCTGGATGATTCAGGCAGAGCTTGGGTCGGCGCCGGAAATTGATGAATAAAATAATATTAAAAAATCGGTAGGCTTATGGTAGATTGTAAAATTAATCCGAACGCCCATTTGGATATTGGACAGCCCTAGTTCACAAAAGGTTTCGATTTTAATTCGTTCGGAATAGATTATACTAGACAAAAGATCAGCTCCTAAAAGATGGGTTTGTGGTAAACACCATTTTAAAGGAAGCTGATCTTTTTTGTCCGAACAGCGTTCGGATTAATTTTACAATCTACCTTACCAAAACTACATTGTGTAGTATCTTTTAAATAGTTCATAATTACAATGAATTTTATAGTTACTTACTCTTTAACATATCTCTCAATCCTCATAACCAAGAATGTTGATTTTTAAGCAGTCCTTTAGAATCCGGACATACTTTTAGATCATTCATATTCGTTTAATTAACTATTGAACCACTAGAAGGCACCTCTCTACTCATTTTACACTTTTCATCCCCAAAAAAGATCCATATAAGTAATAACATAATCCTCAAAAACCACAAAAATAACGGCCCCATTTAGGGACCGTTATTTTTTTACTTTTAAATCAGCGGATTTTCATCCACCGCCGGCAAGTATCTGCCAGCCAATCCGGCAATTACCGTTAGCAAGCCAACGCTAATCAGGCCGGCCAAGTGAATCAACTGACTGGTTGTGTCAGACATTGCGACGCTGCCACTGATTTGGGCAATCACGGCCGTTATGTCTTGTTGCCGCATTACGGCTAGGCCCATCAAGCCGGTGATCAAGATAAATTGCATTAGGATACTACCGAGATACGTATTCCGATATTTAATAATTAAGGTTTGGGCCGGCGTCGTGACGCCGGTGTAATAAGCGCGATGATTTAAAAGAATGCTGTTGGCACTGCCAAAGAAACTAATCAATAAGATGCCTAATAAAATTAGATGTGGCGTAATCATCAACCACGCACCAGCAACAAATCCTAGTAATTGGACTTTTAAGTCTGATAACTTCGAAAAGCGCCCTTGCACGCTCTTTCTAATAACTTGGGCTAAAATCATCCCTGCACCGTAAGTCACGTAGGCGCCTATCATCAAACTCTGATTTTGAATTGCGACAAAAATATAGAGCATTAAGAACGTTTCAAACGCCCCGTTAATTAAAGCCGCAACCAAAAGCCAACCCGGCATCTTCGTTTTAGTGCCGCGCGTGATGATCACCCGCAGGATTAGCGCGACTAACCCAATGACAGCGACTGTGATTAATAACCAGACAAATTTAGCTTCAAAAAGGCGCAGATATCTCAGCGCAAACGCCATCGCGGTTGCCCAGACAAATAGTTCCAGGTTATTAATCGATTTGGTTTGTTCGACGAACACCGATTCATCAAGTTGCTTCACAAACGGTTCGAAGCGTTGCATACCGATAAAGCCAATCAATACAAATAGCATGATAACAATAAAGATGAACCGATATGAAAAATGACTAGCGATGGTCAACAGACCAACCGTTATTAGGCTAAAAGCCAATAACGTTTTAATCTCAGTGCCCATAAGGTGCCATTTCCAAACCACCCGCTCGTGATAATAAACGCCCTCATAGGTTGGCATGATCACACTGGCACTAGCGCCCAGGATAAAGGCCGCCATGTCCGTTAAATACAGCCATGGCGAAATAGCCAATAGCAATAAGGCGCCAGCAGCTAGCAGCATACTGATACTAGTTATTTTAAATGAATTCTGCACGTGGCCTAGACTATTCACGAATAATAAGCCAGTTTTCAACGCGGTATAGAATAAGATATACGGCATATAAGACGCCACCGACTGCCCGCTATGAATCATGGTTAAGCCAATTAAAGGGAGAATTTGAATTAACTTCGCCACCGCAAAGACAATCCCTTGTTTAATTTTTTCACTAGTCGCTAATTGTTGCCCATTTGTCATCAATCATCCCTACTTTCATTGATTAGACGGTACCTTATATTGCGTCTGATTTCAAAGAAGTACCGTTAAAAGCCTAAATTGATTGCACAAAAAAAACACCGTAAGTCGTCGAAACGACTTGCGGTGTTTTGATTAGGATTTTATTCCCATTCCACTGTTGAAGGTGGCTTGCTCGTAATATCGTACACGATGCGGTTGACGTGATCGACTTCGTTAACGATTCGCACAGAAACCTTTTGCAAGATATCCCATGGAATCCGTGAGAAGTCAGCTGTCATGCCGTCGATTGAGTTAACGGCACGAATCCCAACTGTGTAATCGTATGTCCGGCCATCACCCATGACACCCACACTACGGATGCCTGGTAAAACTGTAAAGTATTGCCATACAGTTTTATCTAAGCCAGCGAGTGCAAATTCTTCACGGAGAATTAAATCACTATCACGGACAATCTTTAATTTGTCTTCAGTGACTTCACCGAGGACCCGAATCCCAAGGCCAGGGCCTGGGAATGGTTGGCGCCATACGAGTTCATATGGCATGCCTAGTTTTTCACCAAGGTCACGGACTTCATCTTTAAATAATGTATTTAAAGGTTCAATTAAGCTAAATTGCATGTCTTCTGGTAAACCACCAACGTTATGATGTGATTTGATGGTTGTCGCAGTACTTGTACCACTTTCGATAATGTCAGTGTATAAAGTCCCTTGCGCTAAGAAATCAATTCCGTTTAACTTAGTTGCTTCTTCGTCGAACACTTGGATAAATTCGTTACCAATAATCTTCCGTTTCTTTTCTGGATCAGAAACGCCAGCGAGTTTACTCATGAAACGGTCTTTAGCGTCCACTTGGATGATGTTCAACCCAAATTTACCGCCAAGACTTTCCATCACTTGTTCAACTTCGCCTTTTCTGAGTAAGCCGTGATCAACAAAGATGCTGACCAATTGGTCGCCAATTGCGCGGTGTAATAACACCCCAACAACAGATGAATCAACGCCACCTGAAAGACCAAGAAGGACTTTCTTGTCACCGACTTGTTCGCGAATCTTTTCGATTTGCATGTCGATGAAATCGTTCATTGTCCAGTTGTCTTGGGCCCCACAGACGCCAAATGCAAAGTTCTTCAAAATATCGTTCCCGAATTCAGTATTCCGCACTTCGGTATGGAATTGAATCCCATAAATCCGACGTTCACGGTTTTCGATGGCGGTGAAAGGTGTATTATCACTTTCAGCAACTGTCACGTAACCTTCTGGAATCGCTGTGACTTTATCACCATGACTCATCCATACCGTTTGTTTTTCAGGAAGACCTTTGAATAAGTCACTGTCTTTGTCAGTCACTGTAATTTCAGCCTTACCATATTCACGTTCTGTTGATGCTTCAACATTCCCGCCGTTTTTAAAACTGATCAACTGCATCCCGTAACAAATCCCGAGAATTGGAATCCCTAGTTCAAAAATTTCGGGGTCAACTGAAAAGGCACCATCATCGTAAACACTCATTGGGCCGCCAGAGAAAATAATTCCTTTAGGGGCGATCTTCTTGATTTCTGCTGCTGTTGTCGTGTTAGGCAACAATTCAGAGAAAATCCCGAATTCACGGATACGACGTGTAATCAATTGATTATACTGACTACCGTAATCTAATACGATAATCTTATCGAAATCTTGCATGTCCTTTTGGGCCAAACAACTCACTCCTCTTTTTAAAAAGCAATTTGGTGTGAACAAGTAACACCAAATTGCTAGATTCATAGCACTAAATCAAACTATAATGTATCTATTTTACTGATTAATAATGAAAACGTCAATGGATTGACGGCCTTCCTGTGAAAAAACTCATTCTATTATTAATATTTACGTAGGAATACCTTATCAATCACGTGATGTTTTGTTTTATGCAAAATGACATCGGCACGATTACGCGTTGGTAAGATATATTCGTTTAAATTTTGTAAATTAATGTCACGCCATACCCGCCGCGCCATCTTGAATGCACTCTGTCGGTCACTGATGGCGTATGGATAATAGTAGTTGGTCGGATCATCTTTGGCTAAATCGAGTAATAGATCGAAACGCTCAAGGAACCACTTCTTGATTAAGTCGGCTTGCGCATCGACATAAATTGAAAAGTCGAAGAAGTCACTGACGTAAATCTGCTCAGTTGATGGCAACTGTAGTACGTTAATTCCTTCAACAATTAAAATATCTGGATCGTCAATCACGTCGAACTCGTCGGGCACAATGTCGTAAATCTGATGTGAATATTTCGGTGCTTTGACTGGTCCAACATTATTTTTGACCGCATTCATAAATTGAATTAGATGCGGCATATCATAACTTTCGGGGAAGCCTTTTTTATCAAGAATCCCTTTTTGTTTCAGCGTGGCTGTCGGATATAAGAACCCATCAGTCGTAATCATTTGAACCTTCTTATCCGGGTAGGCCCGGCTGAGAAGGAGTTGCAACAAGCGCGCCGTCGTACTCTTACCAACCGCGACGCTCCCAGCGATGCCAATGACAAATGGTGTCCTATGTGGCTTAATCTCTAGAAATTCAGATTTTTCGGCCTGGCGCATCTGGTACTGTTCATAGTGCATCTGTATCAGATGCCGTAATGGCAAATAAATATCACTCACATCCGCAAGTGAAATCCGATCATTCAATCCCCGAATCTGTTCCAGCTCCGTGTCCGTGATGCCAGTATACGCGTCACCGCGGCCATGAAAAACCCGCCACTCATCACGCGAGATTTCATAATATTTCATCTCGTTCTTCATCCGACAATCCTCCAATACTAAACGCATCCATTTTAACATTAAAAACAGAGTGCGTCATCTTGCGATTATATTCCGAGGAATTAGTCTAGTACCGTGAATAAGCGCCTTAAGGCGATTGTTTGCGGTGCGTAACTAACCACAGGAATATGCAAGATGAAAGCACGTTTCAAAACAGAGTGCGTCATCTTGCGATTATATTTCGAGGATTAGTCTAGTACCGTGAATAAGCGCTATTTAGTAGCTCGCCTTTTTTCTTTATAAATGATTATGATCAGCATCCCAAAACTAAGCAAACTGATCACCGTCCCTATTCTCTGAATCGTAGTTGTTCGATAATAAACGGTGATTCTACCAGTTCCCTTCAACGCAACTTGTGTTAACCCAGTTCGTTTATTCATCTGCATTGGTAATCGCTGATGATGGTTGAGTTCGGCAACGTACCCTTTGTAATAAATAAAGGGAACTTCAACAACTGCTTTTTGATCCGTCAGTGTCCTGAAATCAAACTGATAACGGCCCCATGTATGCCGTACATTTGTAATTTTTATTTTATGCGGCTGATACTTAATGACCTGTTTTTTATGTCGCAAAATTTTCTGGTAGTCGGTTTGAGCAGGTAAATACTCATGTCCGGCCCCAATGTAATAAGGGTTGGGCGTGTTATAGGCAGCATTCGTTCTAAAGCGCCAACTTTGGTTTTGAATACTATTCGTAGAGTAGATGACATTTCCTGCGCCCAACAACAGAATTAGCAGATAAAAGTAGTACTTATTCTTTAATAAATGACATTCATCCTTAGCAACTAAGTAACTCACAATTGCCGTAATAATGGCAAAAAAACGCCACGGGAACTGAATCGTATTGATAATTGTATGATCCAACAAATGCCACGGCATAATCGACGTCGTAGCTATGAATAGCCCCAACGCAATCCCAATTAAATCACGGTCGTTTTTGGAATAGTAAAATAGACCACACGCGATGCCTAATCCGAGTAGAATCGTGATACCGACATTCACTGTATTCGCATGAAAAACAGCATTCGTTAATGAATTAACAACAATGTCTTTAAAGGGTAATGTGCGGTCAGATAAAAATGCCAGGGGTTGTGCGGTTACTTGAAAAATCGTGGTTGCCATTTGTTCTCCAACCGCTAAGAAATAACGCCCTAATAAACCGATTGCTAATAAGCCAGCAGCAATGAGATACTTTAAACTTTTATTTTGGTAGAATCTCTTGAGATTTAATAAGGTATAAATAATGATGACAATGCCCATTATTTCAACAGAAATCATATGACTATAACCAATAGCTGCCATCCCTATTGATAACAGATACCAATACCGGTGCTCACCTTTTTTTAACCGCGTTAGCATCACAATCATTAATGGGAAAAAGGTGAGCGCGATCACTTCACCAATGGCTTGCCGATTAACTAAATCTGCAAAACGATAAATACTAAGACCGTACATCAAAGAGAATATTAATGCTTGCTTCTTATTAAAATCCGCTAATTTTCCTGAAATATATGTGATTAAAAACGTACTAAAATTAATCGCAATTGCAAATACAATAAAACTCTCTTTGATTGATAGTCCTACTACTCTCAGAATAGCTGGTAAGTAGAGAAAAGCATCTGGGTAAAAAAGACCTGCCGCATAGCCCCTTCCGCCGATGAAAAAGTAACTGATTCTCGGAAACCACTCTCCCTGTTTAATCGAAAGTGCCAAATTCTCAATGCGGTGATAGTCAGAACCAGACAGGATTTTATTGGGCTGTAAATAGACGATTGCAACCATCGCAATACTTAATAGTCCAAAAAATAATAGGGTTACTGTTAAGGCATGTCGCTTGTAAAAATACTTTAATCTTTGCATCATACACTCCTCATAAAAATACTTTAGTATCGATAATTGCCATTCCAGCATCAGTCTAAGGGGGACGATCGAATTATAAGTAAGTATAAATGGTAGATTGTAAAATTAATCCGAACGCTGTTCGGACAAAAAAGATCAGCTTCCTTTAAAATGGTGTTTACCACAAACCCATCTTTTAGGAGCTGATCTTTTGTCTAGTATAACCTATTCCGAACGAATTAAAATCGAAACCTTTTGTGAACTAGGGCTGTCCAATATCCAAATGGGCGTTCGGCTGAACCGATCACCGTCAACAATTTCTTATGAATTATCTCGATGTCAACCTTATCAGGCTGAATTAGCACAAACAGATGCCGAATACAAGCGATCACGATGTGGTCGGAAAACTAAGCTGAGCGATGAGTTAAAGCAAAAAATTCTCAACCATTTACGTCTAAGCTGGTCACCAGGAATGATTGCTCACGAATTTAAACTAGCTACTAAATCTATTTATAATTGGCTAAATCAGGGGAGAATTGGTTTCTCCTTGAATGATCTACCTGAACATGGCGTACGCCAACGGCGTAACGTTGACCAACGATCCAAATATAATCAATCTTTGGGGCGATCAATTGAACAGCGTCCCATGATGATTAATCAACGTAAGCGCATCGGCGATTTTGAACTAGATACAGTCGTTGGTCCTCGTGGGCATAGTAAGGCAGTTTTATTAACTTTAATCGATCGCAAATCACGGTTCCTTTGGGCATACCGGTTAAAAGATCGGACGACAGCGACTGTTAATGAAGCACTAACTAAGTTCCTAACCACTTTTAATGGTCCGGTGCACAGCTTTACTGTGGACCGTGGCACTGAGTTTAGTGGGCTAGTATCACTTGAATCACAATATGGTATTAAGACCTATTACTGCCATGCTTATACGCCAGCTGAACGTGGTAGTAATGAACGCTTTAATCGGAATTTACGTTATTTTTATCCTAAAGGGACTCGTTTTGAGCACATTAGTGCTCAAGATTTAACGACGACGTTACTCCAAATTAACCAGCGACCGCTTAAAATACTCGACTGGCAAACACCGTATCAGGTTATGCTGACAAATTTGTCCAAAAATTCGGATTAAATTTGCAATCTACCAAATATTCATTGCCCATTTTCTCGCGATTACACTTTTCATCCAATCAAAAAACGCCCGCCTTTCAGCGCGCGTTTTTTCTATTTAATTAACGTGTAATCATCTGCATCCACATTATCAATCAATGGTGACATGCCACCTGTTGCTAATAAAGTGAGGCGATGCATCGCTCTCGAACAGATCGTGTAGAGCAATTGCCGTTGATCTTCATGATTGTAGTTGGTTGCACTGACTTGCCAGCCGATAATCGCATCGAATTCCAATCCTTTGGCTAAGAAACTTGGAACGACTAACGTACCCGCTGCCAAACGTTGATTTTCGGAACGAATTAAAGTGACTTTTGTGCCACTGGCTTTCAACTTAGCTGTTAGTTCTTGGGCTTGCACCAATGTCTTGGTGATAATCGCCGTCGTTAACTTATCTGCTTCATTTTTAGCGAGTTGCGCATTCACATCAGCGACCAATTGATCTTCGCTTTGACGCACAATCAAGTTTGGCTTGTCGCCTTCACGGTTGAAAGCTTCAATTTTTTGACCGCCCTTTAAGAGCCCTTTGGTAAAGTCAGTGACTTGTTCAGTTGACCGATATGAACGCGTCAATTGAACGACCTTCGTATTTTGCGCATTAAAGAGTTGTTGCACTTGTTGTAATAGGTTCGTGCTGTTTTCTTTGGTGAAAATCGCTTGGTTCAAATCACCGAGTAACGTGAAGCGCGCCTTAGGGAAGTGCATCTTCAAGAAGGCCAATTCGTATGGTGTGTAATCTTGGATTTCATCGATAAAGACAAAGCGCATGTCGCGTTCGCCGTGCTTACCGGTCATTAAATCATAAAGATGCAAGTAAGGTGTCACATCTGATAACGTCATTTGTTTGGCCTTTAAATTAGCGACAAAATCAGTCACATGATCATTCCAGATTTCTGGTGTCAGGTCAAATTCAGCCAAATCAACCAATTGCGGCACAACCCGCATGAAGTGGACGTATTGTGCTTGAATACTCAAGAAGCGATTGCGTTGAATTCCTTTTTGAACGGGTTTGAAAGCCTTCAAAACGATTTGTTTAGCGATATATTTACTTTCCGCTTCACCAGTCTTAAAGTCTTTGCCCGCCATAATTTCGCGGAGTTCTTCATCACTCAAGTTTTCAGCGCGTTCTGTCACCCAGTCCGCCTTGGTTTCGTGGTCGACTTTATGGCTCAAACTGCGCAATAAACTTTCCTTCGTCGCGTCTAGCCGGTTTCCTAAGTGATAGTTTTCGTTGAAACGGTAATAGACGTCGCTGATTTTTTCCTTACTAATCAAGACCTTCCCGTTCACTTTCAAGTCACGGAAGCGCATATCACCTTTTTCAAGATGCGCTGCGTAACGTTTAACTGCTTTATAGAAGACTAGGCTTTCTTTCAAACGGCTAATCCGCGCATCAGTTTCCGTGATTGGTGTTTCGAATTGGTCAAATAAACTCTGAACAGCAAGGTTCGGCAAACGCCGTGCAACATATTGATAGTAAGTCATTTGAATCATGTTTTGTTCGCCAAGTTCAGGCAACACGTCAGCGATATAATCGTTGAACAATTGGTTCGGCGAGAACATGATCACTTGACTGGAATCCAGGTTACCCCGATACCGGTAAAGTAGGAAGGCAATCCGTTGTAAAATCGCGGATGTTTTCCCAGAACCAGCGGCCCCTTGCACGAACAATAAGTCCGCGTCAGTGTTCCGGATGATTTGATTTTGTTCCCGTTGAATGGTCGTCACGATACTCTTCATTTGTGTATCAGACTTTTCGCCCAATACTTCCAGTAACATTTGGTCACCAATTGTTTCTTGCGTATCAAATAACGCCTTAATTTGGCCATCTTCAATTAAGAATTGACGTTTCAAAGAAATATTGACGTCTTGCGGGCCGTCAGGCGTTTGGTACGTAACTTCACCAGTCTTCCCTTCATAGTAAATTGATGAAATAGGTGCCCGCCAGTCATAAATCAAGAAATGATCTTCGCGATCGGTGAATGACCCTAGCCCAATATAAATGGACTCAGACTTTGGTTCACCCTTTTCTTTAAAATCAATCCGCGCGAAATAAGGGGTTTTTTCCATTTTTTGTAAAGTCTCAAGTTGCCGGGAAGATTGTTGCCAAGAATTATTCCGTTCTTGCAACATTTGCCGTTGTTGTTCGATTGAGACTGCCGTTTCAGTCATTGCTGAATCATTATTGAAATTCAACCGTACATCATTAAAGAAGTTTGCGTTAATTTCTTTTTCTTCTGATTTAGCCCGTTCAACGGCGCCTTCGAAGTGCTTTTCGGCGTTTTTAATTAAACCGACAATCTCGGTTAAACGGCGTTGTTCTAATGATTTTTGTTCGTCAGTCAAAGCAGATGTCCCCCGATTTCTAAATAAACAGTTCTACAAGTTTAACACTAAATTCACAAGAGTGCGACGATAGGCGCTTATATTTTGAGCATTAACTGGATTTACCGAATTGGCGATGCAATCGTCGGTTCGGTAAATTTGGTTAAGCGTAGAAATATGCCTATCGGAGCACGTTTAGAGTGCGTTTGAAACGGTTTAACTTTCGAGGATTAGCCTAATCAGGGAAATAAGCGATGTAGTCGATTGTTTTCCTGATGTAGCTAAGCGGAAAAAGTTATTTGCTAAAGCACGTTTCACGATCTTCCCACAAAAAAGCCGGCCGCTGCAACCACCAGCCCTAACCCGTAGGTTAATAGCAGATAACCAAAGAAAATATGGTAACGGCGGCGGAACCACAGCTGACTCAATTCGCTATTGAACGTTGAGAAAGTCGTGTAGCCACCCAAGACCCCGACGCCCAAAAAGAGCGTCCACGTTTGATCCAATTGTGCCCCGGTCACCCAGCCTAAGCAAAAGCTCCCCGTTAAATTAATTAAAAAGGTGATTAATGGATATTCGCTGGCAATCTGCGTTCCAAGACGGGTTAATTGATACCGCAAAATAGCGCCGATTGCCGCGCCCAATCCGACAATTAATAACGTCATCATTTTAGCACCTGCGACTTTCCTTGCCGATCGAGCAGCCAAACTGCCCAGTAATCTGCCACTAAACTTAAGCAGACACCGCCAATCAAACTAATCCCGATATACAGGCTAAATGGCCACCATTGATTGGCCACCAATAACTTCAATGCATCCACGCTAAAACTAGAAAAAGTCGTGAAGGCGCCGAAAAAGCCCGTGCCCATTGCAAGTGCCAGCGTATCGCTGATCTGATAACGAACCACGATGTAACGCATTAAAAAAGGAAGACAAAACGCCCCGATTAAATTCACACACAAAGTGCCATACGGAAACCCTGCTGCTTGGTGCAATCCGAGCCCAATTGCATAGCGTAAAATCCCGCCAAAAAAGGCAAAAATTCCAACCGCGAGACTTTCTTTTATCTTCATTTTAGATCGCCCCCTTTTTAATATCGTAGCATCTATTTTACAGAAGTTATTACCAATTGTAAATTAGTTGTAGATATTAACTAGCGATAATGCCAACTTTTTAATAATAATTTAATCACTAACGAATTATCAACAAAATCGATAATATTAGCGCCAATATATAAAAAGCCAATTTTACGAACCCGTGCTGTTGCTCGGAAGCTATTCGGCTTTGACATGCTTTAGTACCCATCTAGCTATCAAAGCCAACTTCCTGTGCACAGCTGTGGCCCGCAAACAGTCGGCTACACCGCCTATTTACGAACCCGTGCTGTTGCTCGGAAGCTATTCGGCTTTGACATGCTTTAGTAGGTTAGTGTATGCTCTACACAACTTTATTGAGCATTGAAAGGATCTTTTTTATGACAAGCTTAGCGCTCGTAATCGTTCTATTGGCGGCTTTAATGACGCCGTTACTCATGGCAAAATTTAAGATTTCTTATTTACCAACCGCCGTTGCGGAAATTTTGGTCGGGATTTTACTCGGACAAAGTGGCTTCCACCTCATCTCAACCACCCCCACACTGACGGAACTTTCATCATTGGGTGTGACCGTCTTAATTTTCTTAAGCGGGATGGAAATCGACTTTGAACTCTTTAAAAAGCAACCCACCACAGCTAAATCTGGCGTTAAAACACCGCTGACGCCCTTACAACTGGCAGTCGGTAGTTTTACGCTGATCCTATTAAGTTCGCTAGGACTCGCCAGTTTATTGGCATGGAGTGGGTTGTTCACCGATATTGGACTCGCAACAATTCTCTTTTCAACCATCGCGTTAGGGGTCGTCATCGCCGCGTTGAAAGAAAAAGAACTCCTCAGCCAGCCGCTTGGCCAAACAATTCTGTTAATTGCCGTCCTCGGGGAAATCGTCCCGCTGATTTCGTTAACAATTTATGCCGCCCTCAATAATCCTGGTTCTAAGAGTCTGTGGTTACTATCACTAATTTTCTTAGCCGCGATCTTCTTATTGATGCGTTTTAAAACTGTTTATCACTTCTTTGAGCGGATTGATAAGTCAACGACTCAACTCGATATTCGTTTAGCCTTTTTCTTAATCATCACACTTGTATCGATTGCCGAAGAAGTCGGTGCCGAAAGTATTTTGGGCGCTTTCTTAGCCGGCATGGTCATGAAACTTTTACGCCCCCGTGAAGAGACGCAAGATAAATTAACATCAACCGGCTACGGCTTTTTCATTCCCATCTTCTTCATTATGACCGGTGCAAAACTCAACATCCCCGCGCTCTTACGTGATCCTAAATCACTGACCCTGATTCCCTTTTTCTTCATCAGTTTCATGGGTGCCAAAGTTTTGATTTACTTCGTCTTAAAACGGCGCTTCAAAGTCACCAACGCCCTCGCCGGGACTTTCCTCAGTTCGACGACCATCACGTTGGTCTTACCCATTTTGACGGTCGGTCTCAACTTGAAGGTTATCACGACACAGCAATCCGGCGCTTTCACAATTGCAGCGGTGATTAGCTGTATTCTTGGTCCGATTCTGTTCAATCGATTCTACTTACCAACGCCTGAAGAGATGCCACGCAAACGTGTTAACTTCATCGGCGCCAACATCATGACAATTCCAATCGCCCAACAGTTATCCAAAGGTCTGTACACAAGCGAATTATTTACCAATAACGAACAAAATTATCAAATCTACCATAGCCAAGCCAACCTCGAACTCTTGCCTGACTTGGCACCAGCCACCTTAACTGACGCGGCCGTCTTCGATACAGATATCCTGGTCTTAGGCTATTTAAATAATGAGCAAAATTATCAACTTGCCCAACAAGCGATTCAGGCCAAAGTACCGCGGATCATCGCCCGCTTTGAATTTAAGAATATCTCGGACGATCAATACGATGAACTTAAAGAACATGGCGTTGAAATTTTTAACACTTACGAAGCAAATATCAGTCTGTTGCGAAGTTTAATCGAGACTCCATCTACCTTACAAATCATTGATAACACCGATGCCGGGCTCTTCGAAGTCACGGTTAAAAATCGGCGCTTCACCGGGATTCAACTTTCTAATCTCCCATTTGTGGACCAAGTCACAATTAGTCGAATTTACCGCGATAAGCAACTGATCATGCCGCATGGTGACACGCAAATCCATCTCAATGATCACCTCATTCTAACGGGGAATAAACAGGCTGTTCCTGCCATTCGACGCCAATTAGAAACGCTCAACTAAATCATGTTGACCCTCGCACATTCTCTCTAATAGGTTTATAATGAAACTATCATAATTAAAGGATGGTGCAGATATGAAACAAGGAACAACAATCCTCACATTGGATAATGGTTACCATTTATGGACTAATACGCAAGGAACAGGCGACATTCATTTACTCTGCTTACACGGTGGCCCTGGTGGTAATCACGAATACTGGGAAAACTTCGGTAAGGAATTAGCTGATCTTGGTGTACAAGTACACATGTACGACCAACTTGGTTCATTTTATTCTGATCAACCTGATTACTCACAACCAGGCAATGACCAATTATTAACATATGATTACTTCTTAGATGAAGTTGAAGAAGTCCGTCAAAAACTGGGCATCGACAACTTCTACTTAATCGGCCAATCATGGGGTGGCGCATTGGTCCAAATGTACGCTGCTAAATATGGCCAACACTTAAAAGGTGCCATCATCTCGAGTATGGTCGATGAAATTGACGAATATGTCACAAACATCAACAAAATTCGTGAAGACATCATGACCCCTGAACAATTGAAATTCATGCAAGACTGTGAAGCTAAGAATGATTACGACAACGATGAATACCAAGCACTTGTTGACAAGTTAAACGCTGGTTACGTTGATCGCAAACAACCACTTGCAATCTCACATTTAATCCCAACAATGGCAACCGACGTTTATGGCGTCTTCCAAGGTGATAATGAATTCGTTGTGACTGGGAAATTAAAGGATTGGCATTTCCGTGACCAACTCCACAAGATTACTGTCCCAACGTTAATCACATTTGGTGAACACGAAACCATGCCAATCGCAACCGCTAAGATCATGGCTGAAAAGATTCCCCATGCTCGCTTAGTGACAACGCCAAATGGTGGTCACCATCACATGATTGATAACGCACCCGTTTACTTCGATCACTTGAAGACTTTCATCAAAGACGTAGAAAATGGCAACTTTAACGATTAAATAAAAAAAGCCGCGCTGAAGTGAACCCCAAATATTGGACGAAACTTTAAGCAGCTTTCTGGGTTGTAAAAATTCGATATTCAATCGGACTTTTACAACCCAGTTTTGTTTTAATTCTTGAAAAATTATACTCATCAATCCAAACCGATATTTGTGAAACTAGTGTTTCATAAGTATCGGTTTCTTTTTGGTAGAAAGCTTCGGCTTTCATAATATGGAAAAAGCTCTCCATTGCTGCATTATCTAAACATGTTGCTTTGCGAGACATACTTTGAAAAATGCGATGTTCTTTCAAGATATGAGTCCAATCTTGATGCTGGTATTGAAATCCTTGATCTGAGTGAACTGTTGTCCGGTATTTTAAATTCTTAGGGATTTTCTTAACTGCTCGATTCAAAACAGTTGTAGTAAATTCAACAGTAGGGTGTTTACTAACTTGATGGCTGAGAATTTCACCTGAGAATAAATCATAAATACATGTGAAATAGGCGCGTTCATCAATTGTCTTGGTTCCCCAGCGAACTTCAGTAACGTCTGTTACTAGTTTTTGATAAGGACGATCAGTGAAGAAACGACGGTTGATCAAGTTCTTAGCAACGGTGCCAACATTGCCTCTATATGAATTATATTTACGAGTACGTTTGTTAAATGCAGTTGATAGTAATTGCAGTTCTCGCATTAAGACAAGTACTTTTTTATGATTTACTAAGATATTCATACGATGTAATTCACCAGTTACACGACGATAACCGTACGCTGGATGATTCTTCTTGATTATTTGGATGGTTTGTTTAACAGATTGGTCAGATGAACCGTTCGGTTCATGACTAATAATGTATTCATACGTACTTTTGGCCATACCAACTATTTTTAGAATTTTTACTAGTTTGTGTTTAAGCCTTAGCTCTTGGATAACTTGCGCTTGTTGTTTTCTTCTTCCTGGACTAAGGCTCTTAATTTTTTTAGGTATTCATTCTCGATTTGTAGCAATTCATTTTCTTCTCTAAGACGTTCTAACTCTGTTTGTTGCCGTTTTTTTGATTGTTTATCAGCTGACATAATTGTTTGCCGTCCTTTGGAACGATATAAGGCATCAGCGCCCTCAGTCTCCCAAATATGTTGCCATTGCCAGATGGTCCCGACATTTGAGATATTAAAATGAAGTGCGGTTTTCGGATAAGAAGCCTTATTCGTTTTCATCCATTTTAAAACATTCATCTTAAATGAGCCATCAAATGTTTTTTCGGGTGATAGGACATCTAGTCCTTTTGGGCCAAAGGCCTTATAACGTTGAACCCACGAGACAACTAGTGAGTTACTCTTAATACCATATTTTCTCGCTATTAATTCATAACCTAAGGATGACGTTAGATAATCCTGAACAACTTTTATTTTTAATGTTTTAGAATATTTGGTCAATATAAAACCCCCCGATATTGGATTTTGGTCCAATATCGGGGGTTCACTTCACGCACAAATTTAAATTTGTGCGCGGCTTTTTTTGACCTAATCAATAATATCTGAATTAGGTTCCCATTTATCCAGTGTATCGAATAAGTGGTTTGTTTGTGCGAATAATTGAGAAAGGTCTGCATTGCCGTCATCTTTAAAATGTTTAAAGAATAAGTAGAAATCGACTTCCAATTGATCAACCATTCGTAATCCTTGCTCATTCAATGAAATGAATACTTTACGTTGGTCCATTTCATCACTGCGATTTTTAACAATTAAGTGTTTTCTGAATAAAACATTAATTTTACGTGAAATTGCTGGGCCTGAAAGATCAAAGGATTCCGATAATTTCGCCACTTCAATATTGGGGTTTAATTTGACCTCTCTGAGAATCAAAAATTGATCGTATGTCAAGTCGTGCGTGACAGTTAAATGATTTATCTTATTGTAAATTTGGCCAATTTGCAGATACCATTCGTTGAATCGATCAACAAGGTTACTATCCGTTTCTGGTTGCATCGAACCACTCCTTTACATAAACACTAAACGTGGTTATTAAGTGTTACTAGTCAAAAATAACACAAAATGTATAAAATTAAAAGATTTATGCTTAAAATATTAATAAATATTGATAAAGTTATTTATTAGTATCTTTTAAAATTTATTCTCTCTTAATGATAATTGCAATTGATTATAAATCAATTGTTATTATTACCATTAAAAATTATAAATGTATATAACCGTTTTGCAAAAAATATGGAATGACCCTGCACACCATTTTTATCTATGCTAGAATGAAGGTACTAAAAGCTATTGTTGGAGGGTTACGATATGAAACGAATCACACTTTATTTAGTGCGTCACGGTCAAACATTCTTTAACCGTTATAACCGGATGCAAGGTTGGTCAGACTCACCACTTACTCCGAAAGGGATTGCAGATGCCGAACGCGCTGGCAAAGAATTAGCGAAAGTTAATTTTGCTCAAGCTTATTCTAGTGACCGCAGTCGCGCAATGGACACCGCTAAAATTATTCTCCATAAGAATTTCTACCTTGATACTCCATATGCTATCACACCGCACTTCCGCGAAGAATTCTACGGCTATTTTGAAGGTGAAGATTCACCCAAAGCGTGGTACATGGCAGGTGCCAGTCATGATGCCAAAACCTTCCAAGAAATCATCACCAAATACTCACTCGATGCCTCTAAAGATTTCATGAAAGAAGCTGATCCCTTCCACGATGCTGAAGATGCCGCTGAATATTGGGCCCGCGTCGGTAAAGGTTTCAAACAACTTCGTGCTGAATGTTCTGACGGTGATAAAGTCTTGATGGTCAGTCATGGCACAACCATTCGCAGTATTGTTGGCAAGTTTGGTAACGACCAATTCGATGTTACCGTTAGTCCAATGAACGGTAGTATTACTAAAGTTATTTTAACAGACGAAGGCGTTACTGTTGAAAGTTACAATCAATTAACCCTTCAATAGTATCAAAACGATAATTGATGTATGAATATTCATTGAATATAGAGCTGGGCAATATTATTCTGACTGTTCAGCTTTTTTTGTGGGCAATAATTCATGCCGTTCAATAATAATACGCGCTTCAAATGACAGTTTCGGCAGTCTTCTTTGGCTTTTTTTGTAGGTAAAATGCTCACCACAATTGTAGCTAAGCAAGTTAAAAACTAATCCAGCGTGGTATACGCCTCTTAATGACATCAGTGTAACAAGTAGCGTCTAGAGAAACAACTTCGACCTCATCTAAAAAGAGCCCCCTTTAATCTCGAAGTTCAGATTAAAGGGGGCTTTTTTAGACTGATTCCTATGTTTTAAACTGTTTCAACCATCTACTATTTAACTTCCTTCAACACAATTCCTTTGTAGAGCCATGTAGTGAGCAAGTAGTAGATTGCGTAGAGAATAATGAAAATTGAAAATGGAATCCAGAGATCATTATATGGATCAATCATAATCAATTTGAACAATTGAAGACCAAAGAGGACATGGATGACGCCGACGATACCTGGTAAGAGGAATAAGACCCCAATTTCTTTGGCAATGGATTGTTGCAATAGATTGCGACGCGTCCCGATTTTAGCCAACATTGTGTAGCGTTTAACATCACTAGCTGCCCCAG
The DNA here is from genome assembly GCF_004101845.1 of Latilactobacillus curvatus JCM 1096 = DSM 20019. Lineage (NCBI taxonomy): Bacteria > Bacillati > Bacillota > Bacilli > Lactobacillales > Lactobacillaceae > Latilactobacillus > Latilactobacillus curvatus. Next base: position 1,582,780 of record NZ_CP026116.1, on the reverse strand, counting down.
ATAAAATCTTGAACATCAAGCAACTTGCTAACATCGCTAAGAATGCAATCCCGAGGAAGAAGCCCATAAATTCGAGCCCACTGAACATGCTGTTCGCTAGCTTATAGTTAGCATACTTGCTACTATCCATTGTAGCCCCTTGACCTTTAGCCAATTCAGGATTTGCAATCACTTGTTGTGCGTGAATTTTTTTGATAACGGGTAAATTAACCGCAAAGTCTTTGACCCGATATGTTTTAACTTGCGTGGTTGCGCCTGCCACTTGATTAAATTCAGCGTCAGAGACGACTTTAACGTCCTTACTAGATTGACTTGGCACTTGAATTGCGCGCAAGGATGAAGAATCGCCGTTTTGAATCTCACTGAGTTTCACCGGTTTAACCCCTTTTGCGCGGGCGACACCATTCCCATTACCAAACTGAATGGCCATGATTGGTGACTTTTCAAGTTGTGCTGTCCGATAGTAGACAGTTTTCGCATCTTCTTTAACATCGTAATTAGCAGTCGCCTTCACACCCTTTAAATCTTTTGTGAGGCGCAATGCTTCTTGGTTCGGTTGATTTAAAACAACGTCGTAAGGCGCCATTGTTTCTGCCATTTCTGGAATTTCACTTTGATAGCCAATCCCAACTGTAATTGCGCCTAGTGCCAATGCAAATAACATCGCCACCAATGCGAGCATCTTGGTGTAATCCTTAATGCGGAAGCTCAATTGCGCTAACGTAAAATTATTTAAACCACGATTACGAATCTTGCTGTTACGTTTGAGCAACGTAATCAACCAGCCGAAAAGGGCATTAAACAAGAAGTACGTCCCGAGCACAATTGTCACTAATGCCACAACTAAGCCCATAATTTGGAACGTTGCGACTTTAATCATCATATAGTAACCAACAGCTAAGAAAAGTAAGCCCAAGACAATTTGTACAATACGGCTTAATTTATTTTGTGAAACGCGATTTGGTTGTTGATCATCGTGTAAGAGTTGTAAAACTGGTGTTTTCAAAAGTTGGAATTGATTAACTACCGCTGCAATAATGAACAAGATAA